>NZ_JBEXHW010000102.1:0-1016 GCF_040608235.1 Streptomyces sp. NPDC005202 | reverse complement strand
TAGGGCGCGTATTGAGTCGTGATCAATTGGTGGTCCGGGTGAGGTCCTTGATCCAGATCATTGAGGCGCGCAGGTGGAGGCCGGCGAGGTAGCTGTCCGGGGTCTTGTCGTATCGGGTGGCGATGCCTCGCCAGGCCTTGAGCTTGTTGATCAGGCGCTCGACGGTGTTCCTCTCCTTGTAGAGGTCGGCGTCGTGGCTGACGGGCCGGCCGCCCGTGGAGCCCTTCTTCTTCCGGTTGGCGGCCTGGTCTCTCTTCTCCGGGATCACTGCCTTGATACGGCGTTTCCGCAGGTGTGCCCGGTTGCCGCGCGAGGAGTAGGCCTTGTCCCCGGCGACCGCGTCCGGTCGGGTGCGGGGGCGGCCGACAGGGCCGCGGACCCGGATCTTCCCCAGTACGGGGATGAACTGCGGGCTGTCCGCGGCCTGGCCCGCGGTCAGCAGGAGCGCCAGCGGGCGGCACTTGCGGTCGGCGGCCAGGTGGACCTTGCTGGTCTGCCCGCCCCTGGAGCGTCCCAGGAGGGCGGCCTGCAGCCGGAGTTTTCGCCGACGCCGGATGCGTCGTCGCTCCTCCCGCTCGGGGTCAATCTTGACGTCCTGTCCGTCTTGTTCTTCGAGGCTGCCCCTTTTGACCTGGCCTTCTCCGTCTCGTCGGCAGCCTTCTCCAGTGCGCCGAGGACGTCCTCGCCCAGGTGCATCCCGGCCGCGTCGTGGTGAGCACGCGCGGTGGTGGAGTCGATGCTGACCAGGGACAGATCCACCTCACCCCGCTTCGCCGCTTCCGCGATCAGGCCCTCCAGCAGAGCCTCGAAGACACCGGCGTCACGCCACTGCCGGAAGCGGTTGTGGACGGTTGACCAGGCACCGAACTCCTGCGGCATCTCCCGCCACTGTCCGCCGGTCTTGAACCGCCAGATCACACCCTCGAACTGCTGCCGAAGCCGCTCGGGATACGGGCCGTACTCGCCGATCGGCAGGTACGGCCCGATGAACTCCCATTCCGCATCCGTCAGTTGCA
>NZ_JBEXHW010000101.1:0-1038 GCF_040608235.1 Streptomyces sp. NPDC005202 | reverse complement strand
CTCGGCGAGCTTCATGGCCTCCTCGATGAGGGTCTCCACGATCTTCGACTCGGGGACGGTCTTGATGACCTCGCCCTTGACGAAGATCTGGCCCTTGCCGTTGCCGGAGGCCACACCGAGGTCCGCCTCGCGCGCCTCGCCCGGGCCGTTGACGACACAGCCCATGACCGCGACGCGGAGCGGGACCTCCATGCCGGTGAGACCGGCGGTGACCTCCTCGGCCAGCTTGTACACGTCGACCTGGGCGCGCCCGCAGGACGGGCAGGAAACGATCTCCAGACCCCGCCGGCGCAGGTTCAGCGACTCCAGGATCTGGATGCCGACCTTGACCTCCTCCACCGGCGGAGCGGACAGCGACACCCGGATGGTGTCGCCGATGCCCTGCGAGAGCAGCGCGCCGAAGGCGACGGCCGACTTGATCGTGCCCTGGAAGGCGGGACCGGCCTCCGTGACGCCCAGGTGCAGCGGGTAGTCGCACTGCTCGGCCAGCTGCCGGTACGCCTCGATCATCACGACCGGGTCGTTGTGCTTGACGGAGATCTTGATGTCCCGGAAGTCGTGCTCCTCGAACAGCGACGCCTCCCACAGCGCCGACTCCACCAGCGCCTCGGGGGTGGCCTTGCCGTACTTCTGCAGCAGCCGCCGGTCCAGCGAGCCCGCGTTCACGCCGATCCGGATCGGCGTGCCGTGGTCCTTCGCCGCCTTGGCGATCTCCTTGACCTTGTCGTCGAACTGCTTGATGTTGCCCGGGTTCACCCGCACGGCCGCACAGCCGGCCTCGATGGCCGCGAAGACGTACTTCGGCTGGAAGTGGATGTCCGCGATCACCGGGATCTGCGACTTCCTGGCGATGGTCGCGAGCGCGTCCGCGTCGTCCTGCGTGGGGCACGCGACCCGGACGATCTGGCAGCCGGAGGCCGTCAGCTCCGCGATCTGCTGGAGCGTCGCGCCGACGTCCGAGGTCCGCGTCGTCGTCATCGACTGCACCGACACCGGCGCGTCCCCGCCCACCGCCACGGATCCGACCTGGATCTGCCG
>NZ_JBEXHW010000100.1:0-1038 GCF_040608235.1 Streptomyces sp. NPDC005202 | reverse complement strand
CTGGCCGAGGCCGACCATCCAGTCAGCGCCCCGGTCGTCGCGGACCTGCTGCACGCGATGGGCTTCAGCCTTCAGGGCATGGCCAAGACGAAGGCCGGCAGTCACGTGCCCGACCGCGACGCCCAGTTCCGTCACATCAACACCGCCGTCGAATCCTTCCTGGCCCGCGGCCTTCCGGTGGTGAGCGTGGACGCGAAGAAGAAGGAGCCGATCGGCGATTTCGCCCGCCCCGGCCGCACCTACCGCCCCAAAGGACAACCGATCACCGCCCCGGACCACGACTTCATCGATCCCGACGCCCCGATCGCCATCCCGTACGGCATCTACGACCTGGGCCGCGACAGCGGCTGGGTCAACGTGGGCACCGACCGCAACACCGCCGCCTTCGCGGTGGAGTCCCTGCGCCGCTGGTGGAACAGCCAAGGCTGTCTTGACTACCTCGGCGCCGACCGGCTCCTGATCACCGCGGACTCCGGCGGGGCGAACTCGGCCGACTCCCACCTGTTCAAGATGGACCTGGCCGCCTTTCGCCGACGAGTGCGGGCTGAGCATCACCGTCATGCACTTCCCACCCGGCACTTCAAAATGGAACAAGGTCGAACACCGGCTGTTCTCCCGGATCACGCACAGCCTGCGCGGACAGCCGCTGACCAGCTACGAAGTGCTGCTGCAGACCATCTCGGCCACCCGCACCAGCACCGGACTGACCGTCAGTGCCGCACTGGACGAGAACGACTACCCCACCGGACGCTCACTCACCAAGACCGAGCGCAAGGCCATCATGCAGCGGGTCGAGCGCGACGAGTTCCACGGCGAGTGGAACTACACCATCGTCCCCTGCGACCCCCAGCAAGCACCACCGGCCGAGCCCGAGCAAGCGAAGGCGCCCCCGATCCCGGCCGAGGCCACCTTCCTGCTCACGCACCCCGCCCTGACCGGCCTGCCCCGCGAGCAGTTCGACCACCTCGTGGAGGATCTCGAGCCCTTCCGCCGGGTCCTGGCCGAGGCCGAGCGTGAGAAGAGGAAGGGCATCAACCG
>NZ_JBEXHW010000099.1:0-1149 GCF_040608235.1 Streptomyces sp. NPDC005202 | reverse complement strand
CCTCGATCCACCGCGTGAATTTTGATCTTCGATCTCGGGCGGGGTTCCGGTGGTTTTTGGAGTGCGGGCAGCGGTGATCGCCGGGTGGCCGTCCGGTGCGGGGTCTCCGAGGTCTTCCTGGTCGCGGGCGGTTGGTGCGGTCGCGTGGGTCAGGTGGGCATGCGCTGTCCGGTGGCCATCCACAGGTCGGTGAAGTCGGCTTCCCAGCGCCAGCGTTGCGGCAGGTGCAGGGTTATGCGGCGGGCGCCGGTGGCGATCCGGGCCGGGATGTTGATCAGGTGGCGGCGGATGGTGCCGGTCCGTGCCCTGGCGTGGAATGTGGAGGCGAGGTGACCGGCGGCCCGGGTGAGGTTGTAGGCGGTGGCGGCCAGGGTCAGCCAGGCGGCGTTCGCGGTGAACTTCCCCGAGGGCAGGTGGCCGAGCGCGGAGTCCTCCAGGTCGGCGAAGACCTGTTCCACCACGGCGTGTTCGCGGTGCATCGGCTCGGCCTGGACGAGGGTGAAGCGGCTGTCGGTGAAGATGACGTGGTGGCGCCAGACGCCGAACAGCTCGGCCTGGCCTTCAGGGACGCTCTTGGGGTTGAGGCGTTTCACGCGCCGCACGATGAGCCGGGCCACGGTGTGGAACTGCTTCTTCTTGCTGGTGAATGCGGTGAAGGGGATCTCAGCGATCTCCGCGTCGGAGACCCAGCGTTCCTCCTCGTCGTCCCAGATGGCGTCGGTGTACTCGATCGGCGTCCAGGCGTCCTCGGCGATGGACGCGATCGCTTCGCGGATCTTCTTCCTGACCGCAACGGCCAGCGAGAAACGGGCCCCGGCCTTCCTGCAGGCGTCGACGACCTTGTGGGAGAAGAACGCCGAGTCGGCGCGCACGATGATCTGCGCGGTGATCCCCATCGCCCGCACCGTGGCCAGGGCCTCGCGCAGCAGACTCGCCGCCCCCTTGCCGGAGCCGGCCACCCCCTTGCGCAGCCTGGTGGCGACGATGACCGGCGCGCAGGTGGATGTCTTGACGGTGACGATCTGGAAGTGCAGGCCGCGGACCTTGGTGTAGCCGAAGGAGGCGCCCTGCTTGGCCGGGCCGTAGACCTGCTTGACCTTGGAGTCGATGTCGACGAACACCACCTCGTCCGTCTTCGGCACCAGGCCG
>NZ_JBEXHW010000098.1:0-1348 GCF_040608235.1 Streptomyces sp. NPDC005202 | reverse complement strand
AGCACCACGCCACGAACCCGGGAAGACCGTGAAACGAGCCGAAACCCTCACCGAACATGTCCGCTTGAAACGGCAGCAGGGTTAAACAACAAGCTAAGCTTAAGCTCAGTCAGGCTGGCGTCGGGGGCCTTGGCGGGTTTGGGCCAGCCACTCCGGCGCCAGCTCGGCGTCGCCGTATTCGTCGTGCCAGTTCCACCATTCGTACGGCGCGGTTTGGGGATAGCCCTCGGGCGAGTCCTCCCATGTCTCCTGCCGCCCGAGCGTAGTCATGTCGAGGTAGCTCCAGGTGCTCCCCAACGCCTCGTCACCGCGGGCGTTGATGAAGTAGGTGCGGAACACGCTGTCGCCATCACGAATGAACGCGTTCGTGCCGTGCCACTCGTCCACACCGAAGTCGGTGTCGAAATCGTCGGTGATCGAGTACCAGGGCATCGTCCAGCCCATCCGCGCTTTCACACGCTCGATGTCCGGCTGCGGCGCGCGCGAGACGAAGGAGAGAGTGGTGTCGCGGGCGTTCAAATGAGCAAGGTGGCCAACGTGGTCAGCCACCATGGAGCAGCCGCGGCAAGCGTGGTCAGGCCAGCCGAATACGCCGGGCTCGAAGAAGGCTCGGTAGACGATCAGCTGACGGCGACCCTCGAACAGGTCAAGCAGACTCGCCTTACCCTCGGGTCCGTCGAACTCATACTCCTTCTCCACCGCCAGCCACGGCATCCGCCGACGCTTGGCGGCCAGTGCGTCACGGGCGCGGGTCAGCTGCTTCTCTTCCACAAGCAGCTGCTGGCGCGCAGCCTCCCACTCTTGCAGCGAAACGATCGGGGATGTCTTCATTGTGACGCTCACCTTCCAGTTCGGTCCGAGCTCATGCGCTGGACCAGGGGTGTGAGCCTGGCGCTGCTCAGCAGGACCCCCTGCTTCCAGCGTCGGCCACCACCGGCACGGGCGCACGCCGATACACAAGAAATCGAACATATGATCTATCTCTAATGAGTGCATGGCTCTGACGCATTTCCCCGACAGCCTCGTCCACCTCCATCGCCAGCTGACCAGCTGTGATTGTGGCGAGTCCCGCCAGACGGGGCGCTCAGTCACAATTACCTTCTTCGTGGCCCGCAACGGGGTTCCCGGCCTCCGGGCCGGCATGACAGGTCCCCCCTGTTGACCTGATCTGGGGGGTGGTGTCACCGGGTCGGGAGGCACTGGCAGACCGCTGCTGAAAGCCAACCCCGGCAGGAGTTTGGGAGGCTCTTCGTTGATGTTGCTCCGGTTTGGTGGACACCTACCCGCTTGGGGACACTGGTCCCCGCAAGGAGGAGTTCATCGTGCCAAGGACGCGTCCGGCCTACCC
>NZ_JBEXHW010000097.1:0-1399 GCF_040608235.1 Streptomyces sp. NPDC005202 | reverse complement strand
GACGCTGTTGGTTAATTCGGGGCCGGGCGTGACGTCGGCCTTCAAGACCTGGTTGTGGTCTTGAAGGCTGACGTTGTCGTATGGGGTGGGTGCGGATGTCGATGCAGCCGAAGGGATCTGGGGAGATCCCGGCGGAGACGGTGCGGGTGGCGCGGGCCGCGTTCCCGAAGGGGAGTCTGGCGATCCGGGTCCGGGACGAGCTGGGGCCGTTGTTCACGGACGAGGAGTTCGCGGACCTCTTCCCGGTCCGGGGCAAGCCGGCCTGGTCGCCGGGCGGGCTGGCGCTGGTGCTGGTGTTGCAGTTCGCGGAGGGGCTGACCGACCGGCAGGCCGCGGAGGCCGTGCGTGCCAGGATCGACTTCAAGTACGCTCTCGGGCTTCAGCTGGATGATCCGGGCTTTGATTTCTCGGTGCTGTCGGAGTTCCGGGACCGGCTGGTTCAGGCGGACGCCGGACGGCGGGTGCTGGATGCCATCCTGGCCGCGGCCCGGGACAAGGGGCTGCTCAAGAGCGCGGGCCGGGCCCGCACGGATTCCACGCATGTGCTGTCGGCAGCGCGTGAGCTGTCCTGGCTGGAGATGGTCGCCGAGACACTGCGGTCGGCGCTGAACGCGCTCGCCCAGGCCGATCCCGACTGGCTGACAGCGGTGGCCGATCCCGACTGGTTCCGGCACTACGCCACTCGCGCCGAGGACTCCCGGTTCCCCAAGGCCCGCACCAGGCGCGACGAGGTTGGCCTGCGGATCGGGACGGACGGGATGCGGTTGCTCCAGGCCGTGCTCTCGCCCCAGGCGCCCGGAGGGCTGCGAGCTCTGAACGAGGTCGGGATCCTGCGGCAGATGTGGGTCCAGCACTTCCACCTGGTCGAGGGCGAGGTGAGGCGGCGGGACCCAAAAGACCGGCCGCTGGGCGCGACGCGCCTGGTCACTCCCTATGACACCGACGCGCGGGGCAGCGTCAAGCGCGACACCTTGTGGGACGGCTACAAGGTCCACCTCACCGAGACCTGCGAGCCCGGCGCCCCGAACCTGGTCACGAACGTGGCCACCACCCTGGCCACCACAGCCGACAGTGTGATGAGCAAGGAGATCCACTCCGGCCTGGCTGCACGCGCCTGCCTGCCCGGTGAGCACTGGGTGGACGCCGGCTATCCCACCGCCTCCCAGGTCGTGGCCGCCCGGCGCGACCACCAAGTCGAGCTGCTGGGCCCCATGGTGGCCAGTACCGCCGCCCAGAGCGGCGGCCCGTTCAGCCAGGATTCGTTCACCATCGACTGGGACAAGCAGCAGGTGACCTGCCCGGACGGCGTCGTCAGTACACAGTGGGCCGAGCGGCGTTCCCAGCAGGGCCTGCCCGTCATCCGGGTCCGTTTCAGCCCGGCCGACTGCCGCCCCTGCCC
>NZ_JBEXHW010000096.1:0-1417 GCF_040608235.1 Streptomyces sp. NPDC005202 | reverse complement strand
AGAGGGCGGTTCGTGAGGTGATGTCCGTTTCCAGGTGATGGTTGGAGCAGGGGCGCTGGCCGCAGCGCCGGCTACTGGTTCCTGGCGAAGTTGCCAGTGTCGACTTCGGTGAGGATGCCGAGTTTGACCAGGCGCTTCAGCTTGGCCCGGGTGCCTTCGACGTTCTTCGGCAGCAGTTCATGGCCGAGGGCCTGGCAGACGTCCTTGGCCCGCAGGGGGCCGGTCGCCTCGTTGAAGACAGCGAGGATGCGCGGGTAGTCCGGGTGCTCGGGCAGTTCCGGTGGGGATGCGGGGAGCCGGTCGGCGAGGCCGGTGACGGTCTTCCGGGTGATCGCGAGGTGCTCAAGGTGTGTCTCTGCCTCCCGCAGCCGGGTCTGCAGGCTGTCGATCTTCGCGCGAAGCTCGTCAGCCAGGGCCCGGGCGGCATCCTCCTGGAGGTCCAGCGCCTGGAGGAGGGGGCGGATGTTCATGCGCTCACCACTTCTTCGCGCCAGGTGGGGGTGTTCGCGCTGGTGAGGCGGCGGATCATGACGTGGGACATCGCCCAGTAGACGCGGGACGCGGAGGAGGCGGCGCGGTGCTCGTAGTCACGGACCAGACGCCGGTGCAGTATCAGGATCCCGTAGGTCTGCTCGACCCTCCACCGCTTCGGCTGCGGCATAAATCCCCGGTGTTCGGGGTCGCGTGCGACGATCTCGACATCGATGCCCAGGCCGGCGCCGTGCTCGACGACCTGATTCTTGAAGCCCTGGTCGACCAGAGCTTTGCGGACGGTGCCGTTGGCGTGCTCGGTCACCTGGTCCAGCAAGGCGATGCCCGCAGCATTGTCGTGCGTGTTCGCGGCGAGGACGGCGACAGCGATGACCAGCCCGAGCACGTCGACGGCCAGTCCCCGTTTGCGGCCCGGCACCCGTTTCGCCGGATCGTGTCCGGTCGTGGAGGCGGGGACCCCGGCAGCCACGTGGACGCTTTGGGTGTCTAGGACCACCAGGGTCGGGTCCTCTAATCGCCGGGCGCGTTCACGGACCTGGCACCGCAGGAGCTCATGAATGACCTGATCGGTTCCGTCGTCCCGCCAGGCGGCGAAGTAGTAGTACGTCGCGCTCTTCTGTGGCAGGTCGTGCGGGAGATAGGCCCACTGGCATCCGGTCCGCCCCTGGTAGAGGATCGCGTTCACGATCTCCCGCATGTCGTAGGCGCCCTGATGACCGCTGACCGAGCGGTGCCGATCCTTCCACGCGGTGATCACCGGCTCGATCAACGACCACTGTTCGTCCGATAAGTCGCTGGGATACGGCTTCCGTTCACTCACCCCGCCAACCCCAGCAGACCCCGCACCGCGGACCCGCGGATTCCGCCCACACCCCACACCATCAGGCGACCACAGAACGGCTCAAATACTCACGAACCGCCCTCT
>NZ_JBEXHW010000095.1:0-1433 GCF_040608235.1 Streptomyces sp. NPDC005202 | reverse complement strand
CGAGGTGATCTGATGCCGATCGCCGTCGACATCGACGTGATGCTGGCCAGGCGGAAGATGTCCGTGGGCGAGCTCGCGGACCGCGTAGGGATCACTCCCGCCAACCTGGCGGTACTCAAGAACGGCCGCGCCAAGGCGGTGCGCTTCGCGACGCTCGCCGCGCTCTGCGAGGTGCTCAAGTGCCAGCCGGGCGACCTGCTGCGCTGGGAGGCCGAGGACGCCGCAAGCGGATAATGTGCCCCAGGGCGGGCGTGAAAACGCCTGGCACCACCGGCCCGTGACACGGCACGTGGACCACATGGACGTGGATCGCCGATCACCCGCAGCGCCGTCCCGACACCGTTGGGTAGATTCCGGTTGACCTGCACCGCACCGTCCTGATCGATTACCGCGACCTGCGAACGTCTTCAGGTCGGTGACCCACAGCCGGTTCGGCGCTGATGCGGTGAAGTCGCGCTGCACCAGGTCGGGGGCGAGGTCGGCGTCCGGGTCGCGGCGGGTGAAACCCTTGCCCTTGCGGGGCTGATGCCGGCGAGGCCGGCTTCCCGCATCAGCCGTTCGACCCGTTCGCGGCCGACGTGGACGCCCTCTCGCCTGAGAACGGCGTGCACGCGGGGTGAGCCGTAGATCCCGCCGGAGTCGGCGTGGACCTGCTGGATCCGTCCGGTCAGCTCGATGTCCTGCCGGCGTCGCGGGCACGGCTCCTTCTCGGCCTGGCACCAGCGGTAGTAGGTGGAGGAGGGGATGTGCAGTTCCCGGAGTACGGGCTCGACCCCCAGGTGTGGGTGCTCGTCGATGAGCGCTCTAACCTGGGCCGGGTCGGGTCGAGCTGAGCGGCGAAAAAAGCCGAGGCCATCCGCAGGACCTCGTTCGCCCGCTCCTTGCGCAGGGCCGCCAGCTCCTCGCGTTCGACGGTGGTGAGCAGGTCGTCCCGCTCGCCGGCATCGGCCTCGGCCTGCCGGATCCAGCCGCGCAGGGCCTCGTGATGCACGCCGAGTTCCTCGGCCATACGGCGGATGACGGGCTTCGGTTCCGACGTGCGATACATCCGCACCGCACGCTCACGCAACTCCAGCGGGTATTTCCTGGGGGCAGGCATCGTCAGATCTCCTCTCACGAGATCCATCTGACCTGCTGTCACCCCTCCTCGCATCTCGGGGGAACCTCAGCCCGCGTGCCGGTCAAGATCCTGCACGGATCGACCGGCGTCGGGCTGAATTACACCTCGGTGGCTGCTGCACCCCGTTGCCGAAGGTTCTGGTGGCGACCAGGTATCCATGCGTGCGGCTGATGATGACCCGAATATGACATATGCAGCATGTGTGACAACAGTGCTGGCGGGAACTTCTTTGCTGAACCCTCGGCTGGGAGGTCTCAGACAGGCGAGAGGAGTCATCATGATCGCCAAGCTGCTCGGCAAACTGTCCTTCACC
>NZ_JBEXHW010000094.1:0-1443 GCF_040608235.1 Streptomyces sp. NPDC005202 | reverse complement strand
TCAGTCCTCCCTACCTTGTTGATCGGGATGAGCGAGCCATTCGTAGGGTTGGCTCACCCAGGGGGTCCGGGTGTGGCTTTCAGTCCTCTGCCGCCCGTGGCTGCCGTCGATTCGCCGCCCGGCCCCCACGACGACTCGGCTGCTCATTAGGAATTGCGGCACTGATCGCTCAGTAGGGACTCGACAGCGAGGTCGTCCGTGGTACCTGTACGAGTACGACCTGCGGAGAAGCGAGTGACAGCGATCTGGGCCGGTATCGACGCCGGGAAGACCCATCACCACTGCGTGGTGATCGACGACACCGGCAAGCGGCTGCTGTCCCGGCGGGTGGCCAACGAGGAGAGCGAGCTGCTCCAGCTCCTCGGCGACGTCCTGGCCCTGGGCGAGGTCACGGCCTGGGGCATCGACCTGGCCGACGGCGGGGCCGGCCTCGTGATCGCACTCCTGCTCAACCACGGCCAGCACCTGCTCTACATCCCCGGCAGGGCCGTCAACCGGGCCTCCGAGGGCTACCGAGGCGACGGCAAGACCGACGCCAAAGACGCCGCGATCATCGCCGACCAGGCCCGCGTCCGCCGGGACCTGATGCCCCTGCGGTCCAGTGACGAGCTGGTCACCGAGCTGAAGGTCCTCACCGGCCGTCGCCGCGACCTCGCCGACGACCGGACACGGGCCATCAACCGGCTGCGGGGCCACCTGACCGGGATCTTCCCCGGCCTGGAGCGGGAACTCGACCTCGGCAACGTCGGCCCGCTGGTGCTGCTGACGGGCTACCAGACACCGGCCGCCATCCGCCGCACGGGCGTCAAGCGGCTGGCCACCTGGCTGCGCAACCGCAAGGTCCGCGGCGCCGACCAGCTCGCCGCGACAGCCGTCCAGGCCGCCGAGAACCAGCACACCGCCGTTCCCGGCGAGAAGATCACCGCCCAGGTCGTGCACTCCCTCGCCAGGGAGGTGATGGCCCTCAACGAGAAGATCGCCGAGACCGACAAGCTCATCGAGGGCCGGTTTCGCCAGCATCGGCACGCCGATGTGATCGCCAGCATGCCCGGCATCGGGCCCCTGCTGGGCGCCGAGTTCATCGCGGCCACCGGCGGTGACATGGACGCCTTCGACAGCGCCGACCGGCTCGCCGGGTTCGCCGGCGTCGCTCCCGCCTCGCGCGACTCGGGCAAGATCAGCGGCAACCTGCACCGGCCCAAGCGATACAGCCGACGCCTCCAACGCGTCTTCTACACCTCCGCGTTGATCAGCATCCGCTGCTGCGACGAATCCCGCCGTTTCTACGACCGCAAGCGCGCGGAAGGCAAGCGCCACGTCCAGGCCGTGATGGCACTCGCCCGGCGACGGGTCAACGTCATGTGGGCCCTCCTGCGTGACGGACGGTGCTACGACCCCATACCGCCCGTCACGTCCGCCGCTTGACATCTCCATTAGGAATCG
>NZ_JBEXHW010000093.1:0-1594 GCF_040608235.1 Streptomyces sp. NPDC005202 | reverse complement strand
CCAGCAGACCCCGCACCGCGGACCCGCGGATTCCGCCCACACCCCACACCATCAGGCGACCACAGAACGGCTCAAATACTCACGAACCGCCCTCTAAGAGCATTCGGCGACGAGGACGCCGCCCGTGCCCTCACCGCCATCGCCGGCGAGTTCCAGTGAAGTTGATGCTCCTGCGCTGGCTTCTCGATCCGGTCACCAGCTTGCTGGCGGTGCGACTCCGTGCCCAGAACCACGGACGTATGTCGTACGAGGCGGCCTGGCGGCTAGCCCGCGTCACGCGGCACCCTGACGAGATGGGGTATCGCCTGTACGGCCATCTCCCGGAGGACCCCACGGAGGTGACCGAGCCGCCATGATCGCAGCCAGTGTCCCCTAACCGCCCAACGTGAACGTGGCTGCGGGGCAGTCGGCCCCCCTGACCACCTGAGTCGGCGGCGTCTGCAAACTCGCGCTGGCAATCGTTGCCAAGACGCACCCGGGGCACAGCGGCTCTCCGCTCCTGGGAGAAATCTGGGAGATGATCTTCCCTCAGAGACCAATCGAGACCCTGCCACACCGCCTCAGACCAATTCCCTGACCTGCACGTTTACAAGATCCACAGGTGTCGATCTTGCCCGACCCTCATTCGGGACGAAGAGGTCGTGGGTTCAAATCCCGCCACCCCGACGCTGGTCAGAGGGCCAATCGCGTGATCGCGATTGGCCCTCTGTCGTGCTCGGGGGGCCAAACAGGGGGCCAAACGAATTTGATCAGGCCACCGCGTCGCCCTCCTCCTGGCCTTCCGTGTCCTCCCCTCCCTGATCTTCGGCGAAGATGTCATCCATCGCTTCGGCGCCCTGCGTGATCACCGGGCGACGCTGCTTGCGGTAGACCGCCTCCGTGGTGGCTTGGCTGCTGTGGCCGACCAGGAGCGCGATTCGCTCGAGGGGGATGCCGTGGTCTGAGAGCAGGGAAACGAAGCTGTGCCGGAGCTCCCGCGGCGTCCACTCCGGCTTCAGTCCGGCCTTCTTCACGATGGCCTTGAAGTCTCTCCGAACGTTGGCCGCGTCGAGCGGTTCGCCGAATCGGGTCATGAAGACACGGCCGGTCGGGCTCCACTCCATGCCTCTCGATGCCCGCTCCTGCTTCTGCCATCGCATGTGCTCTTCGAGGACGTCAACCACCTGCTTCGGCAGAGCGATGGTGCGCCGGCTCTTCCTGGTCTTGGTCTCACCGTGCTTGCGCACCGAACGCCACACTGCGACGTGAGGCGGGATGCCGTCCGTCGTCTCCAGGAAGACGTGATCCCAGGTGAGGGGTGGCGCCTCTTCCGTGCGCACACCGCTGAGAAGCGAGAGCACGAGGTAGGCGTACAGCCGTGAGGGACGCGCGGCGGTGAGGACAGCTTTCGCCTGTTCCAGGTTCAGTGCCTTGCTCGGTCGACCGGGGCGCCCCTCCGGTGCGGTGACGAGTAGCGCGACGTTCCGCGCGGCCTTGTCTCTGCGCTGGGCATGTGCGCGCGAGAAATTGTCAATACTTGTGGATGGCTCATCAGCAACGGTAGGTGGTGAGTGACGAGGCATACTGTCAGTCGTGACGACGTATGACCGCATCG
>NZ_JBEXHW010000092.1:0-1791 GCF_040608235.1 Streptomyces sp. NPDC005202 | reverse complement strand
AGCATCTATGGACAAGCCCTCGGCCTATTAGTACCGGTCACCTCCACACGTTACCGTGCTTCCAGATCCGGCCTATCAACCCAGTCGTCTACTGGGAGCCTTACCCCATCAAGTGGGTGGGAGTCCTCATCTCGAAGCAGGCTTCCCGCTTAGATGCTTTCAGCGGTTATCCCTCCCGAACGTAGCCAACCAGCCATGCCCTTGGCAGAACAACTGGCACACCAGAGGTTCGTCCGTCCCGGTCCTCTCGTACTAGGGACAGCCCTTCTCAAGACTCCTACGCGCACAGCGGATAGGGACCGAACTGTCTCACGACGTTCTAAACCCAGCTCGCGTACCGCTTTAATGGGCGAACAGCCCAACCCTTGGGACCGACTCCAGCCCCAGGATGCGACGAGCCGACATCGAGGTGCCAAACCATCCCGTCGATATGGACTCTTGGGGAAGATCAGCCTGTTATCCCCGGGGTACCTTTTATCCGTTGAGCGACGGCGCTTCCACAAGCCACCGCCGGATCACTAGTCCCGACTTTCGTCCCTGCTCGACCCGTCGGTCTCACAGTCAAGCTCCCTTGTGCACTTACACTCAACACCTGATTGCCAACCAGGCTGAGGGAACCTTTGGGCGCCTCCGTTACCCTTTAGGAGGCAACCGCCCCAGTTAAACTACCCATCAGACACTGTCCCTGATCCGGATCACGGACCCAGGTTAGACATCCAGCACGACCAGAGTGGTATTTCAACGACGACTCCACGGACACTGGCGTGCCCGCTTCACAGTCTCCCACCTATCCTACACAAGCCGAACCGAACACCAATATCAAACTGTAGTAAAGGTCCCGGGGTCTTTCCGTCCTGCTGCGCGAAACGAGCATCTTTACTCGTAGTGCAATTTCACCGGGCCTATGGTTGAGACAGTCGAGAAGTCGTTACGCCATTCGTGCAGGTCGGAACTTACCCGACAAGGAATTTCGCTACCTTAGGATGGTTATAGTTACCACCGCCGTTTACTGGCGCTTAAGTTCTCAGCTTCGCCCACCCGAAGGTGAGCTAACCGGTCCCCTTAACGTTCCAGCACCGGGCAGGCGTCAGTCCGTATACATCGCCTTACGGCTTCGCACGGACCTGTGTTTTTAGTAAACAGTCGCTTCTCGCTGGTCTCTGCGGCCACCCCCAGCTCAAGGAGTAAATCCCATCACCGGAGCCGGCCCCCCTTCTCCCGAAGTTACGGGGGCATTTTGCCGAGTTCCTTAACCATAGTTCACCCGAACGCCTCGGTATTCTCTACCTGACCACCTGAGTCGGTTTAGGGTACGGGCCGCCATGAAACTCGCTAGAGGCTTTTCTCGACAGCATAGGATCATCCACTTCGCCACAATCGGCTCGGCATCAGGTCTCAGCCATATGCAAGGCGGATTTGCCTACCTCGCGGCCTACACCCTTACCCCGGGACAACCACCGCCCGGGATGGACTACCTTCCTGCGTCACCCCATCACTCACCTACTACCGTCTTGGTTCGGCGGCTCCACCACTTTCCTTTCCCCGAAGGGTCCGGAACGGCTTCACGGCCTTAGCATCAACGGGCTCGATGTTTGACGCTTCACAGCGGGTACCGGAATATCAACCGGTTATCCATCGACTACGCCTGTCGGCCTCGCCTTAGGTCCCGACTTACCCTGGGCAGATCAGCTTGACCCAGGAACCCTTAGTCAATCGGCGCAAACGTTTCTCACGTTTGTATCGCTACTCATGCCTGCATTCTCACTCGTCAACCGTCCACAACTACCTTCC
>NZ_JBEXHW010000091.1:0-1860 GCF_040608235.1 Streptomyces sp. NPDC005202 | reverse complement strand
CACTGTCTTGTCCGCCGCCTCGGTGAACGCGCGCCGACCCACCGCGCTCCCTTCGCGAGGAGGCCGACATGGCCAGCATCCCACCCACCTCACGCACCGTCATCGGCGGTGTGGACACCCACAAAGACCTGCACGTGGCCGCCGTCATCGACACCGACGACCACGAGGATGAGGTCACGTCCGGCAAGACGAACCGGCACCGGCTCAACCGCGGCGGCCACCGGCAGCTGAACTCCGCCCTCTACCGGGTGGTGATCGTCCGCATGCGCTTCCACCAGCCCACGATCGACTACGTCGCACGTCGCACGGCCGAAGCCAAGACGAAACAGGAGATCATCCGCTGCCTCAAGCGCTACCTGACCCGAGAGATCTACCAGATGATCAAGGCAAGGACACAACCCGCCTCAGCGGCTTGACGAACTATAGGAGCGTCAACGCCATGGCCGAAGCCCTCAGCGGCACCTTCAAAGCCGAGTTGATCGAGATGCAAGGCCCCTGGAAGGACTTCGACCAGGTCGAGCGAGCGGTCTTCCAGTGGGTCACGTGGTACAACGAGGAGCGGCTCCACTCCGCCCTCGATTACGTGCCACCCGTCGAGTACGAACGCGCCTGGTGGCGACAACAGGAAGCCGCCTCGCAGTCCGCCTGAACCAACCAAGCCCGGACTCTACGAAACTCGGGGCAGCTCACCTGGATGCCCATGCTCGCGCTGGCCGGCACAGCCCGGCTGTGGGAACCCCGCCGCCTGCGACTGCGGCTGTTCTCCGCCGCCGCCCAGCTCGTCACCACCGGCCGACGCCGCGTCCTGCGCCTTGCCCGGCACTGGCCCTGGGCCAACGTGATCACCAGCGGGATCCAGAGGCTCGCTACCCTCCCGAACCCCGGCCGACCAGCAGCTTCTTGTCGCGGCGGGTGTCCTGCGCCGCCCACCACGCCAGGCCGTGCTGGGCGTGCTCCCCCGGCAGCCGCCCGTGGTCGCTGACGTACTGGTCGGTGAGGCCCTCCAGCGCGGCAAGGACCTGCTCCCGGCGCGTGGCCGACCAGTCGATCAGCTCGCGGTCGACGCCGGCTATCTCCATCACCGGTCGCAGGCCCGGCGTGACCGTGCAGGGCTCAGTCGCCAGCCCCAGCTCCTCACAGACTTCCGCGGTCATCAGGAGCGTGTAGAGCGTCCCGGCCGCCACGACGTGCTGATACAGGCGCATCGTGTCGAGGTTGCCCCAAGCCCCGTCCGGGCGCTGCGCCTTGATGGACGGCAGGCAGTGGTCGGGCAGGAGCGGGAAGCCGTCGCGGTTGTCGAAGTGCCGGAAGCGGGCCACCACGAGGGCCGGCGCCTTTGCACGGTGACGGCCGCCGCTCCCCCACCGGATCTCCGCGACCTCATCCTCCAGCCACGCGATCGTCGCGGCGATGGCCCGCTCGTGCGCACGCGCGATGATCCGCCGCGTCCTCTCATCCCCCAGCGCCCACAGCACCACGAGGCTCGCCTGCGGCCGAAAGACGAGATCGAGGGCGAGCAGCGGGCTGGTGACGGAGGCGACAGGACGACCGAGGACGGTGGCCCGCCGCGCCACGGCCTGGCTCTCGCCGGCGTGCAGGAGCTCGCGCTCGATGCGGTCAGCGTCCGGGTGCCTGCCCCCGCCGCACAGCAGCTCCGCCTGGCGCCCCGTCACCACCGCGCCCGAGGCGAGCCCGAGCGCGGGCAAACCCCGCCCCATCCACACCCCGGGCGGGATCCCGGCCTCCTCCTGGGCAACCGCGAGCGGCGGGTCAGCGAGGAGACCCTGGCCGCACTCGAGGAGGCGGCCTCGCAAAAGGGGGAGCGTCCAAGGAACACAACGGGCAGGACGGCGAAAGCGA
>NZ_JBEXHW010000090.1:0-1865 GCF_040608235.1 Streptomyces sp. NPDC005202 | reverse complement strand
CCGCTACGAACGCAAGGCCGAACACTTCCTGGCCTTCACCGCCATCACCTGCACCCTCATCTGCTACCGCAGACTCACCAAATGAGACGGCGTCTAAGTAACTGCCGCGGGCGGGGTGGGGAGCCTGCCTGGCGCAGTCTCAACGGCCGTGTCAACGGCCAGCACCCCGGCGGGCGGGCACGCTTTCCACTGTTGGTGGCGACGAGGGGTCAGCTCGGGAGCGTTGACCTGCGTTCACGCTGGGCTGGCCCGTGCGATGGAGAGCGGCTCAGGCCTGGGCTGAACGAGTGGGGCACCGTAGATCGACCCGGCCGCCTATGCTGCGGCGAGACGACGGGAGGCATACATGCGTAAGCATGGCATCCAGGTGCTGACCTGGGGTTCGGCGGCAGTGTTGGTGATGATGGCTACGGCGGCATGCGGTCAGCAGGACTCGGCGGCGAAAGGCGCCTCCGGGAGTGCGTCCCCGGATTCCTCCGTGTACGCCTCCGAGCTGCAGAAGAGCGACATCCCCTGGGACGGCGGCACCAGCCCGTACAACGCCGAGGTGAAACTCGATGACGGTCGCCGGGTGGCCATGCACTACCGCCGGGGCAAGGGGCTCGTCGAGCAGCACTACAGTCCCCGGGCGAAGGCCTGGACCAAACCGGTGGTCATCCACCGCACCAAGGTCGACGCCTGCCAGGGCATCGAACTGCGGGCCAAAGGCGGAACCGTCGCGGCGATCGCGAACTTCGGCTCCTACTGCTATGACGGCGAGCCCCCGACCGAGTCCATCGCGGCCGTCGGCACCGGCAGCCTGACTAAGTGGGACACCAACGTCAGGGAGAACTTCGACGGCTGGGATCGGGCCTCCGTATCCGATGACGGGCAGCAGGTCATCTTCCGCAGTGACGTCACCCTCCACTGGAGCCGGGCCGAAGGGTTCGACGGTCAGTAACTGGCCTTCATGGCACAGGTCATGGACGACGGTCGGCGTCCCATTGAGCGAGTCAAGCTGCCGCTGCTGTGGGTGGTGCTGGGGCGAAGCGTCGGTTGTCGCGGAGGAGGGCCCAGAGGACGGCGACTCGTCGGCGGGCGAGGGTAATGACGGCCTGGACGTGCTTGCAGCCCTCGGCTCGTTTCTTGAGGTAGTAGTCGCGGTTGGGGCCTTCGCGGATGACCGGCATCGGCATAGGTGGTCAGGTCACCGGCCGCGACGATGAACTCCGCGCCCAGGATCGGGCCGATGCCGGGCAGGGATCCGATAACGGCGGCTTGAGGATGGGTTGGGAATGTGTCGCGGATTTGCTGGTCGATGTGCTTGAGGCGGCCATCCAGGTCGAGGAGCTGCCCGGCGAGGTCTTCGACGATGCGGGCGGCGGCGTCCTGGCCGGGAAGTGTGGTGTGCTGTGCGGCGGCGGCCTGCAGGGCGGTGGCCGCGGTGGATCCGACACCACGGCGATCGCACTGGCCGCGGTCATCCGGCATCGGCCGCCGGCCTAGTGCCGCTTCCCAGGGACTCCGGTCGGTGCACAGGCAACCTGCACCGGCCAAAGCGATACAGCCGGCGACTACACCGGGTCTTCTACCTGTCCGCCCAGACCAGCAGCCCTCAAGGCCGACGTGTGCGAGATCTACACCGACGTGGACGGTGTCTACACCGCGGATCCCAGGCTGGTGCCGGAGGCCCGGCTGCTGCGTCACCTGACCTATGAGTCGATGCGGGAGATGGCGGCCGCCGGCGCCAAGGTGCTGGCGCTGCGCAGCGTGGAATACGCCTGCCGGCACCTAGGGCGCGTATTGAGTCGTGATCAATTGGTGGTCCGGGTGAGGTCCTTGATCCAGATCATTGAGGCGCGCAGGTGGAGGCCGGCGAGGTAGCT
>NZ_JBEXHW010000089.1:0-1920 GCF_040608235.1 Streptomyces sp. NPDC005202 | reverse complement strand
CTACTCGTCCGGTGTCGCCAACCACTTCTTCTACCTGCTGTCCGAGGGCAGCGGCGCCAAGGTCATCAACGGCGTCAGCTACAACTCGCCGACGTCGGACGGGCTTCCGGTCACCGGCATAGGCCGGGACAAGGCGCTGCAGATCTGGTACCGGGCACTCACCACCAAGTTCACGTCCACCACCAACTACGCGAGCGCCCGCACGGGCACGCTCGCGGCGGCGGGTGAGCTGTACGGCGCCTCCAGCGCCGAGTACAAGGCGGTGCAGGACGCGTGGGCGGCTGTGGCGGTCGGCTCCCGGTCCGGTGGCGGCGGAGGCGGCGGAACGTCGTTCGAGAACACCGCCGACGTGTCGATCCCGGACCACGGCTCCGCGGTCACCTCGTCCGTCACCGTCTCCGGCCGGACCGGCAACGCCCCGTCGAACCTTCAGGTTTCGGTCGACATCGTGCACACGTGGCGCGGCGACCTGGTGATCGACCTGATCGGCCCGTCGGGCACCGCGTACCGTCTGAAGAACTCCAGCAGCTCGGACTCGGCGGACGACGTGCACGAGACGTACACCGTCAACGCGTCCTCCGAAACGGCCAACGGGACGTGGAAGCTGCGCGTCCAGGACGTGGCGACCTACGACACCGGCTACATCGACGGCTGGAAGGTCACCTTCCCGTAAGCCCGCCCGGGCCCGAAGACAGGGCGCCGTCCCGGCGGTTCGACATCCCAGGGCGGCGCCCGTTTACATGCCTGAAACGTTAACCAGACAGTCGCCTTTCGGCCAACATCACTTCAGGGTCCTGACATGTACGCGCCCGAGATGCCACTCTTCCTCCACCCGCCGCACGAGCAAGCCACTCCACATCCGTTCCGGCCAGTAGCCCCACGCTGACCGAACTCCCCCACATAAGGAGCTTGTGTGACCCCCCGCTACGCGCGTCACAAGCGCACCACTCTGGCCATCGCCACCACTGTCGCGGCCGGAGCCCTCCTGAGCACCGGTCTGACCACCAGTGCATCGGCCCAGACCCCGGCCGACTCCACCGGCAGGACCACCCTCGCCGCCGCCCCCGCCCAGCTGTCCGCCGCGGCCCGCACGTCCCTCATCCAGAAGGCCGAGGCGGCCGCCCCCGAGACGGCCCGGACGATAGGCCTCGGCGCCAAGGAGAAGCTGGTCGTCAAGGACGTCGTCAAGGACGCCGACGGCACCGTGCACACCCGCTACGAGCGCACCTACGCCGGCCTGCCGGTCCTCGGCGGCGACCTGATCGTCCACTCCTCGAAGGCCGGCAGGACCGAGGGCGTCACCAGAGCGACCAAGTCGACGATCAAGGTGGCCTCGCTCAAGCCGCAGATCACCGCCTCCAAGGCCGAGAAGCAGGCGCTGACCGTCGCGAAGGCCGCGGGCTCCGACAAGACCGCCGCCGACAACGCTCCGCGCAAGGTGATCTGGGCGGGCAGCGGCAAGCCGGTCCTCGCGTACGAGACGGTCGTCGGCGGCCTCCAGGACGACGGCACCCCGAACCAGCTGCACGTGATCACGGACGCAGCCACCGGCAAGAAGCTCTACGAGTACCAGGGCATCGAGACCGGCACCGGCAAGACCCTCTACTCGGGCACTGTCAACCTCACCACCACGCTGTCGGGGTCGACGTACCAGCTGTACGACACCACGCGGGGCGGCCACAAGACGTACAACCTCGCCCACAAGACCTCCGGCACGGGCACGCTGTTCACCGACGCGGACGACGTGTGGGGCACCGGAGCGGCGTCCAGCTCGTCCACGGACCAGACGGCGGCCGCCGACGCCGCCTACGGCGCGCAGGTCACGTGGGACTTCTACAAGAACACCTTCGGCCGCAGCGGCATCAGGAACGACGGCGTGGGCGCCTACTCGCGCGTCCACTACGGCAACTCGTACGTCAA
>NZ_JBEXHW010000088.1:0-1956 GCF_040608235.1 Streptomyces sp. NPDC005202 | reverse complement strand
GCAATCCACACCAGGCCAGAAGGCCCTCACCCATTTCAAGATCACACGTCAGTGATCGCTGTCACCAACCTCCGTGGACAGAACACCTAGCCGCCGAACCACAACGGCAGCGCCGCAGCGGCGATGATCAAGGTGACCCCGCTCAGCAGGTCCGAGCGGATCCGGATGAGGCGCGCCGCGAGCCGCCCGAGCCGCAGCCCGACCAGCGACAACACCGCCGTCATGACGCCGAAGACGGCGGCCGAGAACCACGGCGAGAGCCCGAGGATCCCGAGGCTCGCTCCGGCGAGCAGGTTGTCCAAACTCAGCGTCAACGGGATGCCGAACAGTGCCCACGGGTGGTCCAGCTCCTGCGGCTCGGGGTTTCGAAGGGCCGAGATGACGAGGTAGAGACCGTACCCGCCGAGCGCGGCCGCGCCCACCAAATCAGCGACGTCCCCGACGGACTCCCCGATCTTGCGACCGATCAACAGCCCGACCAGGGGCATAATCGCGTCCCACAGCCCGAAGGTCAGCGCGACCTGCACCGCACGCTTCAGACCGAATGGGACGGTGCCGAGCGCGATCGACACCCGGAAATTGTCGAGACTGAGTACGAAACCCAGGACCAGTATTTCCCAGATCATGACGACGCCGCTGCCCCATGACGACCGACGCCGACGGAAACGACTCTGCCGCGACTAGTATCGGCCATAATTCCATATAATATCTCAGATGGTTCACGAAAAAAACCTCGCAAGCCGATTCCCGGAAGATTTCCGACGCTACTCGCCCGACGGCGGCCATCGCTTCCAGAAGGGCTCACTGATTGAACTTACGCACATCATTTTGAACATCTCGCAGGTGGTGTTATCCGGGCCGACACTGACGATCGCAGGCTCGTTATGAGCTTATGATCGATGTGTGCCAGTGCTTTACGATCTGCGACGGAGTTGCTGTCGCTCATCGTGGTCGAGGCAGGGAGCGTGCCACGGCCCTACTTACGTGGCCAGCGCGATGACGACTGTCAGGGCAACGCCAAGCACGCCAGCAATGGTGAAGTCCTCGATCAACCGCTCGCCCGGTCCTGGTGCCACCTTCAGCCGCTCGACCATGGCGCGCGCCGCATCTTCCGAGTCGAATCCCCGGCGCAGCACCTTGTGCCGCTCTCTGAGTCGTCCTGCCGGGCCGTCGCTCGGCAGGTCACCGAGGGGTAGCCGTCTACTTGGTTGTGATCCTCGGCCGTCCTGGTGAGCGACCGCCACGTCTCGAAGTACGTGCTCGCGATGTTCGGGCCGACGTTGCGATCCTCGGCCGCCCCGGAGGGCGGACCGCCACTGACTACTTTCGGCCGTCCGCTCATCATCACCGAGTTGCGATTCTCGGCCGTCCCGGAGGGCGACCGCCACACGCGGGGGATGTACCCCAGCCGGAAGAGCGTGGCGTTGCGATCCTCGGCCGTCCCGAAGGGCGACCGCCTCATGACCTCGGTCATGGCGTCTTATCACCTGAAGGCGTTGCGATCCTCGGCCGCTCCAAAAGGCGACCGCCAGCGGCAGCGGGTTGTCGGGGATGCGGGAACCGTACGGGTTCTCGGTCGCCCCGAAGGGCGCCTGCCAGCCCTGCGCGGCCGCGCAGGAGGATGGCCGACGGGCTGCGCCAGTCCATCCAGGCACTGTTGCGATCCTCGGTTGACCCGGGGGGCGACCGCCAGCGCAAAGAAGGCGTGGCCCAGGTCTTCCGCTTGTGTTCCATTGCGATCCTCGGTCGTCGTTGAGGGCGACCGCCACCCCGATGCGTGATCCTCGCGGGGCGGGAGTATGGCTGGTTGCGATCCTCGGCCGCCCCGAAGAGCGACCGCCACCTGAGCAGTGTTTCGCGGTGATGTTGCTCCGGTTTGGTGGACACCTACCCGCTTGGGGACACTGGTCCCCGCAAGGAGGAGTTCATCGTGCCAAGGACGCGTCCGGCCTACCC
>NZ_JBEXHW010000087.1:0-2008 GCF_040608235.1 Streptomyces sp. NPDC005202 | reverse complement strand
GGAGGGGGTGCGCTCGCGGGTGAAGCGGCTGGCCGCCCGGGGCTGGGCCACAGAGGTACGGCCGAACGTGTTCACCGCGGTCACGGGGACGGCGCATGTCGGCTCCAGCCCCCGGCGGCGCTTGCCGGCATCGGCCCGGTGGACGTGTCCCGATAGGGGCTTTGCCGCACAAAGCACCGTCACAGTTCTGACTGCCCACCGGACCGGTATTGGCCACCAGCCCCAATCCGAGGAGTCCTGTGACCATCGTCAGCATGCCCCAGCCGACCCTGCCCGTGCAGCAGTCCTCCGTAGTGGAGGAGGTGATCCTTGGGATCGACACCCACAAGGACGTCCACGTCGCCGCCGTGATCACCACGCTGGGGACCTCACTCGCGCACCAGGAGTTCCCAGCAACGGCTCTGGGATACCGCCAACTGGTGGCCTGGGCACGGTCCTTCGGCATCCTCAGCCGTGCTGGAGTCGAGTGCACCGGATCCTACGGAGCCGCGCTGACGCGAGTCCTGCGGCGCGCGGGCATCCAGGTCATAGAGGTCAACCAGCCCGACCGCGCCACCCGGCGCAAGCGGGGCAAGAACGATGCAGTCGACGCGGACGCCGCAGCCCGGGCGGTCCTATCGGGACGCGCCACGACCACGCCGAAGACCGCGGACGGGCCCCCGGCGGACCTGCGTGTCCTGCGACTGGCCAAGGAGTCTGCCGTCAAAGCCCGCACCCAGGCCATGAACCAGCTCGAGGCCGTCCTCCTGGCGGTCGACCCTGCCCTGCGCGAATCGCTCGCCGGCCTGACCAACACGGCCCTGATCGCCACGTGCGCGGACCTGGCCGACGACCGGGACGAGGCCGTATTCACGATGCGCCTGCTCGCCCGGCGGATTCAGCGGCTGTCCGAGGAGGCCAAGGAGCTGACCCGTCGCACCACCAAGGCCGTCCGCGCCTGCCGACCGCAGCTGCTGGAACTCGTGGGCGTTGGCCCGGACAGCGCCGCCGTCCTACTCATCACCGCAGGTGACAATCCCGACCGGCTCGCCGACGAAGCAGCCTTCGCCGCCCTGTGCGGGGTCAGCCCGGTCGAGCAGTCCCCCGGCAAGACCCAACGCCGACCTGAACCGCGGCGGCAACCGGCAGGCGAACGCCGCTCTCTACCGCATCGTGATGACCCGCATGCGCTGGGACGAAGGCACCCCGGGCCTACCTGCACCGCCGCACCGCCCAGGGCCTCTCGAAGCGAGAGATCATCCGCTGCCTCAAGCGTTATGTAGCTCGCGAGCTGTACCGGCACATCCAGCCGACAGCCGCGCTCGCCAAGCCCACATCTACGGCTTGACACAACATAGGGGCCTCAGGGCCTCCTGGTACTGCTTGGTCGGGATCGCAACCCCGAGCTACCAAGAGGCCCTGCCGTTATGCCCCGACCACCGCGGGATCACCCGAACAGCAACCCTGTTCGACTGATCAAGCCTGTTGAGCGGTAAGCGGAAGGCTTCTAACAACTCCTGTATGTGGGGACGGGTCGTAGCCATGGTCTTCCTGGCCCGGTACGTCTGAGTGAGGAGATCGACGTTCTGGTTGTCGGCACCCGCACGGTAGACGCGAAGGAAGTCGTCGAAATTCGCACCCCCGGACACGTCCAAGGAGCGCATGAAGGCAGAGGGGAAGGTGACGCCGACCCCTTCCTCTGCCTTCTTCCAGTGGTTGGTCACCACGCCCTCTTCGCCCATCGCTGGGAGCTTCGCCAAGAGTTGCAGATCGGTCAGGTCAGTCATGTACTTTCCTGGTCAGCGCCTCGTCGGACGGAGTCAGGAGCTCCGGCTTTCCACCATCAGGTGGGCTGCCTCACCACGGCAGGGGGTCGGGGCGGCGGCCCCACCACCATCCACGTGTGGAGGCGATGTCGTCAGGGCGGGACAACTCTTTAGACGTCGTCTCATTTGGGATCGTAATCTTGAGGCATGACGATCGTGGAGCGGCTGGTCCCGGACGGGTTGTGGGAGTTGTTCCAGCGGGT
>NZ_JBEXHW010000086.1:0-2011 GCF_040608235.1 Streptomyces sp. NPDC005202 | reverse complement strand
GAGAAATTGTCAATACTTGTGGATGGCTCATCAGCAACGGTAGGTGGTGAGTGACGAGGCATACTGTCAGTCGTGACGACGTATGACCGCATCGGTGCGACCTACAATCACACGCGACGCCCCGACCATCGGATCGCTGTCAAGATCCACGAGGCGCTCGGCGATGCCAGCACTGTTATCAACGTAGGTGCTGGCGCCGGCTCCTACGAACCACCGCAAACGGTGCTGGCGGTTGAACCCAGTTCAGTGATGATCGCCCAACGTCCGGCCGGATCTGCGCGGGCCCTGCAGGCGTCCGCGGAGTCGATTCCCATTGCCGACGATTCGGCCGACGCGGTGATGGCCCTGCTGACCGTGCACCACTGGACGAACCTGGAAGCCGGAATTGGGGAACTCCTTCGGATCGCTCGGCAACGCGTCGTCATCTTCACTTGGGACCAGGCCATCTTCCGCAGGTTTTGGCTGCTGGACGAGTACCTGCCCGAGGTAGCCGCGTTCACCGACACACGGACCGTCCTCATCGATCGGCTGGTTGCGCTGCTGGGAGATGCCCGCGTCGAGACGGTCCCGATTCCGCACGACTGCACCGACGGATTTGGCGCTGCTTTCTGGCGCCGACCTGAGGCATACCTCGATCCGGAAGTGCGAGCAGGCATGTCGATGCTCGCCCAGACCGGCGAGGAGGTCGTTCGCCCGGGCCTGGCCCGGCTGTCCAGCGACCTGTCCTCCGGCTTGTGGCACGAACGCCATGCTGACCTGCTCGACCGCGAAGCACTAGACGTCGGCTACCGACTTCTCATAGCGGACCTTTAGACACAGGCGGCCGACCCGGCTCAACACTCAGGCAGATCTGTACTTCTGCAGTGGGACTTGTTCATGCCGCGAGGGCCTCGGGTCGTTCGACGAGGTGGCCGCGTTCGAAGCGGGCCCCGGCGCGGACGAGAGCAACGAGATGGGGCGCGTTCACGGCCCGCCACCGGGCCTGGGCGGACTCGATGAGCTTGAAGACCATGGCGAGGGCGGCGGCCCGGGAGCCTGCGCCTTTGGTGACCTTGGTCCGCAGTCGCACGGTGGCAAAGGTCGACTCGATCGGGTTGGTGGTCCGCAGGTGGATCCAGTGCTCGGCGGGGAAGTCGAAGAACGCCAGTAGCTCGTCCTCGTCATCTGTGATCCTCCTGACGACCTTGGGGTACTTCGCCCCGTAGGCCCGCTCGAAGTCGCGGACGGCCCTGGCCGCGTGCTCCTTGTCCTCGGCGTTGTAGATCTCCTGGATCGCACGCTTGGCCGCGGGCTGGGCGGACTTCGGGAGGGCGTCGAGCACATTTACAGTTTTATGCACCCAGCACCGCTGGTGGCGGGTGTCGGGGAACACCTCGTTCAGCGCGTTCCAAAAGCCGAGCGCGCCGTCGCCGACGGCCAGGACCGGAGCGCGCATGCCCCGGCGGGCGCAGTCCCGCAGCAGGCCCGCCCACGCCTCGGACGATTCGCGGTAGCCGTCGGTCATCGCGATCAGTTCCTTCGTGCCGTCCGCGCGCACGCCCATCAGCACCAGCACCGCGGCCTTCGCTTCCTCCAGGCGTATCCGCAGGTGCACACCATCCGCCCACACGTACACGTAGTCCGTGGCGGACAGGTCACGGTCCTGGAAGGCGGTGTGGTCGGCCTGCCACTGCGTGGTCAGCCGGGTCACCGTCGCGGGCGACAGGCCGGCTGACGAGCCGAGGAACTGCTCAAGAGCGGGTACGAAGTCCCCCGACGACAGGCCATGCAGGTAAAGCAGCGGCAGTACCTCGCTGATCTTCGGGGATTTACGGCACCACGGAGGCAGGATCGCCGAGGCGAACCGCTTGCGCTTCCCGGTAGCGTCGTCGATACGCTTGTCGTTCACTCGCGGGGCCCTGACCTCGACTGCCCCGGCGACTGTGGTGACCTTCCGCGGCTGGTGGTAGCCGTTGCGCACGACCAGACGGTGACCGTCGCCATCCCGCTGATCAGCCAACTCGGCTATGTA
>NZ_JBEXHW010000085.1:0-2065 GCF_040608235.1 Streptomyces sp. NPDC005202 | reverse complement strand
GGTAGGCCGGACGCGTCCTTGGCACGATGAACTCCTCCTTGCGGGGACCAGTGTCCCCAAGCGGGTAGGTGTCCACCAAACCGGAGCAACATCAGGGAGGAGGGTTGGCCGTCGCTTCCCTCTTCGCAGCGGAGCGCGCGCACGTCGGCCACCGTTGGCGCGATCTTTGGGAGACGGACTGGCCGGAGGACGCTCCCGCCACTCCCCTCGTCCCATCTGGTCAGCAAGATCATGAGGACCGCGAGCGTTTGGTCTCGCAGCTGCGGGAGCGGCAATTGTCGCGGCCCTCGGGCCCCACGGTTCCGGCTCAGCCGAGCGGCCCGGTGAACTCACCCACAGGAGTCCCGTCACCTCCGTCGATCCCAGTTCCTCCGTCGGTCCCCACGCCTTCCGGCGTTGGGACCCCGCCCACCCCGCCGTCGGTTGAGCCTCGCAAGCTGGTCTCCTTGGCCGAACTACAGGCGCGTACCCCACAGGCCACCCGTATTGCTTCCTCGTCGCAGTCTCGCTCTGCGTCCTCCTCGAGAAGCCGACGTGCCGCCTCACTACCGCAACCGCGTCAGGGCGGGGCCGCGCCCAATGAACGTTCCGGACTGCTCGGCTATCAGGACCGGGATAAGGAGAAGACCGTCCTGGCACTACTTGCCGAATTGTTGGCGCGAGTGGGCGGACACTGGAAGATCAGCGAGGTCTTCAACGACTGGGGGCGGATGTCGTCGACTCAACAGGCCACTTCTACGAGATCAAGGCTCATGGCGGACCAGAGCCCGCCGACGTCTCTCTCACCAGCGCGGAACTCACGCGTGCGCTTGCAGAGGGAAGCAACTACTCGCTCGTCATCGCCTCGAACCTGGAAGAGGGCAGAGGGACCCCGACGCTGCGGATCATCACGGATCCGTTGTGCTTCTTCGAAGTCGAATCCATGGCTGACGTGAAGCTGAAGGGTGTACGTGACGCGGATGCCGATGCCGCCGTATGGCAATGGCCGGATGCCGGGGTGTGAGCACTGAGGGGCCTCGAAGATCCCGGACAGGGACCCAATAGGGTTGTCCTGTAAGGAATCGAGGGAAGTAGCAAGTGGCACGTCCAAGTCCGTACTCGCCGGAGTTCCGCGAAGAAGCGGTCCAGCTGGCGTTGAAGTCCAGCAAACCGATCGCTCATGTCGCCCGGGAACTCGAGTTGAACCCCGAGACGCTCCGCACGTGGGTGCGCAAATATGAGCGTGAACACGGTCGGCAGGACGGACCGCTGCCGGTGGACGAGCGGGCCCGGCTGAAGGAGCTTGAGCGCCGAAACCGCGAACTGGAGATGGAAGTCGCCTTCCTGAAAAAAGCCGCAGCGTACTTCGCGAGGGATCCCCGGTAGCGAGCAAGTACGAGTTCATCGAATCGATGCGGCTCGACAACGCGGAGTGCGCGTACTCCGTCGAGTTCATGTGCAGACAACTCGGCGTGTCCAAATCTGGCTACTACGACTGGCGAAACCGGCCCGACTCCGCGACCGCCCAGCGGCGCGAGGAACTGCGGCTCCTCATCAAGAAAGCATTTGAGATGTCCGACAGCACGTACGGCTACCGGCGCATCCACGCCCAGCTGCTCCGCTGGGGCGTCGCCGCCGGCCTGGAGTTGGTCCGGCAGCTGATGCGTGAGCTGGGCCTGGTGCCCTGCCAGCCGAGGCCGAAGCCGTGGTCGCTGACCCAAGCGGCACCGGGCCGGGTACCGGACCTCGTCGGGCGCGACTTCACCGCCGACGCACCCGGAGAAAAGCTCGTCGGCGATATCACCTACATTCCTACCGGCGAAGGGTGGCTGTATCTGGCGACCGTCATCGACTGCTGCACCAAAGAGGTCATCGGCTACGCGATGGACGACCACTACCAGACGTCGCTGATATCCCGGGCCATCAGCAACGCGGCCCGGAACAGGAAGCTCGCAAAGGGCGCCATATTCCACTCCGACCGCGGCAGCAACGGCGGATTCAACCGATCGTCGCAACACCTCGAACGTGGAGGGTGTTGTGGCTCAGGGAAGGGCGCGTGCGGCGATTCGGGCTGGTCGTCCGCCGC
>NZ_JBEXHW010000084.1:0-2404 GCF_040608235.1 Streptomyces sp. NPDC005202 | reverse complement strand
GCCGACACGCACCACAAGCATCAGCTAACCTCGCCTACGCTGCCGCGTAGAACGCAAGCCCGTCCGTGTCTACCGGACCGGAGCAACTCCACTCCTCGACGACGCCCTCGCCCTGGACCTGCGCAAACCCCAGGACTACTTCCACCGAGTGTGGTCCACTGCCTTCCGCGCATCCGACCTCGCCCACGCAGGCGGCGCTGAGCCAGACGAGTACAGCGATACGTGCACAACCGACGGTGACGATCCCGAACAGGACATCGCATGAACTCCGCAACCGTCCCCGAACCCCGCACCGCCGCGGCTCTCGCCGCCCGACGGCACAAAACCGAGGCCGCCCTCCAACGCGTCCATGACGCCATCACCCGCATCCGTCGCGAGAAAGCCCTTGTCAGCGTCGCCGCCGTCGCTCGCCGAGCGGACGTCTCCCGCACCTTCCTCTACGACAACCCCGCAGCAAGATCCGCCGTCGCCACCGCGATCGCCGAGGCCGGCGAACACCGCACCCGCATACTCGCCAACCAGGACAACGAGCCCGAGGCGACCTGGCGCGAACGCGCGCTGAACGCCGAGGACGCCCTCAAGGCCGCGCACGCAGAGATCCTCGCCCAACGCACCCGCATCGGCGAACTCCTCGGTCAGATCCGCGACTTGCAGGCCGAGTGGACCGAGGAAGCCATCCAGCGGATCACCACCGAGAACACCACCCTCAAACAAAGGGTCCGCCAACTGACCGCCGACAACCGCACCCTGGACGAGCGGCTCAAGGCCGCCCGTTCCAACCTGCGCTTCCAAGACCGCCGCGTCGCCGATCTCGAAGCCCGCCTGTCCGACCTCACAGATCAGGACACTGAGTAGCCCAGTTTCTGACCGGTCACGGACACAGCGATGAGTTTTTCCGGTTCGGAGAGTCTCACCACAGTTATCGATCAACACAGGAGGAACACGTGGCTCAGCTACTGAGAGTCCAGAACTTCAACGTCTCGAGTGACGGCATCGGCGCCGGTGAGGACCAGAGCCTCGAGAGTCCGTTCGGCCATGTCAATCCCGAGAGGCTGTTCGCCTGGGCCGGCGCCACCGCGAGCTGGCCCATGCGCACCGACCCTGGTGGGAGCCTGGGCCTCGACGACTACTTCACGCGGGACTACGCGCGCAACATCGGTGCCGAGATCATGGGCCGCAACAAGTTCGGGCCCCAGCGCGGGCCCTGGCACAACCATGAGTGGCGCGGTTGGTGGGGTGACGAACCCCCGTTCCGCACCCCGGTGTTCGTCATGACCCACCACAAGCGTCCTTCGTTCACGCTCTCCGACACCACCTTCCACTTCGTCGACGGCGACCCCGCCACGATCCTCGAGCAGGCACGGGAGGCGGCGCAGGGCAAGGACGTCCGACTCGGCGGCGGAGTCACCACAATCCGGCAGTTCCTCGACGCCGACCTCGTCGACACCATGCACGTGGCGGTCTCGCCGGTGAAGCTCGGGTCCGGACTACGACTCTGGGAGTCACCCGATGAGCTGCTCGACCGGTTTCACCTGGAGGTCGTGCCCAGCCCGAGCGGCGTGACGCACCACCTGTTCTGGCGCAAGTAACACGAGAGCCCACTCGGGGATGCCTGCCCCGGACATGGCCCGTCCACCGTCCCGGTGGACGGGCCATCCCACGAGCCCCCGCAACGGGTTACGGCAACCACCCCACCCCGTCGTCACGAACATGTAGTCTATGAATCGCCGCAGTTCAGAGCCGGTGCACGAGCTCCTGCGGTCGGTAAAAGCGTCGACCACCCACTCGTGCCACAGATCCTGCAGCTCGTTCAGCGTCCACAGCCGTTCCCTTTCGACGTCCTTGCCGCGCGTGGCCAGGCTGTTGCCGGTGTAGCCGGCGGCGAACTGGGAGAACATGCTCTTGACCGAGGCGTTGGTGCGTTCGATGACCGCCTTGTCGGTGGGGGTGCGCTCCCTGGCGGACTCCACCTCGATGCCCAGCATGCTGCACACGTCCCGGAAGTGCCGGGCTTTGAAGATCTTGGCGTTGTCGACGACCACCGTTTTCGGGCGGATGACCGGCCGGGCCGCGGCGCCGGCCATCCGCGGATCGCCGTCCAGCATCTGGGCGTAGGGCAGGTCCGAGTTGGCAGCCAGCGTCTGGGGCGACCAGCCGGGGCGCGCCGCGAGCGGCGCCATCGCCTGGCCCAGCAGCAGCGCGGCATCCAGCGACTTGGTGCCGCGGCCGCCGCGGCGCCGGCTGCCCGGCCCCTTCTTCCGGCCCGAAGACTTCGGCACGATCATTCCGGCGATGAAGCTGCGGATTAGGGCCTGTCTTCAGTTGTGATCAACGGGCTTGCAGGAGGCTGCCGATCCAGATGGTCGCTGCGCGGAGATGGAGTCCGGCGAGGTAGCTCTCGGGC
>NZ_JBEXHW010000083.1:0-3161 GCF_040608235.1 Streptomyces sp. NPDC005202 | reverse complement strand
CACCTCCCGCGCGGCGGGCGGCAGCCGACGCGCGTCCCCAACCTCGATCACACCCTGCCAACGAGCAGGCAACTCAACCGTTCCGCCTCAATAACCTTCGCGCACTCCGTCGGCGTTTTCGAGGCGGTAGCGCTCCAGGCGGATGGCGCCGAGGTACCGGGCTTCGTAGATCCATGCGCGCAGTAGCGCGTTGGGCAATTCGGCCCAGGGCCCATGGCTCTCCCCGAACGCCACACGCTCATCGGACTGGGCCTCGGCCCGACGGCTCGTCCAGTCGGCTTCTGGATCGCACCACGTGCATTCGAAGTCGAGCACTACGCTGAGCATGGCTATCGAGGTCGAGGCGTCGAGAAGGCAGTTGATTGTCGGAGCTGAACCGGTCGGATCCACCCGGCCGGCGTCCCGACGTCGGGCCTCGCCCACCACTGGGTCCTAGCCTCGCGCTTTCGCGCGCCCAGCAGACTCGGAGGTCTTCGTGATGTAGTTGATCTTGGGTCGTAAGCTCGTTGTCGCCTGCCGGTGGAAGTCCGGTCCGGGTAGCTGCCAGGAGGCCCGGTAGCAGACTGGCGGCGTCGGGGGGAAACGCCCGGCGTCGAAGCCCAGTGTCGAAAGCCCTGCAAGGGGAAGCAAAGCAGCGGTCCGTAGCATCACGCGAAGCCTGCGGCGTCGTTAGAGGCCCGCCTCTCGGGGCGGGGACAGGGAGTGCCGAGCCCCCGAAATCAGGGCGAAGGCCATGGAAGCGGCGAAGATCCTGGAGATGCAGCCGTGAAGGACTCCCCGGCGTATGGGGCATGGAACGTTGCGACGGTGACAGCGGGAACTGGGGAGGCCCTCCCCGGCCCGGCGGCCTGCGGACAGGTGCTGCCGGAAGCTGCGCGTCCTATAACCGGGTGATCCCCGGGAAGTGGGCGCGGGCCGGGTGGGCGTCGGAGGCGGCCGTAGTACCGCGATGAGCCGGCGGACAACATAACCGCCGGTCAGGGAAGGGCCGCTGCTTCGTCGATGCGCAGGTTGTCTGGAGGGGCTTGGTGAGTGCCGTTTCGGCTAGTTCCGCCACGTCGGGATCCCTGAAGCTGGATCCGGTCCGAGCCTTGCAGCATGCGCTCTACCGGGCGGCCAAGGCCGATCCCGGACGGCGGTTTCACGCGCTGAGGGACAAGGTCCACCGCAGGGACGTCCTGAGGCGCGCGTGGGTGACGGTGCGTCGTAACAGCGGTGCGCCGGGCATTGACGCCACCACTCTGGCCGAAGTTGAGGAGTACGGCGTTGACCGGCTCCTTGATGAGCTGGCCGCGGAAGTACGGGAGGGCCGCTGGCGGCCGCTGCCCGCGCGCCGGGTGTTCATTCCGAAACCCGGCACCGCGGAGCAGAGGCCGTTGTCGATCCCTTCGGTTCGCGACCGGATCGTGCAGGCCGCGTTGAAGATCGTGCTCGAGCCGGTCTTCGAGGCCGATATGCTCCCGTGCTCGTTCGGGTTTCGGCCCAGGCGCGGAGCACACGATGCCGTCCAGGTCCTCGTGGATGAGGCGTGGCGGGGCAGGCGTTGGGTGGTGGAGACGGATATCGCCAACTGCTTTGAGGCGATTGATCACGAGAAGTTGATGCAGGCGGTCGAGGAACGCGTCTGCGACCGGTCGATCCTCAAGCTCCTGCGCGCGATGCTGCGGGCTGGGGTCATGGAGGACGGACAGGTCCGTCGGCCGGTGTCCGGCACTCCGCAGGGCGGGGTGGTCTCCCCGCTGCTGGCCAATGTCTATCTGCACAGGCTGGACCGGGTGTGGTCGACACGGGATCACGGGGTGCTGGTGCGCTATGCCGACGACGCGGTGGTGATGTGCGCCAGCCGCGTGCAGGCCGGAGCCGCCCTGGAGCGGCTGCGGAGCCTGCTGGCCGAACTCGGACTGGAGCCGAAGGCGGCCAAGACCAGGATCGTGCACCTGCAGGTGGACGGTGAGGGGTTCGACTTCCTCGGCTTCCACCATCGGTCGGTCACGTCCCGGCCGCGCGGCAACCGGCGCCCGATTGCCTTCCTCGCCCGCTGGCCCTCGGCGAGGGCGATGCAGCATGCCCGCGACCGGATCCGTGAACTCACGGACCGGCGCAGGCTGTTGCGGCCGGTCAAGGTCATCGTGGAGGACGTGAATGCGTTCCTGCGGGGATGGGCTGCGTATTTCCGGTTCGGGAACTCGGCCCATGTCTTCGACCAGATCGGCTCGTACGCGCGGATGCGGATCGGCGGGTTCCTCGCCAAGAAGCACCGGCGCACCCGGAAGTTCGGCTGGGCGGTGGTTGCCTCCGCAGCCGAGGACTCCCTGGGACTGATCGCCCTGCACGGAACCGTTGTTGCACCCAGACCCTTTCGGGACTGGCGGGGCAGGCCGAATGCCGGTGGTGAACGGCGTCGGTGAGCCGTGTGCGGGAGAACCGCACGCACGGTTCGATGCGGCGGGGGCTGGAAACGGAGCGGACGTACTCCGCCACCGCGCCAGCCCCCGACCCTACGTGACGGCTCGTTGGTTCATCTGGCGGGCCGTTTCGGCTCGTTGGGCAGGGTGAGGGCCCGGCTGTCGCGTCGGGTGGGCGCCGGGTTCCACGGCTCCGGAGGGGTGGTCCAGGCTCGTCGGGACGGGTGGATCTGCTGGTCAGCCGGGGTTCGGGAGGGCATGGAGCCGTTCGATCGCGTCCGTGATGAGGTCGGTCCAGGGCCAGTGGGCCGCGAATCTCAGGTGCCGGCGGCGGGCGGTGGTGACGAGTTGGGCGGCGGCGCAGAACAGTCGCAGCCGCAGGCGGCGGGGCTCCCATCTGCGGGTTTGGCCGGTCAGGGCGAGCATCGGCATCCAGGCGAGCAGGTCGAGGGCGATCTGGACGATCTCCAGCCAGATCTGGTTCTGCTCCGGCGATCGGGGCGTCCTTGGTGTTTGTGGCGAAGCAGGTCAGCCGCATCCCGACGGCGTCGGTGAAGCGCAACTGGGCCCCGGGATGCGGGCGTTCCTTGCGGACGATCAGCCGCATCCCCCGCGGCCAGTCCTTGAGCACGTCTCCGTCCAGTTCGGCCACCCAGGCGCCCAGGGCTTCGGCGTAGTCGCTTGATGCCCGTTTCGTGATCATGTGAGTCCGAGGAGGGCGAGCGGCCTGCTGGCGTCGGGGGCGTTGCGCCGAAG
>NZ_JBEXHW010000082.1:0-3433 GCF_040608235.1 Streptomyces sp. NPDC005202 | reverse complement strand
CGACACCTCGAAGCGTGAAGAACGGCCGCCCTGCTGTCTCAGGAAGCAACCAAGATCAGCGGGTCAGGTGAACCGCCGAGGTTAAACAACAAGCTAAGGCCGTCCTGCCGGTCGATGTTGCCCAAGCCGTCGAACTTGCTCTCCGGCAGGGGTGGGCCCCTACGATGCCGGGCCCCCCGTTCCACCTGGATCAGTCTGCCGGCTTCACCCCATCACTCTGACCTACGGGGCGGGGCCTCTATGGGTAAGGGGAAGGCGTGGGGTCGGCGGACAGCCATCGGGTGGGCATGGTGTCTTCTTGCCCCTGAGCCTTGCCGGGGACTTTGGTGACCTGTGCTTTCGCAGACAGTCTCCGCTGCACACGGTCCGCTATCGATCGACAGCGGTCAGTTCCCGAGGGTGGGGCGGTAGTCCAGATTCATTGAATCTGCACATCGAATGCGCAACTGCGGCACGGGGTGCGTTGGTTCTGCACGAGAGGCTGCCGGATGGTGCCCTGTTGGTGGGGAGTGTCCCGTTCGGAACCACCATGGCAATACCAGTCACCTCCCGGTGCCGCGCAGCATGTGGAGAAGCTGCCCTCAATTCGTGTTCAGGCCCGCACGGATCAGTAACCGGTGCGTTCAACTGCCGTGGCGGGAACGCCGATTGATTGGATGCCCGGCGCGCTCCGTGATTAGATCCTTTGCGCCGCCGGGGTCGCGCGAAGGTTTCCGGAAACGGATGTCGCACGCCTGCGGTCGCGGCCCGCCGTCAGTCCCCAGCGGGGCCGCTCCCCCTTGTGGAACATCCATGCGAAGGGAAGTTTCATCATGAACTCCGCTCCTCAGGTTCAGACCGTTGAGATCTCCGATGCCGAGCTCGACAACGTCTCCGGCGGCCTGAGCCCGCACGCCAGTGTCATCGCCGGCCCCACGGCGGTCAGCGACTCGTGTGTCCTGGCTCAGATCGACGCAGCCAAGAACGAGGCCCTGGGCGTCATCGGCCAGTACCACCAGGCTGGCGTCAGCGTCTCCTTCTGATCGGCAGCCTGACCGCCGGTCGGTGAGATCCCTTCCAGCACAACGGTGTGGTCGGGGTGGCAAGGCCGACGCAGGCTGTATGGAACAACAAAGCTCCTGGCAGGCACGGGTGGGACCTGTCCCCGAGTGGTGGACACCTCTGACTCCGGCCCCCGCAGGGGTCGGGTAGCTTTTGGTGATGAAGGTCTACTCGCCCGAGTTCAAGGCGGACGCGGTCGCGCTGTACCTGTCGGACCCGAGCCACACCTTCGAGGGCATCGGCAAGGATCTGAGGATCAGCCGGGGCGGAGCACGACGTCAGCGCCAACCGGATGGCGGGCGCCAGCACGCAGCGTGGGAAGCTCAGGTGATCTAGAGCTGATTGCCGTGTTGACCTGCGGCGGAGTGGTGTCGGCGCCAGGTCGGCCACCGACTTGATCCCCGGTGTTCCCCGTGGTTCCCCGCAGGATCTGGCACGGGTCTGGCACGGCCATTCGTCGGCGCCAACCGTGGCCACAAGGCCGTTGTCGGCAGCGGGTGTTAGCTTCCGGGGCAGAGATGGGCCGGTTCGATGTCCTCGCTGGGGGACACGGCGGCCTAGGGGGGTGGCCGGATAGGAGTCTCCGGACCTGCACGGTCCGGGACGCCGAATGGCTCCGTACCCACCCCCCTCATAACCTTCTGATCCGTAGCTCCAGCTGGATCGGTCAGCGGCGGTCATTCCGGTCGCCCGCAAGCTCTACAGCGGCGCTGCCGGACGGGGCGGTTGCTGTGGTTGCTGTACTGCGCTGCTGTACAGCGGAGGTCACCAGTCGCGCCACTTGTCCGTGATCTCGAATCGACCGATGCCGTTCCTCGCGGCCAAGGCCGGAACGTCGATGCCGTGCTCGCTCAGAGTCTGGTCGATGGGCTGCTCGCTTTCGTCGGTCTCGTATCCCGCGCCGTAACGCCTGGTACATCGCACCGTGCCCACGACGATGCTCGGCCGCCAAGGTCAGCTCGACCAGCGTCTTCACCGGCCCGTCTGCGCACAGCACCGCCTCGGTGAGCTCAAAGAGCGCATCAGCGCGAGTGTACAGGCAGTCGTAGAACTCGATCCGAAGCCAGGACAAGACGCCCAACGCCTCGACGGCGGGGGCGTTTCCGCGCGCTCCGTTACTCGACATCTCGAAGCTTGAGGGACGGCCGCGCCTGCTGTCCGGAAAAACGGCGAACCCCGGCGCGAGACGAACGCACCGGGGTTTAACGACAAGGAGAGTCACGCCACCGGGAACGAACTACGCCACGGCGAGCCCGCCGACGGGGTTCGGGTGTTCGCCTCGGGTCACTGAGGCGGCTTGGGCAGCTGCGTGAACGTGCACGGCCCGAGCGGCAAAGTACTGGGGCATACGCCCTCCCACACCTCTCCCGTCGAAGTCAACGCGGTGACGAATACCGGGCCGCCTTGGACATCGTCGGTATTAGATGCCAGTGTGGCATCGACGACGTTGGAGGGGCCTCCCACAGACTGCCAGCCACCAACAGGGGTAGGCGGTGTGGTCGACTCATTGATCGACAAGACGTACACCTTACCGTCACACACCACCGAGACGTACTTCTTGCCTACTCCGGCCGCTACGGCACCTTCATTCCCTGCAGAGTCGATGTCGTAACAGCCGCGCTCCGGCTTCGGACGAGCGTCTACGAGCCGCGCCGCATTTCCTGCCTCAGGCTGCGTCTGAGCTTCTGCTCCGCCAGCCCCGATGACCGTCATGATGGCTGTGGCGGTCAGCGCTGCGGCAATCTTGCGCTTCTGTTCCATTCCATGCGCTCCCCTCTTTTGCAGACACGGGGTCGTGATCTGCTTGGCGATAAAATGTTTACCAGGGAAACGCCATCCCCCCGGGACACACAGATTTCAACCATATGCCACTCACGTGGGCGTGACCGACCTCAACCGCAAGGGCGCTGCCGGGCTCTCCGCCGCCTGAAGAAGCACAAAACCGACAGCGCCGCGGTACGCGGCAATATTTGTTGACCATTCACCAAGGACGGCGAAATGTTCTGAGTGGCATTAATTGAGGGGGCCCGCATCCTCCTGGATACTCACGCGGACCAACTGAAGCGGGCTGCGGCAGCGAATCACTATTTGAAGATCTGACCCGTCGGAGTTCAGCGTAAGGTCGTGCTCAGGGCGGCGGAGGCGGGTTTGGCCGGTGTCCTGCCGGGTCTGGGGTCGAGCATGATCAGGGGGCCGTACGCTGGTTGGCAACTCGGGCAGGTTTTGGGACCTGCCCGCAATGTGCACGAGTGGGCCCCTGGTCTTGCTCGACGCGGGAACCCGGACCGGGGAGGTGGCTAAGACCGTGTCCTACGTGGTGAGGCGGACGAGGCGCTTGTAGCAGCACAGGGCGGCGGCGAGACCGAGAAAGGCCAGGTAGTTCCGGGGATTC
>NZ_JBEXHW010000081.1:0-3500 GCF_040608235.1 Streptomyces sp. NPDC005202 | reverse complement strand
CCGCAAGACCCTCGGCTGGCGAACTCCCACCGAGGCTTTCAACGAGCATCTATGCTCACTGACAGGCAGTGTTGCGACGACTCCTTGAACCCGCCAACTTCATGTCGGCCGAGTACGGAGAGGTACTCAAGGAGCTCGGATTGCAGCGGTCGGCCGGCCGGACCGGAATCTGTTTCGACAACGCCATGGCCGAATCGTTCTTCGGCGCCCTGAAGAACGAACGCGTGTCACGCGTGACTTACCACACCCGCGAGGAGGCCCGGCGGGACATCACCCGCTACATTGAGTTCTGCTACAATCTCAAACGCCTTCATTCGGCAGTGGGTTACCGCCCACCGCGCGAAGTTCACGCAGAATTTGAAGATCTGCGACTCGCCGCCTAAATTAACCGGTCAAATCCCTGTCCGAAAAAAGCGAAGCCCCTCACACACGTTCAGACGACTGTGAGGGACGAAGAGCACGGCTCCGCCAGCCCGCGCCTGTGAGTGATCGAGCGGCCTTGGCGATGGGGTGATGGGAGCCGTTTGGGAGCCGGGATACGGAGTCGGCTCCCAAACGGCTCCCAAAACGACCCCCGGAACCACTCAGGGGCCCGACCCGCTAAGCGGATCAGGCCCCTGACCTGACGTTTCTCTGTCGGGGTGGCGGGATTTGAACCCACGACCTCTTCGTCCCGAACGCGATCAGGTGCCTCGTGACCTAGATTCGTGGTCGCTGACCTCCTCGTTCGGCTCGAGCTCCGTCCATTGCTGTCTGGTGCGGTCCCGGCGCGGCTGCCTCGTTTGGCCCCCCGTTTGGCCCCCCGACCGCGCATCTCTCCAGCGTGGGAGGGCTGGCCAGAGCACCCGCTAGAGCTTGTCCCGCTTGGTCGCCACGGGCACCGCGTCCTTCTCCTAGCGGTTCCCGTCTGCAATCGACCTTCTCGTTGACGAGGGCGGCCCGCCGAGAGATGGCTCGCGTAGCTCGGCCGGAATGTGCCGCATTTGGCAGGCGTCGGTGTGCTCGTTCCTAGTTCCCGGGTGGTTGGGTGACGACGATCCGCCAGATCACCGAATCGGGCGCTGAGAACTTCCACGCCAGTTCGTGCATTTTGGCGTGCGGTATCTCGGCTGTGAACACGCCGCTCCCGTCACCGCACTGAGACCCGGCGAGGGGCTTTCCGGAGGTGACGATGTTGAACTTGGAGGGGCCGGCGCATGTCCACATCGCCGTGATGGATGAGGCTTTCCCCGCTGACGCGGGAAGAGTGACACCGCCTGAACCGTGACCCGATCCCTTGTACAGCGTCTTCGAGCCGACAGGGAGTGGCGACTGGACCGGATTGGGGAGGCGGTCCGGGCTCGTCGGGGTCTGCTCCGGAGAGGGGGCCGCGCCGGTCCCCTTCGTCGCTTTTGCCGGAGGCTGCGTCGCACCGTGGGTGGCGGTCGCCCGGGGGTGAGCCCCGCCGGAACAGGCCGACACAAGCACCAGGGCCGACAGGCTGGCGGCCAGCAGGGGCAGCTTCATCAGATCGTCCTCAACTCACGAGTGGGCGATGTAGGGCGAGAGTGCCGGGAGCTTGGCGGTCCCGTGGTTCGAGACGATCCACTTGCAGCCACCGTTATAGGAACCGCGCTCCCAGTTGAAGGAGTATCCCTTCGAGCCAAGGGCGAGCCATCCGTCCTTCTGGCTCGCCGGAACCTTCCACGAGCCGCCAAGGGTGACGGTGGTGGTCTTCGCGTAGGAGATCGAGCCGCTGATGGTCTCCTCGGCGGACGCGACGATGATCGACTCGCTGAGCTTTGCCGCATATGTAATGGTGCCGGTCCAGGTGTGGCCCTTGGCTACCGAGACCGAGAGCGTGATGCCGGACTGTCCGCTGACGGTCTTGGACTTGTCACCGACGAAGGTGCTCTTGACCTTGGTGATGGAGACGGTCGGGTCTGGCGGGCAGCCGTCTGGGTGCACCGGACCGTTGACAACGGCGTCGGCGTCGTCCGGTGCCTGAGGGATCGGGTTCCCGTCCTGGTCGGCGTTGACCGGCGTCGGGGCGTCTTCCGCAAAAGCAGTGCCCACACCCCCGGTCCCCATAGCGAGAAATGCGGTCAGCGCAGCGGCTGTGCATGCACGAGTTATGGCGTTCACGGTTCCCTCCGTTTCGCTCCCCCCCCTGGGAGCGGCATGGACAGAACAATCACGGACTGCCTGACTGATCGTCAAGGAAACTCGATTAATCTGAGGGAGACTTGAGCATGACGATTGGATATGGACCGCTTGTTACGCCTTGGCCCCTGTAGGCAAGTAAGCGGAATCTCATGCTCCGTCAGCACGAATCGACCGCGCACGCGTGAGAACGTTGCCGGACAGGCCGGTGGACCACTTTGGTTGGTCGGGCGACGGGCTCGGGGCAACTAATCGGGACTCCCCTGAGCATGACGCAGCTGGTCACCGTGACCGGGCGGCGGCTGGGGTCGGTAGGGCGGCATCTGCGGGTGCTGCTGGACGCGAGGCTGATGGAGTGGCGGCGGGCCGAGCGGGTCGGTGCTGTACGTGCAGCCGGCGGCCGGGGAGGTATTCGTGGAGGCGCCAGGGGCCGGTAGTGGTGCCCGGGAGCCGGAAACGGGGATCCACCAGGCCGCAGGAGCACCCACGGGGTGCCTCGCCTGCGACGCCTCATCTTCATGGTGTCGCCGCTCCCGCCGAGCGGCTGCTGTATCGACCGGAAGAAGCAGCGGCCACGCTCGGTATCGGCCGATCGCTGATCTACGAGGAGATCCGTCTCGGACGCCTTCAGACCGTCCGCATCGGCCGTCGCCGACTCGTGCCGCCGGAGTACATCGAGCGGTACGTCGAACTCCTCAAGTGTGAGGCAGAGGCCACCGCTTGAACCCTCAACACCCCAGTTCCACAAGGCCGCGTCCTTCAGGGCGCGGCCTTGTCCTATGGAGGCACAACGGAACATGACCGAGACCCCGAAGCGCGCCCAACGGGCTGGCCACGGTGCGGACACGATCTATTGGGACCCCGTCAAAAAGAGCTACGTCGGAGCGGTCTCCCTGGGGTATGCCCCGAACGGTAAGCGTCGTCGGCCGAAGGTCTATGGCAAGACGAAGACCGAAGTCCGTCAGAAGATCCGGGACTTGAAGAAGGAGATGCAGACCGGCGTCAAAGCGCCGGCCAACTACACCGTGGCCGACGCGGTTAACGACTGGTTGGAGCGCGGACTCAAGGGGCGCGACGAGAAGGGCACCATCGGCAAGAACCGTTCGATGGCGAACAAGCACCTGATCCCCTTCATCGGCAAGGCCAAGCTGAAGGAACTCAGTGCGGACGACGTCGACGACTGGTTGGACGACAGGGCCGAATTCCTCGCGACGCGGAGCCTGCGTGACCTGCTCGCCATCCTGCGCCGCTCCGTCGCGCATGGAGCAATGCTCATGACCTGTGGATCGATGTCGGGGAGACACGCGAAGGGCGTACCTTCCCGAATGATCCTGTGATGGTCATCGAGTAGGCCGACG
>NZ_JBEXHW010000080.1:0-3953 GCF_040608235.1 Streptomyces sp. NPDC005202 | reverse complement strand
GGTAGATGTCGCAATCCACACCAGGCCAGAAGGCCCTCACCCATTTCAAGATCACACGTCAGTGATCGCTGTCACCAACCTCCGTGGACAGAACAACTAGGCAAGTCAGTTGTCGGGATCGATATTGTCGGATCACTCGTCGGGCCTCTTCCTCCGCAGCGGCGGGGCGCACGGGCAAGAATCACCGTGTGCCCCGCATCTCGGGGAATGTCGCGGCGAGTGCCATAATCGGCCCTTTTCGCCAGTCGCGAGTCGGGCCTGCCGGTTCAGAAGGAGGGACTCGCCGCCATGAGCTCCCCGTCGTCGGCGCGCGTGAACCGTCACATGAGGAAGACGTACGCCGCTCCGGAGGTGACCAGCCCGATGCACCACGAGATGTCCGCACCGCCGAGGGGCGCGACCAGCGGGCCGACGTAGAAGCCCGAGTTGACGAAGGGCAGTTCGGTGGCCACACCCACGGCGTAGGCGGTCGCCGTCCGAAGGTCGACGCCTCGGTACCGGCCCGCAGGGTCGAAGATCGACGGGATGTCGTACGTCTCCTTGCGGACCAGGTAGAAGTCCGCGAGGTTAATCGCCGTCCAGGGGATCAGGAAGTAGGCCAGCAGAAGGATGAAGTTCAGGAAGTTGCCGAGGAAGTCGCTGCTCGCAGACAGGCCGACGGCGGTGCCCACGGTCGCGGCCAGCGTGATGATCAAGGCCCGGGCCCGTGGGCCCACGCGCAGGGGCGTTAGGGCGGTGACGATACTCGTGGTCGACATGAAGATGCCGTACAGGTTCAGGGAGTTGATGCCCACGATGCCAAGAAGGATCACCGCGTAGAACGCGCCGTAGCCGCCCTGGGACTGATGCACGATGAATTCCACCGAGCCGCCGTCGAACGCGCTCGGGGCAACGGCCGCCGCCAAGGCCCCGAACGCCATCATCCAGCACGAGGCGAGGACGGAGCCGGCGTAGGTGTACCAGTAGGTGCTCTTGATGGAGGTGTGCTCGGGCAGGTAACGCGAGTAGTCGGCTACGTAAGGGGCGTAGGTGATCTGCCAGGTGGCGGCCAGTGCGGTGCCGAGCAGGAAGGAGCCTGCGGTCACGTGCTGGTGCTGCCACGCGGCGGCCAAGTCGCCCGCGGTCAGTAGCCGGACTGTCAGATAGGCGAACGCGATGCACGACAGCAGGCTGACCCACTTCTGCATGGCGTGGATGAGCCGGTAGCCGAAGATCGCCACGACGAGGATGACCGCGGAGACCAGGATCGTGGCAGGTGACGCTGGTATGCCGCTCCACCCCGCCAGGGCCTGTCCGCCCTGCACGCCCGTGGTGGCGAAGAAGCCGAGGTACATCAACAGGACCAGGACCAGGGGCAGGATCGCGCCGACGTACCCGAACTGGGCCCGGCTCTGGATCATCTGGGGAATGCCCAGTCTGGGGCCTTGCGCCGAGTGGAGGGCCATGAAGACCGCGCCGATCAGGTTGCCGACCACGACGGATAGTAGCGCCCAGCCGAGGCCCAGGCCGATTGAGACGTTCAGCGCGCCCGCCGCAATGGTGGTGACCTGCATGTTGGCGCCGAACCAGAGTGTGAAGAGGCTTCGGCTGCGGCCGTATCTGGCCTGGTGCGGTACGAACTCGACGGACCTCCGCTCCGGGGACCACGTCCGTTCCGCCTCCTGGGGAGGCAGTGGTTGGTCGGCGCGGGGAGCGGCGGAGGAAAGGGGGGTGCCGGACTCGTGCACCGCGAGCTCCTGTGGGGGACCGTTCGGAGGCGTGGGGTCAGGCGCTGGCCGCGCCGTCCATGGTGATGACGCCGCCGGTCATGTAGGCAGCATCCGAGGTCAGCAGGAAGTCCACGAGCGCCGCGATCTCGTCGAGTCGGCCGAAGCGTCCTGCCGGGATTCTCGCCAGCAGCTCGGCTCGGCTGGACGGGTCGTCCAGGTACGGAGCCGTCATGGGGGTGGGGAAGTAGCCGGGGCACAGAGCCGTCACCGCGATGCCCTCAGGTGCCAGTTCGATCGCCATGGTCTGCGCGATGCTGACGACGGCGGCCTTGCTGGCGTTGTAGTCGACGAACCCGGTCTCCGAACGGAGCGCGTTCATGGAAGCGTTCATGACGATCGAGGCCGGGCCCTTCATGGCCTTGGCGGTTTCCCGGGCCACGAGGAACGCCCCCGTGACGTTGACGTCCAGGACCCGGCGGAAGTGGGCGACATCGACGTCGGTCGCCGGGACGCCGAGGCCGTCGATGCCGGCGTTGACGAACGCTCCGTCGAGGCCACCGAGTTCGGCTACCGCCTCGGCGACCGCGCCCACCACGGCGTCGGCGTCGGCGACGTCGCAGCGGCTGCTCCCGGCCAGCGGTAGGGCTTCCCGGACGGCTCGCAGTCCGGGTTCGCGCGAGCCGAGGACCCATAGCCGGTGCCCGCGGGAGGCGAGGCGTTCGACGCAGGCACGCCCGATACCGCTGGTGCCGCCGGAGACAAGGATTCTGCGGGGTGTGTCAGACATGGCCGTCCTCGTCTCCAGCCAGCCGGCGCGGACGCGGCGACGGTGGCAGCGCGCATAGTTCTGGACCGTGTTTACGCAGCTCCGTCAGGTCGGTGACGCCCAGCAGCTGGACGGTGCGGCGCAGCTGCGCGACCAGCAGGTCGACCGCGCGCTCGACACCCGCCCGACCGCCGACCGCGGCACCGTACAGGTAGGGGCGCCCGATCATGCACAGGTCCGCTCCGAGAGCCAGGGCCTCGGCGATGTCAGCGCCGTGCCGGACACCGGAGTCCAGCACCAGCGCGAGGCGGTTTCCCGCGGCCTTGCGGGCGGGCCCGAGCAGGTCGAGCGGGCTGACGCACCGGTCGAGCTGTCGGCCTCCGTGGTTGGAGAGGTGGACGCCGTCGGCGCCGGCCTCGATGGCACGGCGCACGTCCGCTGGGCCAAGTGGTCCCTTGAGGATCATCGCGCCGGGCCACCGCGCGCGCAGTTCGGCGATGTCGTCCCAGGTCACAGCGGGATCGAAGAGGTCGTTGAGGGCGGCGACCGTGGCCCTCTGTCCGGGCGCGTCCGACGCTTGCAGGTTGGCGAGGGTGAGCGGTGCGCCCCGCAGCACGGAGGTCCAATATCCGGGTCGGGTACCGATGTCGAGGAGGGTGCGCAGGGCGAGCCCGGGTCGCTGGGCTTGCCGCGTACCCACCAAGACCGCGCCTTCAGCGCTGGCAATGCCTCGATGTCCTGGTAGATATGGAAGTGGGTGAAGTTGAACGTGGTGTCGAAGGCCGGGCGGCCGATCCGGGACTCGATCTCAGCGAGGGGGAAGGCCCGGTAGGGGGTGGCGTTGCGCTCCGCCGCCAGCGCGGTCCGGGCGAGGTCAGCCCAGCTGCCGGCGAACGAACGAAAGCGCACGGGGACGGTGTTGAGGTACAGGCCGACCACCAGATCTGAACCGGTTCGGTCAGGGCGGGCGTTGAAGGCGACGCCGGTTGTCATGTCCCGGTCACGCCCCTTCCACTCGGCGAGGGCGCGTGCGTGGGCGCCCAACGCCAGGGCCTTGAGCGGTACGCCGAGGTCGCGGGCAGTGTCGCGCAACCGCTGCATGAGGTCCGGCGGGAGCAGGAATCCGACGTCGGCGACGGCGTTGGCGACGCCGCTGAACCTCCGCGATGTCACCACCAGGGCGACCGAGCTGCAGGTCGACGCGCTCGCCACGGTGACGGCGAACCTCTACTACGAAAACCTCGAGCTGAAGAAGAAGACGTCCACCCAAGGGACCGCCCAACCTCGCAGGCAGGTTGGAAAAGCCTCAATGAGTGCGGTGGGCAGCTCCGCAGACAACGCCGCCGCGGAGAGCTTCAACGCGACCTTCAAAAGAGAGACGCTTTAGACGTCGTCTCATTTGGGATCGTAATCTTGAGGCATGACGATCGTGGAGCGGCTGGTCCCGGACGGGTTGTGGGAGTTGTTCCAGCGGGTGG
>NZ_JBEXHW010000079.1:0-4331 GCF_040608235.1 Streptomyces sp. NPDC005202 | reverse complement strand
CCGATCCATCTCACTGGGATCGCACCGCGCCGCAAGCCCCCGCCTGGCATCGCGCTCGTCGGCCGACGAGCGCGCACCACCGTGGCCCTGACGAACGGCACCCGCCGGGCCGTCAGGTCGGACATCCGCTGTTCGAGGAGCAGATTCACGCCGGCGGCTCCACGCTGCCGTACTTCATCGCCGTCCAGACCCGGCTGGGGTTGAGCGGCATGTCGGCGTGACGGACGCCGATGGCGTCCAGCACCGCGTTCACCACCGCGGCAGGCGATCCCACGGTCGCCGACTCGCCGATGCCCTTGGCGCCGATCGGGTGGTGCGGGGACGGTGTAACGGTGTGGCCCAGCTCCCACGCCGGCACCTCGAGTGCGGTGGGGATCAGGTAGTCCATGAACGACCCGCCCAGGCAGTTGCCGTCGCTGTCGAAGCCGATGAACTCCATCAGCGCCATCCCGACGCCGTCGGCCAGCCCGCCGTGCACCTGCCCCTCAATGATCATCGGGTTGATGCGGGTACCGCAGTCGTCGACGGCGATGAAGCGGCGCACCTTGACCTGGCCGGTGCCCGGATCGACGTCGACCACGCAGATGTACGCGCCGAAGGGGTATGTCATCTCAGGCGGGTTGTAGACCGTCTGCGCCTCGAGATGGCCCTCGACCCCGTCGGGCAGCTCGAGGTCACTGTGCGCCGCGAAGGCGATCTCCTGGATCGTCTTGGACTTCTCGGGGTCGCCCTTGACGAAATACCGCCCCTTCTCCCACTCGAGGTCCTCGGGGGACACCTCGAGCATGGCGCCCGCGATGAGCCGGGCCTTGTCCCGCACCTTGCGGGCGACGACGGCCGCAGCCGCACCCGACACCGGCGTGGACCGGCTGCCGTAGGTGCCGAGCCCGAATGGAGTCTGGTCGGTGTCGCCGTGGACGACGTCGATGTCCTCGGGCGGGATGCCGAGTTCCTCGCCGATGATCTGGGCGAACGTCGTCTCGTGGCCCTGCCCCTGGGTCTGCACGCTCAGCCGCACCACCGCCTTGCCCGTCGGGTGGACACGCAGCTCGCACCCGTCGGCCATGCCGAGGCCCAGGATGTCCATGTGCTTGCGGGGCCCGGCCCCCACCGTCTCGGTGAAGAACGAGATGCCGATCCCCATGAGCTCGCCCCGGGCGCGCTTCTCGGCCTGCTCCTTGCGAAGCTCCTCGTAGCCGGCGATGTCCATGGCCTTGCGCAGACACGCGGGGTAGTCGCCCGAGTCGTACACCCAGCCGGTCTTGCACTCGTAGGGGAACTGCTCCGGTCGCAGCAGGTTCTTCATGCGCAGCTCGGCCGGGTCCATACCGAGCTCGTTCGCCAGGCAGTCGACGATGCGTTCGATCAGGTACACCGCCTCGGTGACCCGGAAGGAGCAGGCGTACGCGACGCCGCCCGGCGCCTTGTTGGTGTAGACGCCCCTGACCTCGCAGTGGGCGGCCTCGAGGTCGTACGAGCCGGTGAAGATGTGGAAGAAGCCGGCCGGGTACTTCGTGGGTTGGGCTTGGTTGTTGAACGCGCCGTGGTCGGCGAGCACCTTCACCCTGACGCCGAGGATCTTGCCCTCGCGGGTCGCGGCGATCTCCCCGTGCATGTGGTAGTCGCGGGCGAAGGAGGTGCTCATCAGGTTCTCGGAGCGGTCCTCCATCCACTTCACCGGCTTGCCGGTGACGATCGACCCCACGACCGCACACACATACCCCGGGTAGATGCCGACCTTGTTCCCGAAGCCACCGCCGATGTCGGGGGCGATCACGCGGATCTTGTGCTCGGGCAGGCCGGCCACCATCGCGTAGATGGTGCGGTGGGCGTGCGGCGCCTGGGTGGTGCTCCACAGCGTGAGCTTCCCGTCGACCTTGTCGAAGTCGGCGACCACCCCGCAGGTCTCCATCGGCGCGGGGTGCACGCGCGGGTAGAGCATGTCCTGGGTGACGACCACATCGGCCTTGGCGAACACCGCGTCGGTTTCCGCCTTGTTGCCGGACTCCCAGTCGAAGATGTGGTTGTCGGTCTTGCCTTCCAGGTCGTCCCGGATGATCGGCGCGTCGGGATCCAGCGCGCGCCGGGGGTCGATGACCGGCGGCAGCGGTTCGTACTCGACGTCGATCAGCTCGAGGGCGTCGCGAGCCGAGTAGTGGTCCTCGGCGACGACGAAGGCGACCTCCTGGCCCTGGAAGCGCACCTTGTCGGTGGCGAGCACGGCCTGGGTGTCCAGCGACAGGGTCGGCACCCACGCCAGGTTCATGCTCTCCAGAGTCTTGCCGGTGATGACCGCACGCACCTTGGGGTGGGCCTCGGCAGCCGAGGTGTCGATCGAGACGATCCGGGCGTGCGCGAACGGGCTGCGCAGAATGGCGCCGTGCAGCATGCCCGGCAGCTGTACGTCGTCGGTGTAGCGCCCCTTGCCGCGGACGAAGCGCACGTCCTCCTTGCGCTTCAGGCGGCCATAGCCGATCGGTCGCTCCTCGGTCGCGGCGGCGGGTTCCTGGACTGTGGTCACGGTCAGCTCCCTACGGTCTTCTCTGCGGGGTGGGCCGCGGCCCACTGGATGGCCTTGACGATGTTCAGGTAGCCGGTGCACCGACACAGCTGGCCGGAGATCGCCTCGCGGATCTCAGCCTCGGACGGATCGGGGTTCCGGTTGAGCAGCGCCCGGCCGGTCATCTGCATGCCCGAGGTGCAGAAGCCGCACTGCAGACCGTGCTCCTCCATGAAGCCCTGCTGGATGGGGTCGAGTTTGCCGTCGACCTCCAGGCTTTCGACGGTACGCACCTCGTGCCCGGCGGCCATGGCGGCGAGCACGGTGCAGCTCTTGACCGGCTCCCCGTCCAGCAGCACCACGCAGGTACCGCAGTTGCTGGTGTCGCAGCCCCAGTGGGTGCCGGTGAGGCCCAGGTCGTCACGCAGGAACCGCACCAGCAAGTGGCGCGGCTCAATCTCGCGAGTGTAGTCCTCGCCGTTGACGTTGATGGTGACCTGCATTCCTCACGCCTCCCTTCCTGCTGCGCGGGCCGCGGCCCGGCGCAGCACCCGCTTCGTGAGCTCACCGGCCAGGTGCCGCTTGTACTCGGCACTGCCCCGAGTGTCAGTGGAGGGTGAGCAGTCCTCGGCCGCGATGCGGGCTGCTTCGGCGAACAGCTCCTCGGAGGGGGCGTTGCCTCGCAACACCTCCTCCACCCGGTGGTTGTGCACGGTGTTCGAACCGACGGCGGCCAGCCCGAGACCGGCCTCCACGATCCGCCCATCGCGCAGCGCGAGGGCCGCGCCGGCGGCGCCGACCGCCCAGTCGCCCACCTTGCGTTCGACCTTCTCGTACGCGCTACCGGCGTTCGGATGGATCGGGATGCGCACCTCGACCAGCAGCTCACCGGGACCGCAATCGGTCTCGTACGGGCCCTTGTGGAACTCCTCCATCGTCACGGTGCGGGAACCGTCCGCGCCCAGGATCACGGCTCGGGCGTGGACGGCGGCGCACACCGCGGAGAGGTCCTCGGACGGGTCGGCCTGGCACAGCGAGCCGCCCATCGTGCCCCGGTTGCGCACCGGCGGGTCGGCGATGACCTGCTCGGCATCCCGGAAGATCGGGAAATACCGCCAGAGAAGCTCGTTCTCGAGCATGGTGCGGTGCCGGGTGAGCGCTCCGATGCACAGCTCGGAACCCTCCTGGCGCACGTAGTCGAGCTCGTGGAGATCGTTGATATCGACGAGGAACTCCGGCTGGGCGAGCCGGAGCTTCATCATCGGCAGGAGGCTGTGGCCTCCCGCGACCACGCGCGCCTCGTCGCCGAAGCGCCGCAGCATCGTGAGTGCCTCGTCGACACTCCGCGCCCGTTCATATTGGAACGACGCCGGTACTTGCACGTCACCCTCCCTCTGCTCGCGGTCCGCCCCGCGGTACCGCTGGGACCCGGATAGTTGGCGCTCGGACAGCGCGTAAGTCAAGGCCGACTTCAGGGAATGGTTAAGTGGGCCGGGATCCATGACGGGGCTCTTAAGCGATAGCTGAAGAGCCTGTTGACCGGCGTCCGTGAGGCGTCGTTACCTTCACACCCAAGGCCTGGCGCCGGCGAACCGCGCCGAGCTGATCGGTGACCGCGTCGCGGGAGCGGGTTCCCGCGCGTCCCAACCAGCCAGGGCACGTGGCCCGAGGGAGCACACCTCCAGCGTGCTGGAGGAGCCTTGCCCCGTGACGGCCCCGGGCACCACGAACCGAACAAGGAGCCGTGTTTCCGCGATGGAGTTCATCAACGAGTTTCCGGTGGGCCTGCCGGTCGAGCAGGCCTGGGCGCTGTTCACCGACGTCGAGCGGA
>NZ_JBEXHW010000078.1:0-4556 GCF_040608235.1 Streptomyces sp. NPDC005202 | reverse complement strand
GCCGGGGCGGCAGGCCCGTCACCCACGACACCGACCTCTACCGCGACCGCAACACGGTTGAACGGGCCATCAACAGAATGAAGGACTGGCGCGGCGTTCGGGGCGCCGTCGTGGTGGGCACCGATGTACTCGCGCAGCCACAGCAGCCACAGCAGGCGCTCGGGGGCGACATTCAGGCCGGTCTCCCCCAGGACCTCCCGGCGGACTGCGGTGTCGAGGGGTTCACCGTGGTGCTGGCCGCCGCCGGGGAGGAAGTAGCAGTCCTGCCCCTCCCCGTGGGCGCGCTGCAGCAGGATGCGGCCTTCGTGGATGACGACGGCCTTTGGCCCTTTAGCGATTGAGTTGGCCCCGCTGAGCACCGTGGTTGGCCCGGCCTGGTGGCGCGGCACTCAGCGGGAGGTACGGCACCGGACCGCGCCGAACTCGGCCGGAGATAGGTCACATCCTTTCGAACCGCAACTGCGCGCTCAGCTGACGGCAGCGCCGAACCACTTGGGCAGCTGGCTGAGCAGATCCTGCTGATCTTCACCGACCCACGCCACGTGGCCGTCCGGCCGCAGCAGCGCCGCGGGCGCGTCCAGTTCCTCGCTGACGTCGACGACGTGGTCGACCCGATCTGCCCAGCCCGCCACCGAGAGCCGGCCGGTCTGGTCGAGCAGCAGCCCGCGGCCGCCGTGCATCAGCTCGTAGAGGCGCCCCCGCTTCAGCTTCACGTCCCGCAGCCGCCGGCCGAGCAGTTCGTGGCCCTCGCCGAAGTCGTAGCGGACCCCGACCGCGGTGATGATCCCGGTCACGTACCGGTTCACCTCCTCGAAGTCCATCAGCTTCGAGAACAGCTCCCGCAGCGCGGTCGCACCCGGATCGGTCCCCAGCAGCGTGATCTGCGCGCGGGTGTTGTCCAGCACGCGGGCGCCCACCGGGTGCCGTTCGGCGTGGTAGCTGTCCAGCAGCCCCTCCGGTGCCCAGCCGTTGACCGCGGCGGCCAGCTTCCAGCCGAGGTTGAACGCGTCCTGCAGGCCGAGGTTGAGCCCCTGCCCGCCGGTCGGCGGGTGGATGTGCGCCGCGTCGCCGGCCAGCAGCACCCGGCCGACCCGGTAGCGCTCGGCCTGCCGGGTGGCGTCGCCGAACCGGGACAGCCAGCGCGGCGAGTGCGCGCCGAAGTCGGTGCCCGCGAAGGCCCGCAGCTGCTGCTTGAACTCCTCGAGGGTCGGCGCGGTCGTACGGTCCTCGGCCACTTCGTCGGCGGGCACGACGATGCGGTACACCCCCTCGTTCCCGTCCACGTTGGGGATGGCGCCGAACCGCAGTTGGGTCTTGCGGACTTCCGCGACGATGGCGGCAACCGTCGCCGGATCCTCGGTCACCTCCATATCACCCAGCAGTGTCTCGACCTTGGCGGGCTCGCCGGGGAAACCGACGCCGAGCCGCTTGCGCACCGCGCTGCGGGCGCCGTCGCACCCGACGAGGTAGCGCGAGCGCAGGTGCGTGCCGTCCGCCAGCTCGACGGTCACCCCGTCCTCGTCCTGGCTCAGCCCGACCACTTCGCAGCCGCGCCGGATCTCGGCACCGAGTTCGAAAGCACGCTCGTTGAGCAGCCGCTCGGTGACCGGCTGCGGGGTGGCGAGGCCGTACGGGTGAGCCGTGTCCAACCGGTCCGGCCACGGCTTGTGGATGCCGCCGAAGAAACCGCCGACCTGGAACTTCTCACTGACCGCGAGGAACCGGTCCAGCAGGCCGCGCTGGTCCATCATCTCGACGCTGCGCGCGTGCAGGCCGCGCCCGCGGGACTGCTCGGTCGGCTCGGTCAACTTCTCCAGCACGACCACGTGCACGCCGTGCAGCCGCAACTCGCCGGCCAGCATCAAGCCGGTCGGTCCGCCGCCGACCACGATCACGTCAATCATCAAAACGCCCATTCAACGAGATTGGATTTCGGCCAGCCGCTCCGCGCAGTCCGGCGGCACGCACACCCGCACCTCCGCGCCGAGTCCCACAACCGCACCGCGAGTCCCACCGGCGGTTCGACGTTCCCGCGCAACCCATACGTCGACAACAACACACGCACTTCGCGAATCTGTCATTTCCGCAGGTTCTGGCCTTGGCCGACCATTCTGCGGCACGACCCGGGCCTTGCCGCAAGCCCCCCGGTGCGCTATACGTTGAGAGTGGCAAGGAGTGGGTACTCTCCTTGCCCTTTGTCGTCCGCTGTGGACGGACAAGCTCCTCCCGAAGCGGTGACGCGCCGCGTACGGCGATGCCAGCGGTCCAGGAGGACCTCCCATGGGCCTGCGGATGCAGCCGCGAACGAGAGGTTCTTCACCCTCTTCAGCAAGGCTGGCTCGAACGTCGTCGAGAGCGCGGCCGTTCTCACGGAGTTCGTCGCCGCGCCGCACGAGCGCTGGGCGGAGCTCGCCAAACGCATGCACGACAGCGAGCACGCCGGCGACGACACCACTTAAGGTCCGGGTGCCGTTAACGAACCACCTATTCGTTTTCGGCGTCCTCGGCGCATGATCGCCATCATGCCGGGCCAACCTGGCGCTCAGCGGGGCCAACTCTGTCCCGCGTCAAGTGCCGACCGACTGCTCGGAGACCTTCGCGCGGCGGGCGGCCTCCGCGACCGTCATCTCACCGGCCAGGATGCTCAACACGATCCTGACCTTGTCCTACACGGGTATCGCCGGTGGACGAGGCATCACGACTCCTTCTCTGGGGATCAACTAACGATCCCTGCCAGGAATCATGACGCGGGACAAACTCAAGGAGGAGCTCACGGACGGCCGGTGGCGCAGACTACTCGAAGCCCCATAAACCCGGCGCTGTCAGTGGGGCGCGCAACGATGAATCGCATGACGACGGATCCCATCGGCCCCGCCGACGAACAGCAGATCCCCGCCTGGGCCGACACGGTCGGACCAGGCTGGGGTCCTCTGCTCAGCGAGCTCCACCAGCAGCTGCTCGCCCTGGATGCCGGCTACCGCGTCGAATCCTTCGGGACGAGGTTCGGCCGCCTGCGCATCACGGTTTGCCGACCGGTTCCTTGTCGGCGAGTTCGATGGAGAGTTCGCCAACTGGGCCATGGCCCTGACCGATGCGGCCGAGACCCGATCCGAGCGCATCTGCGAGTCCTGCGGAGGCCCGGCCCGTATCCGCTTTCGCGGTGACGGGCAGCGCCTGTGGATGCGCGCCAGCTGCGAGGACTGCCGTACCTGGCCGTCGCCCTGCGTCCAGCCCGCCGGGCGGCAACCGATGGCACGTAAGCGGCGTTCCCAGTACGAATCAATCTCGCCCTCGTCGGCTTGGACTCTCCGCAGGTAGGGCGGTAACGCGCCTGCGGTCGATCCGCTTCTTCAGGGAGAGGTTCTCGGCGTAGAGGTTCGCCGTCACCGTGGCGAGGGCGTCGAGCTTTCCTTGTTGCTCAGCGGGCGTGCGCCCTCGCCTTCAGCAGCTTCTTCCGAAGCTCGGCGATCGTCTCGTCTCGCTGTACCTCACCGGGCGTGCGCAGGACGGGGCGGGCGACCTGTGCGTCCCACTCGGCGAGGATGTCTTCGGCGCGGTGCACGGTCGCGTGGCTGACCTGGGCTTCGCGGGCGAGGTTTTCCTTGGTGAGGGCGCCGTCGGAGTGCAGGGGCTCGCCCGCCAGGAGCCGGGCCATGGCCGCCCTCAGTTTGTCGGCGGACGCTGCGGATACCGGCATCAGGCGGGGCCTTCCTCTTCGAGCGCGCGGGTGGTGATGCGCTGGACGTCGGCGAGCCGGATGAAGACCGCCTCGCGGTTGGGGGGGGACAGCCGCGGGTCCTTGGACAGGGCGGTCAGGTCGTCTTCCTCCGCGACCCAGTACGGGGCGTGGGCTCGGGTGATCGTCGAGTTGCGGCAGCGGGCCGGCTGGCAGGCCCCGAGCAATGGAGCCAGTCCGCGCTGGTCTTCGGGGAGCTCGTCTTGGCACTCGGCCTGCGGGGCATCGAACATGCAGTGGTTGACGGTGCCCAGGTGCAGGTTGGGGAACTCGTCGGCGAGCAGAGCTTCTTCGACCCGCTCGTCGGCGATTTGGGCGCGCAGCTGGGGGTCGTTGTTGATGGTGGCGATGACCTTGTCGAGGCCGGCGTTGAGCCGGGCGGCGCCGGGGCCGACCGCGACGCGTTCGCTTTGGCGGCGGCCGCGGAGCAGATCCACGAGCTTCCGGGCGGCGGCCACCTCGTGCCAGGCTGAGGCGGGCTTGAGGTCAACGCCCTTGTGGGTGTTGTGTTTTCGGGGCTGTCCGCGCTAGTCGTCGAGAGTGTGGCGGATGAGGGTGATCTGGTCCGGGTGGTGGCGCGTACCCGGGATGATCCAGTGCCGTGTCCGGTGTGCGGGACGCCGACCGGGCGGGTGCACGGCTTCCATCGCCGGACGGTCGCGGACGTGCCGGTGGACGGCAGGCGGGTGGTGGTGTCGGTGAGGGCGCGGCGCCTGGTGTGCCTGGTGGAGTTGCTCCGGTCCGGTAGACACGGACGGGCTTGCGTTCTACGCGGCAGCGTAGGCGAGGTTAGCTGATGCTTGTGGTGCGTGTCGGCGCT
>NZ_JBEXHW010000077.1:0-4602 GCF_040608235.1 Streptomyces sp. NPDC005202 | reverse complement strand
GGCCTACTCGATGACCATCACAGGATCATTCGGGAAGGTACGCCCTTCGCGTGTCTCCCCGACATCGATCCACAGGTCATGAGCATTGCTCTCCCTTCATCGGCCGGCTGCTGGGCATGTTAGGCGAGTGCTTCGCGTGCACGGCGGGCGAGTTCGGTAGCCCCGGGTACCTTGCGGCGCTGATAGATCGCGAGAGTGGACCGCAGCGACGTGATCGCCTTGCGGGTGCGGTCGGAGGTCATGCCCTCCATGAGCGTCAGAGCCTGTGACCAAGCGGCGACGGCCTCGTCGGCTCGGGCCTGGGCGGCGAGGCTGTCGCCCAGGTCGGCGTAGGTCAGGGCGTGGACGCGCTTGTACTTCACCGGGTCCCAGCGCACCAAGGCATCGCGGTGCTGCTGTTCGGTGCCGACGTGATCGGCGAGGTCAGTCAGGGTGCGGGCGGTGTGGCTGGCCACAGTGCCGGCCGCCGGGCCGCTGACGCGGGAGTAGCTGGGCTGGGGACCGTCGTCGCGCAGGAGGGCGTCTTCGGCGGCGAGCAGGGCGCGTGCAGCAGCGGGCTTCTCGTTGGTGGCCGCGTAGGCGCGGGCGTGCGTGATGTGGAGCAGGGCTTCGGTCTTTCCGTCGATGTGACCGGTTCCCTGACCGAGAGCTGCTTCGGCGAGGTCGATGCAGTGGTGGGGTTGCTTGAGGCTGAGCGCCTGGTGGGCGAGTGCGCGCATCATCCAGGCGGCGTGGCCGTGCGGATCGGCTTCGCAGGCGAGCTGGTAGCCGACGCGGTAGTAGCGCTGGGCGGCGCCTTCCTGACCGAGGTCGTGGTGCTTCCAGCCTGCCAGGTAGGCGAGTTCGGCAACGGCGCCGAAGGCGGCCCGGCGTAAGGGTTCGGTGGTGAAGCGTCCGCGGAGCATGGGGGCGGCGGTGTCGGCGAGGTAGGCGGTGACGGTGGTCAGGCCGTGGCCGCCGCCGAGGCGTTCGTCGGCTGCGCTAAATGCGGCAGTGATCTGGCGTACGACGTCCACGTCCTCCGAGCCGACCAGCGCCGAAGGTGCAGCGGCGCCGGACGGCTGGCCGGGGACGGCGACTGGGGGCCACGACGTGCTGGAGCCGTCGGGAAGGGATGGCGTGTTCGGCTGGGCATCGGTCATACTGTGCATCAGCTCCTCTGCTTGCGGGCCATATGGGACGGCAATCCCGGACTCCGCAGGTTGATCGCTAGGGATGGCGGTTGAGAGGTTTGCGCTTGAGCCCCCGGCATCGCCGGGGGCTTCTTTCATGTGACGTGCGGGCGTGCGGACTCCTGAGGTCGGTGGGGTGGGGGTGCCACCACTATGCCACAGGAATTGCAGATCGCAGAAGTCTTTTGCATCTCGCAGTGGCGATGCTACTGTTTAGGCTGTGCTGCAAACCGCAGTGCATCGCTACGAACGGAAGGAGGTGCCGGTGGCAGAGGAAGAACCGTCCGAGGGCGTCCTGCTCAGCGGCGAGGCGAACGTCGCAACCCGCATCCGGGTGGAGCGTGAGGCCCGCGGCTGGAGCACCAACGCGCTGTCCGACCGGCTCAACGAGGCCGGCTTCGAGATGAACCCGTCCGCGGTCTGGCGGATCGAAAACGGGAAGCGCCGCATCAACCTCGACGACGCCATCGGCTTCGCCGAAGTCCTCGGCATCGACCTGCGCAATCTCATCGGGCCACCGCAGCTGGCGGCCAAGGCCCGCGCCATGGAGCTCATCGACGAGGTCGTGGACGCGTTCCGCGCGACCCAGAGAGCCAACATGGCCTTCACGGAGGCACGCGACGCGCTCGACACCTACCTCGCCGAGCACCCCGACATCCGTGAGGAAGCCGACCTCATGGTCCAGAGCGCCATCGCGGAGGAGGCCAGCAAGACCATGCTGAAGATGCATGGCCCTCCGTCCGGTGACCGCGACGGCCACCCCACCGACGAGGCATAGCTTCCGGCACCCCCTCCCGACCTGGACCCGCAAACCCCCAAGCCGGGCACCACCCACATCCCTAGCGATTGACCGGCGAGTCGGCGTTGCCGCGCCCTATACCCGCCAGAAGAGGACCCACCCCTTGCGCCAACCCGCGATAACCCCTGCCTCCGAACCGACTTCGCCCGCCGAGGCCGGCCTGCCGCGCCTCTACGTCCCCGAGGAAGTCGCCGCCGTACTCGGCTGCTCCGCTTGGTGGGTCAAGGACCGAGCTCGCCGCCGGCTCATCCCGTTCACCCGCGTCGGCCGTGCTTACCGCTTCTCGGACGAGCACCTCGTGGAGATCATCCGCATGCACGAAGAGCGCCCAGCCGTGAATGCGCAGCGCCCTGGCGTCGCTGCTGCGCCGACGCGCAAGCCTCCTGCTCGGCACCGGCCTGATGCGGCTGTGCCCACCGTCCGGCTCCAGGCCCGGCCGCCGCGCCGGATGGCCAAGTCCCAGTACGGAACCGCTGCTTAACGCACCCCACACGACAGAAGGGAGGGAAATCTGTGGGGTACGCAGAGAAGCGCAGCGGCTACTGGCGTGGCCGTTACAAGATCGAGGACGGCAAGTACGGCACCGTCGCCGATTCCACGGGCGCCGTGGTCAAGTTCGCCACCAAGCGCGAGGCCAAGCAGGCCGCAGACGCCGAAGAGGTGACCGTTCGCCGTGGCCAGTGGCGCGATCCGGGCCTCGGCCAGGAAACCTTCGGCGAGTACGCGAGCCGCTGGTACGCCGCCCAGGACCTGGCCGCCTCGACGATGCAGAACTACAAGCGCCACATCGAGGAGCACCTGCTCCTCGACTTCGAGGACAAGGCGCTCGCGGGCATCCTGCGTACGGACGTCGAGCTGTGGGAGAAGAAGGAGCGGGCTGCGTACGCGGCCTCCAGCGTCAAGACGTGGCGCGCGACGCTCCACCTGATCTTCGAGGACGCGATCGACGAGGGTCTGATCACGTCGAACCCGGCGGCCAGGCGGCGTGGACGGGGCAAGCGCGCCGGCCGCTCCCGCGACCGGGGCCCGGAGAAGGTCGTCACCGACGCGCTCGGCATCCTGCTCACCGCCGAGCGGGCGGCCCTGCTCTCCGGCCGCGACGACGAGTTCGTCGCTACGGTCCTCAAGGGTTACACAGGCAAGCGGTGGGGCGAAATCGTGGGCCTGGAAACGGAGTTCGTGCGCCCGGACGCCTTCCGTGTGGAGTGGCAGCTATACGAGCTGGACACCGGCGAGCTGGTCCGCTGCCCACCCAAGGATGACAGCTACCGCACCATCGACTCGATGGACTGGCTGTCCGCCCTGGTCGTCAACCACATCGCCCGTACGAAGCCGACCCCCTGCCCCTGCCACGGCAGGACGTATGTCTTCCGCGGCCAGGGCGCTGCCCGCACCGGCGGCCACCAGGGCGCGAAGCTAGTCGACGTCGCACGCCGCGCTGGAGTCTCCACCGGCACGGTCTCGAACGTCCTCAACCACCCCGACCGCGTACGCGAGGACACCCGCATTCGCGTCGAACTCGCCATCGCGGAGCTCGGGTTCATACGGGGCGGCACCACGTCGGAGCACGCGGCCCACTGGCGCCGAAACGGCTTCGCCACCTGGCTGTTTACCCCAGCCGTCTCCGGCTGGTATCCGAAGAAGGCTCCGCAGGAGGCCCGCCCGGTGCCGATCCTCGGCGAGCCATGGCCTGGCATCCCAGCCCGAGGCCGAGGGGCAGCAGCTCGGGCGGATGCCTGCTGGCTTCCGATCGCCAAGGGCCTCACGCCCCACGGCCTCCGCCACACCCACCGGACGATGATGGAGGACCTCGGCACCGAGAAGGTCCTCATGGACGAACGCATGGGCCACATCGACGGCTCGGTGTCGGCGCGCTACGCCCACGTCACTCGTGGCATGCGAGAACGCCTCATGCTCGGCCTGACCCGGCAGTGGGAGGCAGCGCTCGACGCCCGCCTGGTCATTTGCCCGAGGTCTCCTGTGCGCGTCCTCAACGACCTCCTGCGCACACGCGCGGCGGCCCTCCGGTAGTCGCACCTGGTGCCCCGCAACACTGTTGTGGGGCACCGCTGTTTCCGTAGGAGGGCGGTGATCCATTGCTCAAGTTCCGGCCGACGACGTTCGGTGCCGGCGACTGTCGGAGCGACTTCACGCCCTTCAAGGTCGGGCAGAGGCAGAGGCCGTTATGAGGCACGCAGGCGCCGCCTTAGCCCAGGCGGCCCTCCTAACCGTGGGCCTTCGGCCCGTCGCGATGCCGTGCAGTGTGAACACAAGGGCCGTGCCGAGATTGCCGGGGCATTCCGCAGTGGTCGGACGTCGTGGTCGCATGAGGGGCGGGGGCGCAACCCATGCGGCGGAGGTGTTAAGTGGTGCCGTTGGCTATGAGAATTGTGCTTGTGCTGATACGGCCGCTGGTGTGACCCTTCTTATGGACGAGAAGGACGTACGACATGGCATACGCTCGCTGGCGCCACATCCTCATGGAGTCGCAGCGGCACGCCCTCAAAGCGGTGGATGAGTGGAATTGCACCACTGGTATTGAGGCGGAACGGTTGAGTTGCCTGCTCGTTGGCAGGGTGTGATCGAGGTTGGGGACGCGCGTCGGCTGCCGCCCGCCGCGCGGGAGGTGGT
>NZ_JBEXHW010000076.1:0-4999 GCF_040608235.1 Streptomyces sp. NPDC005202 | reverse complement strand
GGCGGTCGACGGCAAGAGCCTGCGCGGAGCGGGCAGGGCCAAGGGCCGCAAGGTCCATCTGCTCGCCGCATGCGACCACGTCTCCGGCCTGGTCCCGGCCCAGCTCGACGTGGGCGAGAAGACCAACGAAATCACCTGCTTCCAGCCGCTGCTGGAGACCATCGCCGACCTGGCGGGCGTAGTCGTGACCAGCGACGCCATGCACACTCAGCGCGAGCACGCCGACTACCTGCTCAGCCGGGGCGCGCACTACATCGTGATCGTGAAAGGGGATCAGAAGAAGCTTCGCAAGCAGCTCAAGTCCTTGCCCTGGAAGCAGATTCCGCTGCAGGCACGCACCCGCGACGCCGGCCACGGCCGCGGTGAGATCCGCAGGATCAAGGTGTGCACGGTGAACAACCTGCTCTTCCCCGGGGCCCGCCAAGCCGTCCAGCTCAAGCGCCGCCGGGTGGACCGCAAGACCGGCAAGATCAGCATCAAGACCGTCTACGCGGTCACCAGCCTGACCGCCGAGCAGGCCACTCCCGCCCAGCTCGCGACCCTGATCCGTGACCACTGGAAAGTCGAGGCGCTGCACCATGTCAGGGATGTGACGTTCGCCGAGGACGCCTCCCAGCTGCGGACCGGCACCGCACCCCGCGCCATGGCCACCTGGCGCAACCTCGCCATCGGCGCACTCCGCCTCGCCGGCAGCACCAACATCGCTGCCGGCCTTCGGCGCAACGCCCCCGACGCCAGCAGGCCGCTCGCCCTCCTCGGACTCACATGATCACGAAACGGGCATCAAGCGACTACGCCGAAGCCCTGCCCGACAGCCCGCTTCGTGAAAGCGCGAGGCTAACTCGACTTACACTTGGACATTCATGCCTCGAACAACGATTGAGGAGAAGAGGCGAAGGTTTCTTACTGGGAATCCTCTGCGAGGAGCCGATCTTTCATCTTTCGCACCTCTGTCATGACTTCCTTATATTCTTCCATCCTCCCCAGGTGCTTGAGGGATACACCGCAGACACCAAGTGCTGAGGCGAGAAGTTTACTGGAGTCTACAGAGCCCGAATCCGCTTGCCTGTGTCTAAGTGCAGCAATTTCTGCCGCTTCAAGCGCTTCCTCGTACCGTTCATTCTCAAGGAAGCAGAGGGAGGCGAAGTAAAGGAGTTCAGCACTTGAGGTTTGTCCGGTTGAAGTGCGTTTCCCTTGAAAGATCTCGTCGCCCTGCCCTCTAAGGATGTCCACCATTTCAGCGGCACACTCTACAGCTTCTTGCCCCTGCCCAAAATGCTGATGGCAAGCTGCAGTGTTGCTCAACAATAGACACAGCCCAGCTGAGTGTCTATCGGGTTCCTGGTGGGCAAGGTCCCGCAAGGGTGCTAGCGCGATTTTCTGAATGAAGAGGGATTGCTCATACTGGCCAATCTGGGCAAGCGCGGCTCCCAGAGTTGCCAGGGCTTCAACCGCCTCGACATCCAAGAACCCGTCCATCGTACGAAAGTCGATGAATTCTTTGGCCGCTCGAATGACGGAAATCGGGTTTGCGAGTTTGGTGGCGCACGTGAAACGGGCGTCCAATAGTTGCATGAACTTCTCAGATCGCACCTCAAACTGAATGCCCACTAGGGGTCGGTAAATATCAACTGCTTCTTCGTGAGCGGCGAATGCCTCCTCAAGTTGGCCTGCGGCTACCAGGATTCCGCCCAGGTTGTGCATAATTTCAGCATGCCTTGGCTGGAATTCTCCAGGCTTTGCCTCGGCTAGCTGCGAGAATAGTTCGGCTGCTCTGCGCTGGGTCAGGATCGCATCGTCCAGGCGCCCCACTTCTTTAAAACGGTACGCTGCATTGCTCAAGGCGTCGGCAAACCGTGCAATACTGTCTGAAGAACCAGTCTTAGCCTGCTCAACGAGTAGGCTAAGTGACCACTCAGTGTATTGCACGGATTGCTCACGCCATCCAATGTCCCACAGCTGTGTGGAGAAACTGGCAACTGATGCAGCAAACCCTCCACGATGTGCTGGATCCTTCTCTGATAGATGCTTCCAGATTTGAAGGGATTCAAATCCGGCGTCGGTCGCCTTCTCGTGTCTACCTGCAGCCCACAGATGGTTGGCGAGGTGAAGGGTCGCAACAGCGAGGCCCTCGTAGAAGGGCCATCGCCGCGATGTAACGTCAGCGGCAGACCCGGATTGCGGCATATCCCGATAGATCGCAACTGCCTCTTCAGCGGCCGCGATTGCATCATCTACTCGCCCCATTTTGCTCAGCCAATTGCCAAGTTGGTCCGAGTAGTGAGCGGTGAAGAGGAGATCGCCCTCCCCGCGGGCCTTCGACAAGAATCGCTCGGCCAACGCTGCAGCGGGTTCAGCTAGAACGTCGGCGCGGTTGGAAATTTCGTCCAGCAAAGAGTCCCGGATTACGGTGTCGTCCAACGCTGAGCGGATCGCTGCGGCCAGTTCAGCACTCAGCATGAGGCTAATCTCACGTTCTAGGCTGGCCACGGCGGCTGTCATTACTTCCAGATCCGACGCTATTACTCTGCGCAGAATGGGCTGCAGCTTCGGACGGTCATAGCAGGCTCGTTGGAGCCTACTTAGAACACGTCGTGCTCTATCTGGCTGGAGTCCTCTGAATGCAGTGTCCGCTGTGTCTGACGCGCCCAGGAAAGCAACTTCAAGTAGTTCGGCAACCAGGAGGTCTGGTTGAATCCCTCCGACCCACTCTCCTTTGGGCCGGGGATAGAGATCCCGCAACCAGTGGGCGATCTCATATTTACGCTCCGAAGCAGCGTCAGAGAGTTCTGGAAGTCGGGAAGCCATCTCCACTGCCTCACTCTCGGCAGTTGCCCCCATTAGGCTGGCAAGCGCAACGGCCCGTGTTTGAGTTCTGGGAGAAGGCGGTCCTGTAGTGAAGTGGGCAGCAGCATTGGCAGCCCAGTAGCGCTGCTCATGATGTAGCAGTCCGCGTAGTGGGCTTTGAGTTGGTTGGGTCGATTCCGCCTGGGAGTCGGAAGCGGATACGCCAAGCTCAAGCAGAGAGAGCAACGCGGCTGCTTGTGCATGCAGGATGACTTCTGCCTCGGGGCACTGGGTTACGAACTGAGGTTGCGCCACTTGGACGGAAAGGGCATCGGCAAAGGCAACAAAGGCTTCCAGCATTGCCAATGCAGTGCTGTCACGGTCACGAACGAGTGAGGCTAGAGCAGTCTTCCCCGCGCGCCCTAGGAGGCGTTCAGTAGTAAATGACTTCGTTACAAGTTCATCCCACCATCGACCCTCATTTCGCGCAATCAGGAGTAAACGCAGCTGGATACCGCGGAATTCGAATTGGTCAACCTCCTCCAAAAGTCCGATCAGATCAGCTCGACTCTCAGCATAGTCGACAACAATTAGAACGGACTCATCTGCGGCTGACAGTCTACGGATCTCTTCAATTGCAAGTCTCTCGCGGAGAAAACCTGCAACCCATCCCACTGTTGACATGGCCCTGCATAGTTCAGCGGCAAGTCGCGTCTTACCGGTCCCTCCAGGCCCTGTGAGAAGGTGCACTTGAGGTCCGGAGGAGAGGCACCAATCTCTTAAGCCCGACAGTTCGGCATCCCGGCCGGCGAATGGAACAATTCCATACTCGGGTCGGAGCGGAAGGCTGGGAGGCTCATTCTGAAGATTCCGAGGTACAGGTTGGAATGGCGGGCGCAGCACGCGTTTGACGATGTCCGTAAACATCTCTTGCCGTGCGATGCGCCAGTCCGGATCTGCGAGATGAAATGATGTATGCGCCTCGCTAAGGCCATCTTCGATAGCAAGATGCTGGCCAACAGGTATGGCCCATCCTCCCAGGTTTAGCTCGTCATGTCTTGTGCGGCTGATCATGCCGCAGACGCGCCCGGTTCGCTCATTCAGCAGAGGGGAACCGCTCATTCCTGGCGCGATCTGCCCTCCTGAGAGTTGCAGTCGATGCTCATCTCCGGCCAGATGCTCGCCCTCGAAGCGCAGAGCGACGGGTGTCATTCCCAAAACAGTTCTGGCGTACACTTCGGTGATACCCAATGCCCATAACCGGTCTCCTGTTTGCGGCAGCGCTGGATCAAGCTGGACACAGGGATGATCACTCATCTCAACGCCTAGCAGTGCCAGGTCGGGGTAGGGATAGGAATCCAAGTCTGACGGCTTGCTCTCCGGAAGAATACGGAGCACGGTACAGGGAAGCACCTCGCCGTCAGCGACTGTGACTGTTGCCTGTACACCTGAACGCACGAGTGGCTCAACAACATGCGCGCACGTGAGAACTCTGCCGGGTGCTACAAAGAACCCCGTTCCCTCCGGACCACGCGTTGAGCCAACTTGAACAGTGCAAGAATGAAGCAGGCTTCGCAGCCTTTCCCCCGTCACGACTCCCCCGAAGACGGAGATTCCTCGTCAGCTTGCTCGTTGTCGGGCTCCGTCTCCTCCTGTACATTGGCGCGACGTTCGCCGTCGGCTACCCAGGTCAGTGTCACCTTTAGCGAAGCTGTTCCTTCTCCCTTCACCAGCAAACTAGTTAGCTTGCCGCTCTCGGCCTTGAACCCGATGGCGAACTCGACGCTGGCCTCATCTGGCCTAACTCTGGCCAGACTCTGAGTCACCGCTCTGGCGATTCCTTCAATCGAGCGCTGTACCTGATCAAGCCGGTACGGCTCGTCCCTGCCGCCCAGCCCAACGTCGCGGGCCGAACCGCTGGGGGCAACTTCCACCTCCACGATGACGCCGTTCGGGAGTTCGACAGGCACTGTCGGGCTGCCGCTGACGGTCGTCTGGTGTCCCAAGGTCATGTCCGGGAGCATAGCTTTGGGGCACGTCACACCGGGTGGGATCTTTGGAGCCCAGTCGGGTCCGCTCAGTCAAGTCAGGGAGGCTAGCGTGCGCTCCATGGCGATGTATTGAGTCGGAACAGTTTGGTTTCCTACGCGGTCGTGTAGCGGACGGCTGGGGCGGCGAAGTAGCCGCAGACGATGCGGGGCTGGCGCTGGCG
>NZ_JBEXHW010000075.1:0-5100 GCF_040608235.1 Streptomyces sp. NPDC005202 | reverse complement strand
GGCAGAGGACTGAAAGCCACACCCGGACCCCCTGGGTGAGCCAACCCTACGAATGGCTCGCTCATCCCGATCAACAAGGTAGGGAGGACTGACGGGTCAGCGCATCAGCACCCCGGCCCCCTCGCCCGTCTCCTCCGACGGCACCGCCACCAGACCCAGCTCCGCGCCGGAGGCGAGCAGGCGGTGGGCCGGGAGGATGCGGACCGTGTAGCCGTAGGGGCCGGTGCGGTCCAGGGAGAGCGGGCCTTCGTAGATCCAGCGGCCGTCCGGGTCCGGGCCGCCCGCCGGTTTCAGCGGGACCGCCGTCGCGTCCGCGATGCGGTCCTCCTCGTCGACCCGGCCCGAGACCGCCTGCACCTCGACGTCGTCCGGCCCGAGGCCGCCGAGGCCGACGCGCACCCGGAGGCCGAGGGTGGTGCCGAGTTCGGCCGTGGCCGTGGCCGAGGCCATGGCGGCGGACGTCTCCACGTGGTCGACCGTCACGTCGTGCCAGGCCGCCCGCACCCGCGCCTTCCACGTGGCGAGCTCGCGCGCCGCCTCCGGATCCATCGCGCGGTGGGCGTGGGCGGCCGGGGCGTACAGACGGTCGACGTACTCGCGGACCATGCGGCCGGCCAGCACCTTGGGGCCGAGCAGGGTCAGGGTCCGGCGGACCATCTCGATCCAGCGGTCGGGCAGCCCGCCCTGGCCGCGCTCGTAGAAGCGGGGCATGACCCGCTGTTCGAGCAGGTCGTACAGGGCGGCGGCCTCGATGTCGTCGCGGTGGCCGGGGTCCTCCCCCATGACCGAACGCATGGGGGCACCCCCGTCCCCGCCGTCCGCGGTCGGGATGGCCCAGCCGAAGTCGGGCTGGAACCACTCGTCCCACCAGCCGTCCAGCACCGACAGGTTCAGGCAGCCATTGAGCGCCGCCTTCATACCGGACGTCCCGCACGCCTCCAGCGGCCGCAGCGGGTTGTTCAGCCAGACGTCACAGCCGTGGTAGAGCTTCTGCGCCATCGCCATGCCGTAGTCCGGCAGGAAGACGATCCGGTGGCGCACCCGCGGGTCGTCGGCGAACCGCACCAGCTCCTGGATGAGCCGCTTGCCGCCGTCGTCCGCCGGGTGCGCCTTGCCCGCGACCACGATCTGGATCGGCCGCTCGGGATGCAGCAGGAGGCTCATCAGGCGGTCCTGGTCCCGCAGCATCAGCGTCAGCCGCTTGTACGACGGGACGCGCCGCGCGAACCCGATGGTCAGGACGTCCGGGTCGAGCACGCCGTCGATCCAGCCCAGCTCGGCCGTCCCGGCGCCGCGCTGCCGCCAGGAGGCGCGCAGCCGCTGCCGCACCTCCGCCACCAGCTGCTCCCGCAGGTCCCGGCGCAGCTCCCAGATGTCCAGGTCGGGAATGTCAGCGACGGAGTCCCAGCGGTTCGAACCGCCGACGGACAGCGCGTCCTCGGTGCGCTGGGTGCCGATCTGCCGGGCGCCGAGCCGGAAGACCTCCGGGGCCACCCAGGTCGGTGCGTGCACCCCGTTGGTCACCGAGGTGATCGGCACCTCGTCGGGGTCGAATCCCGGCCACAGTCCGGAGAACATCTCGCGGCTGACGCGCCCGTGCAGCAACGAGACGCCGTTGGCGCGCTGGGCCAGGCGCAGACCCATCACGGCCATGTTGAACAGGTTCGGCTCGCCGCCCGGGTAGGTCTCCATGCCGAGGTGCAGGATGCGCTCGACGTCGATGCGCGGCAGCTCGGCGTCGGGGCCGAAGTGGCGGGCGACCAGCTCGCGGTCGAAGCGGTCGATTCCGGCCGGAACGGGCGTGTGGGTGGTGAACACGGTCCCGGCGCGCACCGCCTCCAGGCCGGAGTCGAAGTCCAGCCCCTGGTCGCAGAGTTCCGCGATGCGCTCCAGACCGAGGAAGCCGGCGTGGCCCTCGTTGGTGTGGAACACCTCCGGCTCGGGGTGGCCGCTGAGCCGGCAGTACGTCCGCACCGCCCGGACCCCTCCTATGCCGAGCAGCATCTCCTGCAGCAGCCGGTGCTCGCTGCCGCCGCCGTAGAGCCGATCGGTCACCCCGCGCTCACCGAGGTCGTTCTCCTCGACGTCGGAGTCCAGCATCAGCAGCGGGATCCGGCCGACCTGGGCCAGCCAGATGCGGGCGTGCAGTGCCTTGCCGCCGGGCAGCGCGAGCGAGACCTGGGCCGGGGCGCCGTCGGCCTCCTTCAGCAGGGTGACGGGCAGCTCGTTGGGGTCGAGGACCGGGTAGTGCTCCTGCTGCCAGCCGTCCCGGGACAGGGTCTGGCGGAAGTAGCCGTGCCGGTACAGCAGCCCGACGCCGATCAGCGGTACGCCGAGATCGCTGGCCGCCTTCAGGTGGTCGCCGGCGAGGATGCCGAGGCCGCCGGAGTACTGCGGCAGGGCGGCCGTGATGCCGAACTCGGGGGAGAAATAGGCGATGGCGGCGGGGAGTCCGTCGGACTGGGCGACCTGGTACCAGCGGTCGCCGGTCACGTAGTCGTGCAGGTCGTCGGCGGCCGCGGTCAGGCGGCGCAGGAAGCGGCGGTCCTCGGCCAGCTCGGCGAGCCGTGCGGGGCGCACGCTGCCGAGGAGGCGTACGGGGTCGCAGCCCGTGGCGGCCCAGCGTTCCGGGTCGACGGACTGGAACAGGTCGCGCGTCTCGGCGTGCCAGGACCAGCGCAGGTTGCGAGCCAGCTCGCTGAGCGGCCGGAGGGGCTCGGGGAGAACGGGACGGACGGTGAACCGACGGATCGCCTTCACATTCCACCTCAGCAGACGTGCCCGGAGTCTGTGGACGCACGGCTCTGTGCGCCCCGTCACACACGACGGTACCGGTGTCGGTGCGGCCGCCGCTGCGGGCTGCCGCGCACAGACCAGACCCAAGCCGTCCGGAAAAACACCCGTAGGCCACCTTGTAGCCCCTTCCCACCGCACGAGACGCTGCTGCCCTACCCGAGTCGAGGAGGGGAACTCGGAATGGCACGGACGCGGACACGGCGTCTGCGCCGGGTGGGGGGCCTGACCGCGGTGATCTGTGCCGCGGCACTGTTGGCCGTCACCCTGCCCGCGCACGCCGCCCCGGAGGGGCAGATACCCGGCGCCGGCCGGCCCGGCTCCGTCAGCGGAAGCTACCTGGTGACGCTCAAGGGGAGCACGCAGGCTCCGTCGGCTGCCGGAAAGGGCATCGCCGAGAAGTACGGGGCGAGAATCAGCCAGACCTACGGCACGGCCCTGAACGGCTACGCCGTCCGCGCCGACGAGAGACAGGCGAGGCGCCTCGCGGCGGATCCCCGCGTCGCCTCGGTGGTCCCGGACAGCCGCGTGGCGTTCGACCGCACCCAGAAGAACCCGCCGTCCTGGGGCCTGGACCGCCTGGACCGGCGCACCCTGCCGCTGAACAATTGCTACACCTGGCCGGACTCCGGGGGCAGGGGTGTGACGGTGTACGTGATCGACACCGGCATCCGGATCACCCACAAGGACTTCGGCAGCCGCGCGAGCTACGGCTGGGACTTCATCGGAAACGACAACACCGCCCAGGACGGCAACGGCCACGGCACGCACGTCGCGGGCACCATCGCCGGCACGACGTACGGCGTCGCCAAGAAGGCCCGGGTCGTCGCCGTACGGGTCCTCGGCAACGACGGCACCGGGACGACGTCCCAGGTCATCGCGGGCATCGACTGGGTCACCCGGCACGCGCACAAGCCCGCGGTCGCCAACCTCAGCCTGGGCGGCTCCTACAGCGCCCAACTCGACGCCGCCGTACGCAACTCGATCAAGGCCGGCGTCACCTACACCGTTGCCGCGGGCAACAACGGCCTTCCGGCCGGCCTCTACTCCCCCGCGGACGTGCCGGAGGCGATCACGGTCGGCGCCACCGACGGCAGGGACGCGCGGGCCGGCTTCTCGAACTTCGGCTCGGCCCTCGACCTGTTCGCCCCGGGCGTGTCGATCATCTCGGCGTCCTCCGCGAGCGACACCGGGAAGGCAACGTACTCGGGAACGTCGATGGCGGCGCCGCACGCGGCGGGCGCGGCCGCGCTCCACTTGTCCGGCCATCCGAAGGCCACTCCCGCACAGGTCGCGAACGCGCTGGCCGCGGGCGCGGCGTCCGGCAAGGTCTCCGGCGCGGGGCTCGGCTCGCCGAACAAACTCCTGCAGGTACCGCGGACGTAGGGGCAGCGCGCCTGCACCGGCCCCGTCCGCGCGCGGACGGGGCCGGTCCTGTGTGCGGACGGGGCCGGTCTTGTGTGTCGACATACGCGTGAGTAGTTAACAAAGTGCCGGATTGCTCACCCGAATAGGGTGGGAAGGCTCCACCGGTACACCCCACAGGTAGACCACGCAGGACCCACCTCCCCACACACCTCCGCCCACACCCTCGTTGACGCGGACAGGAGCGGTCATGCCCGCCACGCACCACTCGGCAGCACCCCCGACAACAAGCACTCCTCCCACCGGCGCGTCACCGGCGCGCCCCCTCGACGCCGGTCCGCCGGCCCCGGAGCGACCCTCCGCGGGCGACGCCACCGCCGTCGGGCGCATCCCCGTCCTCGACGTCCGCCCGATCGTCCTGCACGGCCGCAGGCCCGCCAAGGCGGTGACCGGCGAGTCGTTCGAGGTCTCGGCCACCGTGTTCCGCGAGGGCCACGACGCCGTGGCCGCGAACGTCGTACTGCGGGATCCGGAGGGCCGCCCCGGCCCCTGGACCCCCATGCGCGAACTGGCCCCCGGCACCGACCGCTGGGGGGCCACCGTGACCGCCGGGGAGCCCGGCCGCTGGACGTACACGGTCGAGGCCTGGGCGGACCCCGTCACCACCTGGCGGCACCACGCCCAGATCAAGATCCCCGCGGGACTGGACACCGAACTGGTCCTGGAGGAGGGGGCGCGACTGTACGAGCGGGCTGCCGCCGGCGTGCCGAAGCACGACGGAAAACGGGACGTCCTCCTGGCCGCGGTGGACGCCCTGCGGGACGAGGGCCGCCCGGCCGCTGCCCGTCTGGCGGCGGCGTTGACGCCGGAGGTGGAGGCGGTGCTGGCCCGTCACCCGCTGCGGGAGCTGGTGACCGCCTCCGAGCCGCTGGTGCTGCTGGT
>NZ_JBEXHW010000074.1:0-5103 GCF_040608235.1 Streptomyces sp. NPDC005202 | reverse complement strand
TCCCCGGCCCATTCCCCCATCACCACAACAACGAGTCTGGCCCCGCCGCTCACGCGGCGGGGCCAGAACCCCAAGATCTTCATGGGTCTTCTAGGTCCCGTCGGTCGGTTCCTGGCGCTGGTGACAGCGCTGGCAATCGATCTGACAATCAGGCGCCTGTTCGGCGCTTGATACGACCACGGCCCCGACGGTAGGACGCCGAGGCCGTGATGCTGCGGGTTTCTCCCGAGTGGATTATCTGGGGTGTCGCACCTGTCGCACTGTTACGGTGCCCCGTTGATCAGTGGAAACAGTGGTGACCTCCCCCTTCGGCGTCACCGCGGCCTCGGGTGCGCGGGTCGGCCTGCAGCAGATCGGCGACCGTGCAGTCCAGCACTCGGCGCACATCTTGTCCAGATCCTCCAGGCGGACCGTGACCGGGGTACGGGCTTACAGCGCGGCAACCTTTCCTCGGGCCCTTGGAGCGGTCAAGCGACCGGTCCGTAGGTGGCGTGGCGCCCGTGTGTACCCACCCGGCCGTCCCGGTATCGCACTGACCGCTCCCAGGGCGCCCCCACACGTCGTGGGCCGCCCGCCGGACTGGTCGCGGAATGCCGTAGCCGAACCGGACGTTCCAGCTGCCGTCGCGGAATATGAGAGAGATTGTGGACGGCCACGGCACGTCGAGGTGCCAGAAGGCTCTCACGGGTGCCGAGAGGGCATGGACGAGCGCCGCCCGGATCACGGACGATTCGACAATGGCCAGTGCACGATCGGCGTCAGGCGGCACGTGGCTCAGCCAGTGGGCGGTTCGCAGGCAGAGCTGGCGCACCGACTCGCCGCCGTGCGGTGCAGAATCCGGGTCGGTGAACCAGGCCGAGTACCCGTGGGGGTCGCTGGCGGCGACGTCGGCTACTGCGCGGCCGTACCACTGGCCGTAGTCGAAGTCGCGCAGGGCGGGCTCGGGCGTGGCCTCCAGACCGAGGGCAGCGGCGGTCCGCGCGCAGCGAGCCGAAGGTGCCCGGACGGCCAGCGAGTAGGGAGGAAACCCCGCGCTGGGGGAGCTTGTCTGCCGCAGGCCGGTCTCACTGGGGGACGGGTCACCGAAGACCCTGGTGGTCTCCTCGGCGGTCGCACTCAGAAACGTCAGACACATCGTCATACGCCTGACCTCCTTAACTGCCGTGCCACGCTGCATGGTGGGGCACGGCACCATCGGCTAGTGGATGAGACGGGCGGGTGTCGTGGCGGCGTACAGGGCGTACTCCAGCGGGCCTCGCCCAAAGACGCGGGTCCAGGCCAGGGCCGGCAGCATGGCCACCGCGGCGAAGCTGAGGAAGACCGGAAGCGCAGCGGAATCGGGCATGTCGTCGGTGCCGAAGACCTTGATGGCGATGATGTGGCCGACGTAGGCAGTCAGGGAGATGGAACCGACCGCGATCACCGGGGCGACCAGCCACCGCACGCGCGCGGAGCGGGCGGTGGCGATCAGGCAGGCGGCCAGGGCCGCCAGGGCGACACCGGTGTGGCCCACATTGGACCAGGTCGTCTGGCTGTGCGGGGCGGCCACCAGCAGCCAGGCAGGCCTGCCGGGCAGGAGTTCGTCGCCGACGGCGTCGGACCACCAGGCCGATGCGGCCGGGCCGCCTTCCGTGGCCGCGCTCACGGCGGCCTGCGCGCCCGGCACCAGGTGCAGGGCCAGCCAGGACCCGCCGTATCCGATCACCGCAAGGGCGGCGCCGCAGGCGGCGATCTTGGCCAGTGCGCGGGGCCGGGTGAGGTCGAGCTTGGCCACGGCCATTCCTGCGATGATGAACGGGAGCCAGGTCAGTACCGGGTATTTCCCGGTGACGAACAGTTCGACGATCCCGTCCGTGCTGGTGGCCCGGGCCAGGAGATCGTGGGCCATGACGGTGTCGGACCAGCTTCCGCCCTCGACGCCGGCCCGCAACAGATACAGGACCGGCGGCATGAGGAGCGCGGTTGCCGCAGCGATGACGGCCAGGGTGCCCGCCCGCAGCCGGTACAGGGGAAGGGCGAGGACGAACAGCAGCCCGCAGAAGGACAGGATCACGTCGACCGGCGTGTCCAGGGCGGTCAGCGCGTATCCGACGAGGGCGATCAGGACGACAGCGCGGATGAGCACGCGGCCCACGGCCTGCCGCCCCGCACGCCCGGTTCGCTGCTGCGGCCGGCCCGTCGGAAGAACCAGGGTGAACCCGGCCAGCAGAGCGAACAGCGCAGCGGACCGGCCGCGGGCAACCTCCAGGAACCAGCCGGACGGGCCGCCCACCGACGGCTCGGGGCCCACGTGCGCCGCGAACGTACCCAGGATGGCCAGGCCGCGGGCCAGGTCCAATCCGACCAGCCGTCCAGTCGACGACGCGCGGAAAGGGGAGTCGTCCGCCGGTTTCGCGGCGGACGGCACGGTCGACGGTGCGTCGTGCGTCATGTGCTCCAGGGTCGGTGCGCCCTGTCGGTGACAACCATCCGGCAGGTGTCCGGAACCACCCCGCCGACTGGCTGGCGCGGCTGCACCTCCGGGCCGGATCCGGTGTCCGGCACCAGGCAGGGCTCCCCTCGACGTGGTACGAATCGGACAGTGGTCCGATGGCGAGTGGAGCACGCGTGATCCGGGTACTGGTGGTCGACGACGAGGCTCTGATCCGCATGGGCTTCCAGCGCATCCTCGAGGCGGCCGATGGGATCGAGGTCATCGCGGCGGTCCCCGGCGGCCAGGCACTCCAGACGGCGCAGGAGACAGGCCCCGACGTCGTGCTGATGGACATCCGAATGCCGGACGTCGACGGACTCACCGTCCTGGCCGAACTCCGCCGGCTCCCGCACCCCCCGGTGGTGGCCATGCTCACGACGTTCGACATGGACGAGTACGTGGCGACGGCGCTCCGCTCGGGCGCCGCGGGATTCCTGCTCAAGGACACCGACCCCGAGGAGCTGCCGTTCCTGGTGCGTTCCCTGGCCGACGGTGGCACCGTACTGTCGGCCAAGGTGACCCGGACCGTGGTGGACGGCTACCTGGACGCCGGCTCACAGGACCGCGCCGCCGGCAGCCTCGACCGGCTCACCGACCGCGAGCGGACCGTGCTCGTCCTCATCGCCGAGGGACTGTCCAACACCGACATCGCCACGCGGCTGCACCTGAGCACTGGCACGGTCAAGGACCACGTGAGCGCCATCCTCACCAAGCTGGAGGTGGGCGGCCGGGTCCAGGCCGCCCTGCTCGCCCAGCGGGCCGGCCTCCTCAAGGACCCTTGATGACTCCCCGCCGCCTGCCCGCGCCGCTGCTGGACGCCATGCCGGTCGGAGTCTCGCTGCTCGACGTCTGGGCGCACTGGGACACCCACGAGCCGCTGCGCATGGCCTGCGCCCTCGGCGCCGCCTTCGCCCTGCTGCTGCGCCGCCGCCTGCCGCTGCTCACATTCCTGCTCACCCTTCCCGCCGTCCAGTTCTCCGACGCGGTCATCGCCTCTCTGATCGCGCTGTACACGCTCGCCTCGCTCACCCGCCACCGCGCCCTCCTGGCCGTCTGCGCCCTGGCGTTCACGCTGAGCGACATGGCCTCGTGGCCATCCCCGGCCTTCGACCTGACGAAAACCTCCACGCTGATCACGCTCGGCTACACCGGGGCGACGGCAGCCGCGCCCGTCTTCCTCGGCCAGCTCGTCCAGACGCGGCGCGACCTGTCGCTGCGGCTCGCCGAGATCTCCCAGGCCCGGGAACACGAACAGCTGCTGACCGCCCAGGCGGTCCTGGCCAGGGAACGCGCCCAGCTCGCCCGGGAGATGCACGACGTGGTCTCCCACCAGGTCAGTCTGATCGCGGTACGGGCCGGAGCGCTCCAGGTCGGCACCCGCGACGCGGAAGCCAAGGACGCAGCCGGCACCATCCGGCGGCTCAGCGTCCAGACCCTCGACGAGCTCCGCCACATGGTCAGCGTCCTGCGCGCCTCCGGCGGGCGCCCCGCCGAACTGACCCCGCAGCCGTCCCTGGCCGACCTCGAGCAGCTGGTCGGCAGCAGCGGCATCGATGCCCAGCTGACGACGGACCTGCCCGACGGCCTGCCGCCGACCCTCCAGCGCGCCGTCTACCGCACCGTCCAGGAAGCACTCACCAACACACGCAAACACGCCCCCGGCGCCACCGCGACGGTGCGCATCCACCACGAGGGCAGCGCCGTCCGCGTCACCGTCACCAACACCGCTCCCACCCGGCCCGCCCTGCCCCTGCCCAGCGCGCACTATGGCCTGGTCGGCCTGCGTCAGCGCGCCGCGCTCCTCGGCGGCACCGTCACCTCCGGTCCCACGGTCGACGGCGGCTACGAACTACGCCTGGAACTTCCAGCAGCCGACACAGCCCCTGGGTAGCACCGACGGCCACGTCGGCACGTCTGCACTTCAGTGCACGGCCGCTACGCAAGCCGCACCGCCGTCACACAACGCGGCCACCCAGGGACACCGGCGAGGTCGCGGAGACCACCGCCCGGATCATCGAGGGCCTCCCCCTCCCGGGAACCGCGGCGCACGATGTCCGCGAGCCGCTACCCCTGCCGAACGCGTCCCAGGACCGGAATTCGCGTTCATGCTGAGGCCCCGTCCACCATGGATATCCACACCTTGGACGACGAGGTCCGCCGCCCCCTGCCACCGGGCGGGGTTCCAGGCGCCGCCTCGAGGCCGGCGGGCGGGGCCAGCTCCCAACAGCGCCATCGCCGCCCGGGTGCGGACACCATGGCAAGGGCCTCGGTCAGCTCCGCCAGTGCGACGACCCGCCGCTCCAGCACGGCTTCAGCCTCCTCCAGTTCGGCCAGAGCCCGGTCGGCCTCGGCACGCAGCTCCTCCACCCGCACCCGGGCAGCCGTCTCCCGAACCTCCAACAGCCCCATCACCGACGGCACCTGAACACCTCCCCGACGAGACAACACGACGTGTCATCCCTGTCGCAGGACCGCCAACATCATGCCTGACCAGCGAAAACGCAGCGATCACGTTCGGTACGACAACGGCTTCTAAGCTTGTTGTTTAACCTCGGCGGTTCACCTGACCCGCTGATCTTGGTTGCTTCCTGAGACAGCAGGGCGGCCGTTCTTCACGCTTCGAGGTGTCG
>NZ_JBEXHW010000073.1:0-6536 GCF_040608235.1 Streptomyces sp. NPDC005202 | reverse complement strand
GGCAACTTCGCCAGGAACCAGTAGCCGGCGCTGCGGCCAGCGCCCCTGCTCCAACCATCACCTGGAAACGGACATCACCTCACGAACCGCCCTCTTACGGTGCCTGCGAGTAGGACGAGTAGTTCCTTGCAGCCTTCAGGGGTCAGCTTGCCGACGAAATCGTGGATCACCTGAGCGACAACGACCCACTGCTGTCCGGGTTGCCACTGTCTGACCGTGCGGACCAGATCTTCGAGATCCGTACCGGCTGGTGGTCCGCCCAGGCGGGGCCAGTTCTCGGCCGAGCCTTCCAGAGCTGTGTAGAGCCGCGCGGCGGCGGGGTTGGCGAGGATGTGTTCTTGGAGGAATTCCTCGCGCCCTTTGGCCTGGCGACGGGCCAGCTCGTCCAGCTCGAGTTCGCGGCGCAGCAGCTCTTCCTGGCGACGGCGGTTCTGCTGCAGCTGTTCCGCGGCGAACGCGGCCTTCCGGGTTGCTTCGTCCACCTCGATGCTCACGGTGGCGTCTACGACGATCACGCCCACGCCACCGAGAGGCAGGGCTTCGGCGAGTGCGGTGCCAATGTCCTGCTCGGCGGCGTCAGGACGGAGGACATCGCAGGCGGCGGCTGCCTCATCGATCACGGCCCTGACGAGTTGCCCGGCTGCGTAAGGGGCCGCAGGGATGTCGGTGTCGTCACGACGCCGCCATGTCGCTCGGACATGTGCGCAGAAGTGGAGCGTCGGGTCCGCGCTGCGTGGTCGGTCGCAGAAGGTGGAGACCCAGGTGGCGCTGCCCGGTTGGGAGGCGCCTTTGGGGGTGGGGCGACGCTTCATGCGGCTTCGCGCTCCTCTGAGGTGTCTGCCTCGGGGTGTTCCTGCAGCAGGAGCTGCTGGACCTTGGCGAGGTCGGCGTCGAGGAGAGAGGAGAGTTCGAGCTTCAGGTTTGCCCGGTCGGGCGAGTACGGGCGGTCTTCGCTCTGGACCCATACCTGTGAGCAGGTACGCAGAGCCTCGCGCAGCGTCGGGCCTTCAGGGCCGCGGACGTCCACGGCCCGGCGGAGGGTATCGAGGATGATCGGTCGCAGAGGCGGCCGCTCAAGGGCCGCATCGAGCCACAGGAAGATGGCCCGGTCGAGTTCGCGATCCCCCGCCGCTCCGGTCGCCTGACGCAGGAGAGTGCGCCACCCGGTGACAAGGCCGGCGACCGGAGGGCGGAAGTCCTCCTCTTCGTCGGCATCCGGCGTGGTGTCGCTGTGGAGCACCAGCGGCACTCGGTCGGCTTCTGGCGCAGACGACGCGGCGAGAGCCGTGAACGTACGGTGGCCAACGGTGTCCCGGATTTTCTCGTCACCGCACCAATCGACGACGTACCCGAAGAGTGTCTTCCGGACGGAGGCGTCCGCCCACAGCACCTGAATCGCTTCGCGCAGGCTGTCCACGACCTCCGGCAGCCCGCTGTTGGCCACGCGCTTCAGGCGGCGTAGTGCCTTTCCGGTGTGACGCCGCCCGAATTGCCCTGTGCAGACCTCGACGACGGCCTGTTGGAGGGAGGGATCTTTGCGTTTGGCCCAGGACAGCAACAGGGAGTGCACGTAAGGAGCGCTGGCTGCGTGGATCGCCGCGTTGTCGAGCAACTTCACGGCCAAGGGCCACAGCTCTTTGTCCGTGCCGTGGGCGTACCACGCCGTGACGATCGCCTCTAGCGGCTCTTGTCTGCGATGACGTACGGCCCAGCGCAGCGCGAACTCACCGATGCGGCCTGCCAAGGCACGGCGGGCGTCCTTGGTGATGGTCTCCAGGGCTTCCTTGTTCGTTCCTGTGTCGTCGATGGGGACTTGGGCGAGCCACTTCAAGAACGAGGTGCGGGCCAGTGGACGGTCGTTCCAGAAGTACTCGATCGCGGCGTCATCCCAGTGGGGGCGGTCGAAACGGAGGGTCCCGTCCTCCTCGCGGCGCGCCTTGATGGCCTTGGTCATGGCGATCACGCCTGGTGCCTGTTGCCCGTGGACAGGGACAGGGGTGTCGCGTTTGTCGAGCGTGTCGGTCAACTCCGCGGCCTTGGCGTACACATGGCCTACTGGGTCACCGCGCAGGACCGCTGCGGTCAGGAGGAAGTTCCGTTCGAAGCTGGTCCGGACGCGGTCTTCTGGTTCGTGCCACTCGTAGAGCGCGTCTTCCCAGTTACTGAGGACGGCCACGACATTGGCGATCTGGTCGTCGAGGGAGCGGCGCCGCTCGGCAGAAGCCTGCTGCGCCGAATCCCGGGCTACGTCCGAGAGGCCATCGGCCGCGAGTCGCTCGGCCGCCCGGTGCTCATCGAGCATGAGGGGAGTGACGTTCAAGATGTCCGTGGGCGTCATGCCGTCGATGAGGCGGCGTATGTCGGCGCTGCCGAGCCAGGCACTGACGGGGAACGACGGCTCCTGCGCCAGCAGCCAGCGCGTGGCGATGTCGTGAGGGTGGATCTCGCCCAGATCCGGCGCAGCACTCGGCGGTGCGCCGTGGCTGATTCGTCGCCACTGTTCCGGTCGGGTCAGGACGATGAGTCGGTTGTCTCGTCGGGCCAGCCGCTCACTGAGCTTTCCCAGGCCGGAACCAAATGTGTCGGCTACCTGGAAGCCGTCTTCGTCTGGCGGGAGTTCGAGTAGGAATCCGCACCGGCGGTCATGAGGCAGACGGCGGGCGGGGAAGTGCTGGGATCCGCCGAAGGAGAGCGGACGTACTTCCGAAATCAAGCCTTCTTCCACGAGCTGGTCGAGAAGGGCGTATGCAGTCGTAGTCCTGCTGCTGTCAGGTGGGCGATTGATGACCAGGACGGAACCTGAAGGTCGCAGGATCTGAAGGGCCTGGGCGAAGGGACTGCGGGTCTGGTCTGTGTCTTCAGAGCGGGGCTTGGCATAAACCCTGCGGATCACTGCCAAGTATTCGGCGTCGATGGGCGCGTCGGCGTCCAGCGTCTGCTCGAACACGTACTTCGTGCCGATCATCTCGCCCAGGTTGATCAACGCGCGCTGGAGCGTGGCCGCCTGCCCGACAGCCTCGATCGCCTCAGGGGACGGTGATGCCGTCCTGCCCCGCTCGGTTTCTTGCTGGGCCGATGGCTCCGGGCTACTCGGTGGGGCGACAGGGACAGGTGGATACGACGAGGGTCCGGAGCCGGACTGAGCGCCCGGCGCCGTCACCACGTCGGGGCGAAAGTCCGTTGATGGCTCGGCGTTGGCCACTGAGCCCGTCGTGGGTAAGCCGGTGGAACTGCCGTGATGTTCCGCGCGGTTGGTTCCTTCTTCGTCTATGTAGCGGTCAAGCAGTGGTGGACGCACGCGCGAGTCTCCGGTGGCGCTGTGCGGCACTCCGGCAGCCGGAGCGGGCTGCTGCTGGGCAAAGTCCGGTTCGTCGTCGAAAGCCATCGGTCGCGTCGCCTCTCAGCCGATGGTTCCGTCGATCTCGGTACCTACTTGTTCCGCCGACGCCTCGATGACCTTCGCGGACTGGTCCACACGCACGCGGCCCTGTCGGGAAAAGCCTTGCGCGCGTACGCCGACCTGGTGGCCGGCTACGTGGTCCGCGCGTTGTGTGACGGAGACTCCTGGGCGGGCAGGCCGCTCCTCTTCGTCGCCGAAGGGCAGGTGCCGCCCGTAGATCTCCTCCAAGTCCAGGCGCAGCTCACCCAAGAGCTCCCTGAGCTCGGGATCGCTTCCCTGCAGCAGCGCAGGACGCGTCAGATACACCTGGAGTGCTCCGCGGGCTTCGGTGATGCGCTCGATTCGCGCGGAGGACAGTTCAGCTGGGTGGACGGTAAACGGCCCGCTGCGTCCTTCCACTTCTTCCGGTTCCTCCAGTGGAACTCGGCCCGCGCGTCGATCGAGGACCGCCCCGGCCCGATCGAACAGGAATTTGACCGCCTCGGTGAGCGCGGTGCCCACGAGCATCGGAAACGTCAGTGGATCCATGGCTGTATGCCCTCCCCGTTGATTGCGCATCCCGCGACGTACGTGCGGGCGCAAAACCTGACTGACGGTACGTTCGCTGTCACTCAGAGAGAAGAGTTGTTCCGGTCGCCGGAGGTGCTGTCCGGAATGCCCCTGGCGTTCATGTGTGCGATGTCCTTGACATGGGCATCATCCCGTGATGCCCATTCGATGCGCATATGGCAGGCGCACTTCCGGCTGGAATCATGCGGAATCAGCCGTGTGCGATCTTGCTGGCGTGGCCGAAATGCGGCAAAGGGGCGCACGACTCCTCCATGCCCGGAACGGAGGGTGCTTGCGCGACATCGGCATCGACGCGGGGGTCGGGCGTGGGTGCTAGCGGAGTAGGCCATGCATCGGACCTGCGCTGCGTCTAGGTCAAGCTGGAGCTGGTACACGCCTTCCATCACGACAGCCGATTCCGTGGGCTGCCCCGGGAAGGCTGCTACGCCTACTGCCTCGACCTCGCCCGCTTCATGGCCGGTCCTTCGCTCAACGTCCGCTCCCGCGCCCGGTGGTTTGACGAGCGCCAGACGGTGCGCCAACGAGGGCGCAGCAGGGGCATCGACCGACACGGTTCGCTCGCATCAAGGACAGCCGCCGGCTCGCCGTAGCCGCCATGGCGATGCGCATGGCGGTCGTCGTATCGGGACGCGGTGGCGGTGACAGCATCCAGTTCCGCGGAGGCTTCCCGAGCAGGCTTCTGTTTGCGAAGTTCGACCAAGCCCGCGGCACGTGGCCCGGCTGGTCCTGGCCCCTCGGATCTTCACGACGCTGAACCTCTGATCTCCATCAAACCAGTCCGTCGCGCCGTGACTGAGCCTGAGCATGACGGTATGTCGATTTGGTACCGGCCTGTTGGCCTTGTGCGCGCCCACTGGAAGCTCGCCTTCTTGCCGGTCGGGTTCGTGCTGAACCTCTGGGGCAACCAGCTTTATAAGGCGGGGCGCCAGGCCGTTGGGGCCGTGATCTTTGTTTTCAGTATCGCCCTCATTGTTGTGGCGGGACGTCACTGGCGAAGGATCTCTCCTGGTTTGCAGGCGCCGAAGCCTATACGCCGCATACGTAGTCGGCTGCGTCAGTGGCTGACAATGACTTTCCATACGCCCGTATGGCTCAGTCGTCGAGAGAAGGTGAAGGTGGTAATCTGGGGGATTATTGCGTTCAAGATCTTCTTCTACCCGCTCAATGTAGCTGACAGGATCATCGCAGCTCCAGAGCAATTCATCGCTCGCTACGGGGACGCTCAGAAGATGCTGGCCTTCTGCCTCCTCTTTCCTTACTTGGCGCACTGGTTCGAGCCGAAGGACAGGCTGCTTGAGCGACTGGAAGGGCGTGTCCTTCGAGCCATGGTCAGCCGGACGGTCGGGAACTTTAACGGAGCATGTGGTGTGGCCATTTTGCTATACGCCGTGCTGCCGACGATTTCTCGTGACTACACCAAGGTGCTGCCAGCTCTAGCGATCACTGTCGCAATTGCCACCGTGGTGGCCACGCACAAAATGTGGACCCGCTACCGCAAGTTGTGCACGCAGACATACAAGAACATTCAGACCCTGATCCGGGCGCTGGAGCAATCGCCCGGGGCTGGAGCGCATTCGGAAGTTCTGGCTGCATGGGAGGTGCTGGAGCTGGATTTGCGAACCCGAGTGGATACTGGCTATGTCTTCGGTATGCGATTCGCCCCGAAAGTGGTTATCTCCGCAATCGGCGAAGCGGTTGAGAAGGTGAACAGCGGGCTGCCCGGCCGTGAGGAGGCGCGGGCTCAGGCGGTGGCTGACTTGAAGATCATTCGAGGCGTGTGCGCTGAGCGGATTGATGCGGTGGCGTGAAGCGGTTTGTGGATCGAGCTGGCGTGCACCGTCTGCGGATTCATCTTCTCGTTGGGGAACGTTATGGGTTAAGACAGCAGCGCCTTCTGTCGGTCTCCAGATACGAGGACGGTCTGTGCTATCTGGTTCGCTGACGGCCTGGCACTACTGACCCCAGCCGTTCAGGGAGACTTCGGGGCCTCTGTCGAGGTAGCGGTGGAGGGCACTCGCGGTGGTGTCCACGAACTCCTCAGGGATGGCGGCGGCGTCGACCCAGCGGACCTGAGCGTGCTTGCGCGGCTCGCGGTTCTCGGGCTCGCCAGTCCATTCGTGGGCAACGAAGACGACGGTAAGGAAGCCGTTGGGGGCTTCGACTCCCCATGCTCCGTGAATGATGTGAGCCACCTTCAGGGACTCGGCCTTCACCGTCAGCCCGGTCTCCTCGTAGAGCTCGCGCACCGCGGTTTCGGTGATCGGCTCGCCGGGCTCGCTCTTGCCGACGGGCAGATCCCACATCCCCTGGGCGAACTTCGCGTTCTCGCTGCGCTGGAGGAGCACGACACGGTTGGCGTCTTGGTCGTGGACGATGACGCCGGCGACCAGCAGGGTCATGGATTCGAGCGCGGGCTCTAGGGCTTTGGACTGGTCGTCGGTGGTCGGTTGAGCCACTGTGCGTCCCTTCATGAGAAATTGTCAATACTTGTGGATGGCTCATCAGCAACGGTAGGTGGTGAGTGACGAGGCATACTGTCAGTCGTGACGACGTATGACCGCATCGG
>NZ_JBEXHW010000072.1:0-6834 GCF_040608235.1 Streptomyces sp. NPDC005202 | reverse complement strand
GTCGAGCGCACCACCCGGTACACGATGCTGCTGCACCTGCCCCGGATGGACGGCCACGGCGATGGCCCGCGGCTCAAGAACGGCCCGGCGCTGGCTGGCAGCATCCGTGCGGCGATCACCCGCGAGTAGCCGGACACCATCACCAGCACCGGCGGCCGGCCGGACTGCCCGTAGCCGAGCGGGATGTCCGCCTCGGGGAACCACAGGTCGCACTGGGCCAGCTCGCCGGGCTGATACGTCGTGCGCGAGACGGGATCGACGGGAACGTACGCCGGTCGCAGTTCACGCACCCGGTCCTTGAGGACCGTCATCCCGCGATCCCACCCGATCCGCTCGGCGATCACCGTGGCGGGCATCGTCGGAGTCTCCCGCAGCAGCTCACGGATCTGCACCTCGACCGCGTCAACCACCGAACCCTTGGCCGGCCGCTCGTACTTCGGCGGCCGGTCGGTGGCCAGCGCACGCTTGACCGTGTTCTTCGAGATGCCCAGATGCCTCGCGATCGCCCTGATCGGCATCTGCTCGGCCCGGTGCAGCCGTCGAATCTCTGCCCAGTCCTCCACATGGATCACCCTCTCCTTCCTGACCTCCGATCAAGATCAGGTTCCAGCGAAAATCACCAAGTGGGTCACTTTTGATCCGCCGTCAGAGGGTCAGGATTCAGGCGACGCCGAGAACAGCTCTTCAGCTACATCGAAGGGTTCCACAACCCCTGGCGCCGCCACTCGGCGAACGGCCAGCTCAGCCCAGCCGAGTACGAGCGCCGACACGCACCACAAGCATCAGCTAACCTCGCCTACGCTGCCGCGTAGAACGCAAGCCCGTCCGTGTCTACCGGACCGGAGCAACTCCAGCATAAACTCAACGGAGAGCGGACCATATGGGGTTACGCGGAGGCAACTCGCCAGCAGTTGAACGTGCCCCTGGCGCGGCTCATTCCGGCTGATCGTATTGGAGAGAACCCTGGTGAGGCTGGCGGGTCACGGGCCTGACGCTTGCGCGTCATTAGGTCCGCCGGCCGGCTGCCGGACGGAATCCACCTGAAGAATCGGCGGGCACTCGCCCGGCACCACGATCGCCTTCCGCATCAGCGACTCCGTCCCCCCAAGCTGTCGCCAGGAGCGTGATCATCTTCGGCTCGCTGTCCGACGAACCTTCCCAATAGCCGCACCCACCGACAGAAGCAGACCACCCAAGAGTGCGACGCAGGTTCTCTTCGTCACGTCCCACTCGGGGAGGAAGAAGGGATGGGATCGCTGGACGACCAGAAGTCCGAATGGACGTTTGGAGCCGGAACCTCCTGCTGCGAATAGTCGGGACCAGCGGGCGGACTACTCGGGGCGGACACTTCGGATTTCTCCACGCAGGGCGTGGTCACACTGAAGTGGGCCTGGCCGTGGGCTCCGATGAGCACTTGCAGCTGGAATCCATCCTCGGTCTTGAAGTTGGCCGCCAGCCCGTTCGCGCTCACGTCGACCAATTCGTATCCCTTGCTCTTCCAGTAGCGCTCCACCACGCCCAGGAACGCCGCGCGCCGCTGCTCCGAGATGATCGTCATGACCGTCCGGTCGCGGTCCACGTAGCACTCGGCCGGCACGGTGTAGGTGGGCGTCCATTGGACGGCGGGTTTGATGGCCGCGAACGTTCCGTCGAGGATGGCGTCCGCACGGTCGGCCGCCTCTTGCATGTTCATCTTCGTGTCCTGGTCCTTGGGGGAGGATCCGGAATCGGCCGGCCCGCATCCGGCGAGCAGCAGGACCAGCGCCGCGGCTGCCACCGCCCTACGTTTCATCGCGGCTTCTCCCTTGATACGTAACCGGGCTCGCCGGCGACGACTGCGGCAATGTTCCTCGCTGACACCTGGTCTTTTCCTGGCTCTGGGTTGAAGTAGTTCGAATGCGCATCGATCGTCAGGTCGGAATCCCAAACGTCCGGCACGGAGACAAGCGTCGGACCTGGCAGCGTCTTAAACCTGTTGGCCCCGAACTCCGCGCTCGCCGGGTCCTTGCCGAACCAGAGGTCGTTGTCGTCGGAGTCGCTCACGCTACCACCGGCGGCGCCACCGAGCAGCGCACCGGCCGGACCGCCTGCGATGGCCCCGAGGCCACCGCCCAGGAGTGCGCCGCCGCCTTCCTTTGGCAACGGCAGTTTGGTCACGACGTCGTTTTCGGCAGACCCAACCCAGACGTGTTCCTTGCCGACGCCCAGGTCACTTGCCTTGTCCACGCCGACACCGGGACTGCCGACCAGGACGATGTCGTCGACGCCGGGGATTCCGCCGGCCTCTTTCGCGGCGGTCCCCACCGTCAGTGACCCGTACGAATGGCCGATCGCCGTGATGTGCGGGTCGGCGTTCTCATTGGTGGCCGCGATACCGCTCATGAAGCTGTTGTAGGCCGGGGCCCCATGCTCGGCGTTGCTCGTCAGCATGACGCTGGAGCCGGAGACCAGGTCGAGGGGCGTCATCTGCGGTGCGTCGTATCCGAGCCAGACGATCGATGCGGTGGAGGGATTCATTTCCCGGCCCAGCTTGGCGGTGTAGAAGGCACGGTTCACGGTGCCATTGGCGAATTCCTTATCGAGCTTCGTGTCGAGACCCGGAACGTATGCCGAGACATTCTTGGACGTGTCCGGATTGCCAAAGGAGATGATCGCCCGTCCATTACCCTCGTTACCGATGCCGAGGAGGTACATCGGCGGGACGCTGACCGTGTTCAGCCTCTCCTGGATGCGCTTGAGGCCGCCCAGCTTGGTCTGGGAATCCTCGTCGTCCTTCCCCTCCAGCGACGCTATGAGCAGGGGCAGGTTCTCTCGGTTCGCCTCGTCCCGCACCATAGCCGGAATGCCATCCAAGTTTCCGATGATCTCCGGGAACGCCCTCTTGTACTCGTCGCGCTCCTCATCACTGAGGCTGTCCCACCACTCCTTGCGATCGGCGGGCGACTTGTCCAGCGGGATGTTGTCCCGAAGGTATTCACTCGCGGCAGAGCTGACGGCATCGACGTCGGCCGCCACATTCGCCCACGTCTTGGTGCTGACACCCAGCCCCGGGGCCGCCTTGAGCTTCCCCAACGCCTCGCTGTACCGGTCGTCGATCTCCGTGGCTTCCTGTACGGCGTGGGCGATGCGGTCGGCGATGTCCTGGGCCTTCGCGCGGTGAGGGTTGGGGCTGTGCAGGCCGGAGGTGTCCGGGCCGAGTCCGGGGGTGTATCGGCCGGTGTTGCCCTTGATCGTTCCACCGGGTATCTCGTCACCGGTCAGCTCGTTCTCGCCACCGGCGGGGTACACGACGCTACCGTCTGCGTTCACGGTGTACGACAGCGCCTCCGCGTCGTCCAGCGCCTCGAGTAGGCGGCGTCTCGGGGCGGTGATTTCGGACGAAAAGCCGTTGAGAGCTCCGCTGGCCAGGCCGCACTCGACCTGCGTGTAGTGGAAGTTCTCCGACAGCTTGTGCAGCTGCTTCAGCGCCGCGTCCGCTGCCTCACCCTCGTTGGCCTTCTGCATGGCCTTGGTGATCTGCTTGTCGATGCGGTCCTTGGCCGCGTCGGCCATGTCGCTCACCGCGCGGTACCCGTCCGCTGCGTCCGCGTACTCGGATGGGTTGATGGCCTTGAGTGTCTTGAGGTCCATGCCTCCGGATCACCGGCCCTTGCCAGTGCCGCCGGCGGTGGACGCGTCCTCGGAGTGGACCTTCAGCTTGGCGATCTCGGCCTTGATGGCCTCGTCGGTTCTCAGCTGGTCATTGCCCGCCTTTTCCAGCACGCCAGCGAGGCCGTCGCACAGCCCGCTGATGTCCTTCACGCGGCGTTCCCAGGAGTCGTACACGCTCTTCTGGGCTGCCGCGGTCAGACACCCGGACCCCTTGTCGAGCCCCGTCTGGCCGTGCTCTAGCTTCGTCAGCGCCTTGCCGATGTTGTCCCGCAGGTCGCCGACGCCCTCGCCGGCCGCGGACCACGCCTTCTTGTCGGACCTGAGCCTGCCGGAAGCGCCGCTGCCACCCGAGCTGGTGCCGCCCTGGTCGGCGGGCAGCTGGTTGAGCTGCATCCGTGCGGAGTGCCGTTCGGCCGCCGCAGCCTTGAGCTGCTCCCACTCCTCCCAGGCCACGCGTGGTTCCCCCTCCCCGTGTCGTGTCGTAAGCCGCCAAGTCGTTGTGCACGCACGACCGCGACGGTGCGCTGATCGAGAAGCACGCTACAGCCCCTTCACCACGTGCCCCATCCGTTCCGGTCGCCATGGGCGTCTGAGTATGCGTACTCAGACGTGACCAGTTCCTCGATCGGGTGGGGAGACACGGCCCGAAGTGCCCGGGTGTGCTTGCGGAGGCGGGGTGAACCCCGCTGTTGTGTAGGGGGATTGGCCCGGGATAGGTGCGGATGTGGGAAGTGGCGCTGTGGGTGTCCGGCGCCTGCGGACGACAGCGGCTACGGCGATCCCGGCTCCGAGGACCACGACGCCGCTAACGCCCAGCACAACCCACGAAGTACCGCTGGCCTTCGACGTGGCCGTTGCCGCGGCGGAGTTGTCATCCTTTGCCGGAGCACCGGCGTCGGCGCTCGCGGTGGCTCTGGGAGTCGGCTGCTTCGACGCCGCGCCTGCGAAATCCGGAAGCGGGTAAACGTCGGCCGGACCAGGGTCGCCAGGGTTCTGCAGGGCGATGCGGGGGCGGACGATCCCGTAGCCGACGGAGTCGTTGCGCTTGGCGCCGTCCGTAGGGCCGCCGATGGTGTTGAGCATCACCCGCAGGACCTGGTTGTTGGTCCAGTTCGGGTGCTTGGCCCAGATCAGGGCGGCGCTGGCCGAGGCCAGGGCGGTGGCGTCACTGGTCCCGTGCGTCTCACACAGTCCCGTTTCGCTCCCGCAGGCGTGCACCATGTCCTCGCCGGGCGCAGCCATGTCCACCTGCGGTCCGTGTTCGGACTCGGCGGTTCTGCGGAGATCCTTCCCGACTGCTGCGACGCCGACCACGCCTGGTGTCGCCGCCGGGTACATGACCTCGTTGGCCTGGTCCCCGTCGTTGCCCACACCGGCGAAGATCAGTGTTAATGACCTGCGCGCCCGCGTCCACGGCATAGCGGATCGCCTTCGGGACGATCTCGTTGAACCGCCGGGCTCCCTCGGCCTCGTTGGCCGCCGTCTCGTCCTTGGGCATCCGGATCGGGAGAATCTTCGCGCCGGGCGCGAGGCCGAAGGCGCCCTTTCCGCCACCGTACGCGCCGGTTCCGGCGATCAGACCGGCCATGCCTGTGCCGTGGCCTTCGTAGTCGGTGTGCTCGTCGCCGGGCTGGTCCTCGGCGAAGTTCTTGCCCAGTAGGACGCGCCCTTTCAAGTCCGGATGGGTCCAGTCGACGCCGGTGTCGATGACGGCGACCGTGATGCCCCTACCGGTGCTGGTCTGCCACATCTGCTCGGCCTTCATCGCGTCGAGGAACCACTGCTCCTCGCGCGTCGAATCCGCGCGAGCCGGCACTCCTGCGGCACCCAATAGCAGCAGGCCGAGAGCCGCCGATGCCGCTGCACGTCGAGCACGGCGTTCGGTGTGTCGATAACCGCTGGTGCGCATGGGCTTCGCTCTCTCCGTTCCTGAACACGAATCAGTCGATGACCGGCGGCACAGCGCGGCGGCCGCCCTGCCGCCACGTCTCCTCATCCTCGACCACACGGTGCTGCCGCCCGCTCCTGCGGCCAGCGCTCGTCGAGGAAGCCGACTGGGGCAGACGGGAACCACCGACGCCGCCACTCCGGCCCGGGCGCGCCGTACTGGTCGCACCTCCCGCGACTCCGTCGCGTGCCGTGCCGGAACCGCCCGCCATACCTGAGCCACCGGATCCGGGCGTACGCACTGCCGCACGGCCCGACTGCTGGGAACGGCCGGTTGCAACACCATCACTCGGGATCGGACGGCCGCCGACCACGCCGCCGTTCGAGAACGGAGGACGACGGCCGGGGACCTGCCCCTGCGAGGGCGCCCGGACGCGGCGCAAGAGCGAATGGTCCGCGACTTCCTGGACCGGGCGATCGGCGGCGAGGACGACGGGCCGGAGGACGGCGCAGCGTGACCCGCCTGATCAAGCGCCGGGCTCTGCTGATCGGCAACGAGCACTACGACGACGGCCGCTTCGCGCCACTGCCGTCCACACGAGCGGACGTCTGGGGGCTGAGTCAGGTCCTGAAGCACCGCAACATCGGCGCCTTCGTCTCCGTCCGGACCGAGTCCGATCTGACCGCCGACGACATGCGGCTGGCCATCGGCGAGTTCCTGGAGGAATGCGAAGAGGACGAGCTGGCGCTGGTGTACGTCTCCGGGCACGGCGTACGACTGGCCCGGGACGGCGGCGAGTTCCACTTCGTCGCCAGGGACACCGACTTCGACAGGGTGGCCGAGACCGGCGTGAGCGCCGGCTTCGTCAACGAGTTGCTGGAACAGTGCTGGGCCCCGCAGAAGGTCGTGATGATCGACTGCTGCCGTAGCGGGGGCTTCGCCGTCGGCCTGCGCACCTCGGACCGGCAGCCGGACGGTTCTGTGGCGAAGTCCGGCGAGCAGGCCCTGCTGACCAGCAGGGGCGTGTACGTCCTGTCGTCCTCGCGGGCCGGAGAGGACTCGTATGCGGATGCGGGCGGCGGCGCCGACGTGAAGCCTTCCGCCTTCACTGCCGAGGTGATCGAGGCTCTGCGGACGGGGAAGGTCAGCAAGGACGGCAGCAGTGAAGTGTCGGTGGACGACCTGTTCCACTACGTCAACCGGCGCATGCGCGCCAAGGGCGGCCGCCAGGTGCCGGTGCACTCCGCGCACGGCGTCGACGACCGCATCGTCATCGCAGCCTGCCCGCTCGGCAG
>NZ_JBEXHW010000071.1:0-6991 GCF_040608235.1 Streptomyces sp. NPDC005202 | reverse complement strand
CGGCCACCCGGCGATCACCGCTGCCCGCACTCCAAAAACCACCGGAACCCCGCCCGAGATCGAAGATCAAAATTCACGCGGTGGATCGAGGCTCAAATCAAACGCCCTCTGAAGAGATCCGGCCATGAATGAAAGCCGCTGAGTGAGCGGTGCGGAGGAGCGGTCATCAGGGTCGTGACTCTTTCGCCCCCGAAGGCTGCTCATCCGCCTCGGGAGGCCGGTCGTACGCGCGCAACAGTGTTCGATGCGGCGGTTGTTGATGGACTACCAGTCGTAGAGGCACTGTTCGTACCAGGGCAGGAGAACCCAGACGCTGTCGCCGGCCCGCTGAGTGACCTCGGCGCTGCGCGGTGGCGGAACGGCACGCCGACGACTCGCCGCGCTGATCGGCGGGCTGCTCCGTCCAGTCGGCGAGACGATCACCGTCGCCTCCACCAGCGGGCGCATGGCCAGGCAGACGTCCACTGCCGTGGTGGCCTGTCCCGGTCAGCGCATCGCCTGCGCCGACCCGCTTCCGCCTCGGCTATGAAGTCGCCGCCGTCGGCAGGTCCCGCTGAACCGGCGACGCGCGGCCGTTGGCCGACGGCAGCGTGAGAACCATCGTGAGGCCGCCGCCGGGCGTGTCCTCGGCGTTGAGGGTGCCGCCCATGGCTCGGCGAAGCCTCGGGCGACCGCGAGGCCGAGACCCACCCCATTGCCGCGAGGGGCGTCGCCGTAGCGCTGGAAGGGCTCGAAGATGCGGTCCTTGGCCTCGTCCGGGACGCCCGGCCCGCGGTCCACGACGCGGACCTCCACCCGGTCGGCGATAGCGCTCGCCGACACCAGGACCGGCTCGTCGTCGGAGCTGTGCTTCACCGCGTTCTCGACAACGTTGGCGACCGACCGCTCCAGCAGGCCCTTGTCGACGGCGCCCATGGGCAGGGTCTCGGGAATGTCCAGGACGACGGTCGTCTCCGGGTCCGGTATGCCGCCGAGGGCCATGGGGGCCACCTCGTCGAGGTCCACTTCGCGGAGCAGCGGGGTGACGGTGCCGGTCTGGAGGCGGGACATGTCGAGGAGGTTGTCCACCAGGTGTTCGAGGCGGTCGGCGCCCTCCTCGATGGCCGCGAGGAGTTCGGCCTGGTCCTCCTCGGACCATTCCACGTCGTCCGAGCGCAGTGCCTTGATCCCGGCGAGCGGCGTGCGCAGGTCGTGGCTGACGGCGGCCAGCAGGGCGGTGCGGATGCGGTTGCCCTCGGCCAGTTCCTTGGCCTGGTCGGCCTCGGCCGGCAGCACGCGGCCGGTCAGCGCCAGCGCCCCACGTGGTCTCCGACCGGTACGTCCACGTCTGTGTCTTCCGGCCGCTCCAGCTCGCGTTCCAGGCCCACCCGGCCCGCGCATGTCCACGGCGCCACGTCGCTCTCCCGTTCCAGCAGCGCCACCAACTCCGTGCCGAAGTGCTCCAGCAGTGCCTCGAGACTGGTCTCGCCGCGCAGCACGTTGCCCGCCAGGAAGGAGAGGATCTCGGACTCGGCCCGCAGCCGGGCGGCCTGGTGGGTGCGCCGGGCAGCGAGGTCGACCACGGAGGCCACCGACACGGCTACCGCCACGAAGACCACGAGAGCGAGGATGTTCTTGGGGCCGGCGATCGTGATGCGGGTGCACCGGCGGGGTGAAGTACCAGTTCAGCAGCATCGAGCCGAAGGCGGCGGAGACCAGCGCGGGGATCAGTCCGCCGAGCAGGGCGGCGGTCAGCAGCAGGGTCAGCAGCACCGGGCCGCCGACGCCCGTCAGCCAGCCCCAGATGAGGCGGGCGCGGCCGAGCCGCGCGCCCCGGGCTACCGGGAGGCCGCGTCCCTTGCCCGCCTCGTCGTGCGTGATGAGGTGGGAGGTCGGGGCCCGAGTCGCTGGCCACCGTCGCGCCGACGCCCGGGCCGAAGATGTGCTGCCAGCTCTTGCGGCGGGAGACGCCGAGGACTATCTGAGTGGCGTTGACCCCTCGGGCGAAGTCGAGCAGGGCGACCGGGATGTCGTCGCCGACGACGTGGTGGAAGGTGCCGCCCAGTTCCTCGACCAGGCTGCGCTGCACGGCGAGCTCCTTGGGGGACGCCGAGGTCAGGCCGTCACTGCTGGCGATGTACACGGCCAGCACCTCGCTGCCCGCGCCCTTCTCCGCCAGGCGGGCGGCGCGGCGGATCAGCGTGCGGCCCTCCGGACCGCCGGTCAGGCCGACCACGATCCGCTCCCGCGAGCCCCAGATCTTCGAAACCTGGTGCTCGCTGCGGTACTGCCGCAGGTACTCGGTCAGCCACCCAGAGGAGGGCCAGCTCGCAGCGCGGTCAGATTCCCGGGCCGGAAGTAGTTCGACAGGGCCGCGTCCACCTTGTCCGGCTTGTAGATGTTGCCGTGCGCAATACGGCGGCGCAGTGCCGGAGGCGACATGTCGACCAGCACGATCTGGTTGGACAGCGCACGATACGCCGCCGCAGCAACGTGGCCAGGGACCGGGCATGGCGACGCAGCGACGTCAGGGTAGTCGGCACGCCGGTCAGGTTTCCATCACGGCATCGCAGTCGGGGCAGACCGCAGATGCGTACTCCTCGGGACACCACGGCGCCTCAGGGTGCTCGGAGGGCTTCCAGCCGGTCGTCGCCATGGCGAAGGTGTCCTTGCCGCAGAGGGTTCGCGGTCCAGTCGCGGCAGGCGTCCCCGGGGCGGTGGGCGCCGCGTGCACGCGGCGGACGGGCCGTTCCTCGCCACGCGGTACGCGCGTGGCCACCGCCTTGTCGAGCTCGTACACGACGACGATCTCGCCCATGCCTCCACGATAGGCGGCTGTACGCCCGATCCGACCGCAGCAGCCGGCCGGGCGGCTACGGAGGCGCGTCTGCCGGTTCGAGGCGGGCCACCTCGAACTCCATTCGGACCTCGTCGGCCAGCCGCAGCGCTCCCAGGAACGCGGTGTATGGCTTGATTCCCCAGGCGGACTGCGTGACGGTCGCCCAGCCGCGCAACAGCCCGTCCCCGTTCCCCTTCCCGTGCACCGTCACCGGGTGGGTCCGGCCCTTGATGGTGAGGTCCCCGGTGATCTCGAAGGACTGCGGTGTTCCCGTGACGCGGGTGGAACGGAAGGTGATCGTGGGGTGTTCCGCGGTGTGCAGCAAAGTCTTGTCCGCCAGCGTCCGTTCGATCTCGGCCCGGTCGGCATCGGTGAGCGCCTTGAGCCCACCCGTTCCCTCGCGGACCTTCAACGAGCCCGTCTCGATGGTCACATTCACCGACGACCTGTCCGGGTCGCCGACGACCAAGACCGCCTCCCCGGACCATCGGACGGCCTCGATCGTGAGGTCGTGCCCCGCTCTGCGGCCGAGCCCGGCACGGCCTGTCTTGATCAGGAGGCGGGCGGTCGAAGGCCCGAGCCGGTACGTTCCGTCTGTCAGCGTCACAGCGTCGAGGGTATGGGGCGGATGCGGGCCGGGGCATCGAGGCAGCCCGGTCGGCGTGTCCCCTGTCCGCTCGCCGAGCTGGTGGGCGACGAGCAGCGCGCGAGTCTGCCGATCCGTACGGACCAGGCCACCGGTGGCCCCTTCGGGCTTGCGCCGGGAGGAGGCCGACCAACTCGCCACATCGCACAGGCGGGTTGGGGAGGCGCCGGTCCGGCCGGCCCGCTGGGCAGCGTACCGCCGCGACGGCGCCCAAGGGCGTCGCGTCCAGCCACCGGCGACCGGCGACCGGCGACCGGCGACCGGCGACCGGCGACCGGCGACCGATGATGCGCGAAGCAACGGCCGGACGCACAAGGCTGAACGGCCGGTGGGCCCGGGCCGTCCATCTCCGGTCTGGTGGTCACCCGCGTGATGTCTGCCTGCGAGACAACACAGTCAGCCATGCCGTTTCACCACCAACGACGCATCGCGGTCAGGCGTAAGACCACCGAACTGCAGGAGGGGGTGGCGGGTGAAGGCCCACGCTGCCGACGTGGAGGCAGGCTACGCCGACCCGCTTCAGCCGACCGCCGCGGACCTGGGGCCCTGGGTCGAAGAGGCCGTCGGCGAGATCCCACGGTTGCCTGGTGTTCGCACCTGCACCTCTCGCCCCAGGGCCCATTGACATCCTCACCCTCAAGGAATAGGACAAAGTTCGTAAAGCTCGCGAAGTGCGCACTCCTGGATCCGGGCTGCCAGGTGACCGACGCCAGGACTCCTTGACTTGCGCACGGCGAGAAGGAGGTGAACATGAGCGACACCGAACAGGCACCTCAGGAACCCGAGGCGACCCCGACCGAAGGCGAGCAGTCGGCGGCCGAAGCGGCGGAGACCGCGGAAGGCACGCAGGCGGAAGCCCCCGCGACCGGTGAGACCGCGGAACCCGAGGCGACCCCGACCGAAGGCGAACAGCCCACGGCCGAAGCGGAGAAGGAGGAAGCGGAGGCGCCGAAGGCCGAGGGTGAGGAGTCGTCCGAGGGCGAGTAAGGGTGGCCGTACTCTGTCAAGGTGATCACCATCAGGCGATCGACGGATGGTGCCCTTTCCAAGCAGCCGGAGGAGAACGCGCCGACTCCGACCCTCTCCTCCGGCCGACGCTTTCCTTCGCCCGCGCCACCCGCCCGCCCGCGCGGCGGTTGCGAGCAGCCCATTGCGCTCGCCGCTCGCCGCCTTCTGTACTGTGGGAGCGCCGCCCCTGTGGGCTGAAAACCCGCTTCTCATCCCAGATGGCCTTGTGGTCCGCGAACGGCCGATGCGCCTACGCCAGGGGGGTGATGACGGCAATGGTCCGGGTGTCGTAGGCCTTGATCGCGCGTTGGGCGGAGTGCGGAACCTCGTGGTGATGTTGGTCGCTGCTGTCGCGCCGACCGTTGCGGGCCGGCTCACCTGAGAGCGGGAGACGTTGAGAGTGGCCGGTTGGAGACACGGTTGAGGTGAGCATGAGCGGTGTGGAAAGGCCGGGTGCGGCTGCGGCGGGAGGCGCGCCGGGCGTCTGCCAGTTGCTGCGCGAGCAACTCGTGGAGGTGGTCTCCTCCATTCGCTCGCATCCGTTGGTGATACACGGTCCGGCCCTTGACGGCGCGGGCGACCGCCCTGTCACCGGTCCGCCGGCGGAAAGTCCCGATGACGGTGGCCTGCGGGTCTTGGCCGAGGACCCGCCCTCACGTTGATGCGAGCCTGGGCGTTTTGCCCAACGGCCTGGGGTGCGGCGGGCGGACCGGGCCCTCGCGTTGCCGAGGCAGGACCGCGTTCTTGCGCCGCGGCACCTGTGGGACAGGGCACCGCACTGACCACGCAGGCTGGAGGCAGCCCTCCCCATGAGGCAGCGGAGGACGCGGAGACTGCTGGGTCGCCGTGCGAGTGGACGGGCACTGGGACGCGGCGGCTTGGGGCCGCTCCCTGCTCGCCCTCGGCTATCGCTGGGGATGGATGGCGAGTTCGCGGCCGCGGTAGAAGCCCTCCCGCTCCTCGACGACGTACGGGGCCATGCCCGCACGCCGCTGCGCTTCCGGCTCGGAGGCCCGCCAGGCGTCGCATGACTCCTTGGACTCCCAGTACGACACCCCGGTGATCTCCTGTCCGTCCTCGGACCAGTACGCGAAGGCGCGGCGCAGACCCTGCGGGTAGGGGGCCGGGCGCCATGCCCGCTCGAACTCCTCCAGGGTGCCCGGCCGGACGCGGCGCGTCGTCACCCAGACGAAGTGCTCCTCCATCGCAGCCTCCTCCACATGACCAGTTCGGCTTGCCGACCCCTCTCGGACCACCATAGGTCCGAAGCACCGCTTGTGCCTGCGCGGCGATCGCGGCGCCGCCGAGGATCCTGGCGCCGTTCGGGCCGGGCCGGGCGGACCATGTGCCGGGCCGGGCGGACCATGTGAAGGGGACGGATGGCGGCTCGCCGGTGCGGCGTCCGCGCGCGTGTCCTGTCGGCGGTGAGGGCGATGACGGGTTCGATCCGGATCGGGAGTGTGCGGGGGGGGTGAGCTGTCCCCGGTTTCGTGGAGTCCCTGAAGCCAGGCTTATGATCCTGGCCCGAAGGAGATCCACGAGCAGTGCCAGCACCACGTAAGTACCCGGACGAGCTCCGTGAGCGGGCCGTCCGCGAGGTCCGGACTACCGGCCGCCCGATCGCGCATGTCGCGCGGGACCTGGGCATCCACAAGGAGGCCCTGCGCGGCTGGGTCCGCCAGGCCGAGGCGGATGCCGGTGAGCGCGATGACCGGTTGACGACAGCCGAGCGTGATGAGCTGAAGCAACTCCGCAAAGAAGTAGCCGAGTTGAGGCGGGCGAACGAGATCCTCAAGGCTGCGAGCGCGTTTTTTGCCGAGGAACTCGACGGTCCCCGGACGAGGCCGACCAGGTGATCGAGCACCTCAAAGGCATGGGCCTCGGGGCCGGGTTCGTCTGCCGGGTGCTGGAGCTGTCCGAGTCGGCCTACTACGCCCGCAAGAAGCGGCCGAAGCCGGCCCGCCGGCTCCGCGACGAGTACCTCATGCCGATGATCGAGCAGATCCACGCCGAGTCGGGCGGCACCTACGGGGCGAGGCGGATCACCCGTGCCCTGAAGCGCAAGGGCGTCGAGGTGGCCCGCTGCACGGTGGAGCGGCTGATGGCCGAGCTGGGCTTGGAGGGCGTCATCCGCGGCCAGCGACGGCGAACCACCGTGCCCGAGCCGGCCGCCCCCAGGCCGCCGGACCTCGTCGACCGGAACTTCACCGCCACCCGGCCCAACCAGCTGTGGGTGGCCGACCTGACGTACGTGCGCACCTGGTCGGGCTGGGTGTACGTCGCGTTCGTCCTGGACGTGTTCTCCCGCGTGATCGTCGGCTGGCAGGTTGCCAACCACATGCGGACCGAACTACCCCTGGACACACTGGAGATGGCCCTGTGGAGACGCAAGATCAAGAAAAGCTCCGGGCTCATTCACCACTCCGACAGTGAGTATGTGAAGTACCGGATGTCCCGGGCCTCTTGACCCGCACAGCGATGGACGCGCCAGGATGCCGGTGCCGGGATGCTCTCGCGGC
>NZ_JBEXHW010000070.1:0-9391 GCF_040608235.1 Streptomyces sp. NPDC005202 | reverse complement strand
GGTCCGGCCGGGCGTCGGCGACCGGAAGGCCCCGAAGTTCTCAAGGAGACCACGGCCCTCTGACGCGGCGACGGCGGGCCAACGGCCGGCCCCCTACTCAGGTGGAGCTACCGTCGCCCATGGTCGCCGTGGTCCCCGCGCCCGTGGTCGCCGTGGTCGCCCCGCCCGTGGTCGCCGTGGTCCCCGCGCCCGTGGTCGCCGTGGTCGCCCCGCCCGTGGTCGCCGTGGTCGCCGTGGTCGCCCCGCCCGTGGTCGCCGTGGTCGCCGTGGTCGCCCCGCCCGTGGTCGCCGTGGCCACCGTGGTCGTGGTTGTCGTAGTGGACTGCGTGCACCGGTGAGTTGGCCGGCGCGGCGACGGCCGAGGTGGCGGCGCCGCCCAGGGCGAGGGCTAGGCCGGCCATGGCGGCTAGAGGCCATGTGGCAATACGCATAACAAGTCTCCTGGGAAGAGGGATTCCGAATGTGGACCAAACGTGACCGCTCGAGAGGGAGCGTCAGGCTGGTGGCCTGCGCATGCCGTGGGCGAGTGGCGCCTGCACGGTCAAGCACCGACGTCACGAATGTCCGTTTAGTTACTTTTATCCCAACCCTGCGCTTGCGGGAGGGTGGGGTCAAGCGTGGAGGGTGGTAGTGGATGTACCAGCGTGGGCGCTATCCCGTGCGCGAGGTGTTGCGGCTATGGATGGCTGGCGCCTTTTGAGGGGGGTCGATGCCGGTCGGGTACGGTGCCGCCCGGCCGGACCCGTCGACCGGCGGTGGCAGGTCAGTCCGGCGAGGTCGGGGGTGGAGCCTTGTCGTCGATCATCTTACGCAATCGTGCGGCAGTATCCGTGGTCGGCACGGGTGTATAGATCACCACACGCACATCGGGATGGTCCGAGGGCGCCAGGCGGTGTTGCTCGAGGTGCAAGGAGCCGGCGACCGGGTGATGGAAGACGCGCTCACGTGAGGTGAACATTTCGATGTCGCGGCTACTCCAGTCGGCACGGAAGGCTTCGCTGGCCTCGAGAAGCCGCCCGATCAAATGGGAGTAAGGCGGTTCGCCCAGCCGGGGCCCGGCCTCGGCCCTGAATTCGGCGAGGAGGTGGCGGCTGCTGACCTCCCAGTCGGGGATCAGCTCGCGGAGATAGGGATCGGTGAACACCAGCCACAGCAGATTCCGGTCCTGGGCTGGGACGGTCACCACGTTGGGGTACAGGGCCGTATACGTTCTGTTCCACCCTGATATGCACCAGTCCGGTGCGATCGCGTATGCCGGGAAGTTCGTGAGCGCGTCGAGCAGCCGCTGGACGTGGGCCGGGACCGGCGCGGGTAGCGGCTCAGCCGCAGGTCGAGGGGCGGAGTAGCCGGCCAGCGCGAGGATGTAGGTGTGTTCGGCGACAGACAGGCGCAGGGTGCGTGCGACCGCGTCGAGTACCTGCCGGGACGGCTTGATCTCCCGGCCCTGTTCGAGCCACGTGTACCAGGTGACGCTGACGCTGGACAGATAAGCGACCTCCTCACGGCGCAGCCCGGAGGTTCTTCTTCCACCGACCGGAGGCAGTCCGAGGTCGGCGCGCACGACCTGGCCCCGCCGGGCTCTGAGGAAGTCGGCCAGGTCCTGGCGCCGTCGCGCCTCGCCGTTCACGCCTTCCAGGCTAGCGATTAGTGCCACTTCCAGCGTCCGTCTTCAAACAGATCTTGCCCAGAGCAGGAAGAATGCGAGTGTGACCGCCGCCTCGTAGGAGGTGGCGGTCTTCTCGTACCTGGTGGCAATTGCCGCGGAAGCCTTTGAGACGGTTGCAGCAGAGTTCGATGGTGTTGCGTCGGCGGTAGGTCTCTCGGTCGAACTGTGGGGGCCGGCCGCCGCGGCGGCCGCGGTTGTGCCGGTGACGCTGTTGGTCTGTCTTCTCATGACCCGCCGGGATCTGCTGCTGCAGGCGCCCGAGTCGCATGTCCCCCGCCTGGGCCGCCACGGACGGGCAGCTGCCGCTGGACGGCGAGCTCGTCACCGCCGAACCGAGCGGCCTGCCGGATATGACCAGCCGCGACAATCTCGGCGCCGAACTGGAGACGCTGAGCCTTATCCAACCTCAGTTTGAGGTGTTGAGGTGGAGGGTGAGGACTGCCTGGACGAGGCTGGTGATGCGGGTGGTGCGGCACAGCAGCTTGCGCAGGTTTTGAGTGTGGCCATGGCCTGTTCACCGAGGGCACGGATCTCGGCGTGGGAGATGTTGGCGGCATGCTGACCTGCGGACAGCTTGTTCCAGCGACCGCGGTAGGGAACCCGCACGGTGCCGCCGACGCCTTGGTAGCCCTTGTCGGCCCAGCAGCGCACGCCTGACTGGGCGGCGGCGTCGATGATGCCGTGGGTGCGGGCGGCGCGGATGTCGTGCACTGCGCCGGGCAGCGCGGGTGAGGCCCACAGCAGGTTCCCGAATGGATCGGCGAGGACCTGGACGTTCATGCCGTGCTTTTTGTGCTTGCCGGAGTAGTACGGCCGGTCGGCGGCGATGCGGTCGATGGGCAGCAGCGTGCCGTCGAGGATCAGAAACGCCTTCCGCGCCGCCGTGCGGACAGCGGTGGTCAGGTCCGGTGCCGGGGCCGCCAGGAGCTCGATGGCCTCGGCCACGTACCAGTAGACCGTGGCGATCCCGATACCGAAACCGGCTGCCAGCTGGGCGTAGGTGTGACCGCACCGCAGGTGGGCCAGCACCAGCAGAGCCTGCCGGTCGGCGGGGAGCCGGCGCCACCGGGTGCCGCGCTCCAGACGCCGGGCGCGTAGCAGGCCGGACAGGAACCGAAGTGCCGAGCTGGACAGATCGATCCCCGATGGGTGGGCAAGCACGCGAAGCTCCGGGCGGACAGGTTGCTCTGGGGTCGACAACCCATCCACCAGAAGTTTCACCTCTTCCCGCACCCAGCGCCCACACCAACTCAGCGCGTCACCAGCCAGGTTGGAAAAGCCCACTCGCGGCGTGAGCGAGCAATCCCCTGGTCCGTGAGCGACAGGACGGGGTCGGACCGCTGCTGAAGCTGGGCGGGGGTGCTGCGTCGGGCGCACAGGAAGCTGTCGCCTCGGCCGCAGACAGCCGAGGTCGGCCGTAAGCCTTTACGGTTTACGGTCGCCGGCGGCACAGGAAGGAACGCCGTCCCGGAGCGCCGTCAGTGCGCGCGGCGCCTCAGGCGGCGGCCCAGGAGGACGGCTCCTGTGCCGGCGATCAATGAGGCGGCTGCGATGCCGGTGAGTGCGGTCTCGGCCCGGGCGTCATGGGTGGTTCCGGTGGCGGCCAGCGCAGGCCGGGCGGAATCGGCCGCCGTGGCGGCTTGGAGGACGAGGTCGGTGACCGCTTCGGGGTGGGAGACCATGGCCACATGGGAGGAGTCGATCTCCACCGTGTGTGAACCCGCGCGTTTCGCCTCGAAGCGTTCCTGGTCGGGGTTGATGGTCTTGTCCTGCTTCGCGACGAGAGACCACGACGGGATGTGCTTCCAGGCGGCCACCTTGGCCGTCTGCGAGAACGCGGTCGTTGCGGCGGGCCGTTGGGTGGCCGCCAGGATCCTCGTGGTGCTCTCCGGCAGGTCGGCGGCGAAGACCTGATGGAGCCTGTCGGGCTTGAGGTACAGGTCTGTCCCGCTGACGCCGCCGCCGGCCCGGTAGGGAACGGACTTTGTGGCGGTGCCGAGTTCGCTGGGGAACCTGGCGCCCAGGGACATTCCGCTCTCGCCCACGTCGGGCATCAGTGCCGACACGTACACCAGGGACTTCACCCGGGGGTTGCCCGCGGCGGCCGTGCTGATCACGGCGCCGCCGTATGAGTGACCCGCCAGCACGATCGGGCCCTTGATGCTGTCCAGCACGGAGGCGATGTAGGTGGAGTCGTTGTACAGCCCGCGCAGCGGGTTGGCGGGGGCGGTGACGGTGTAGCCACGGCGTTCGAGCCGTTCGACGACCCCGTTCCAGCTGGAGGCGTCCGCGAACGCCCCGTGCACCAGCACGATGGTGGGTTTGGTCGTGGTCGTGCCGCCGTCCGCGGCGACAGGGGCCGCCAGGGCCGTGCACAGGGCCACGGCGCACCCGGCTGCCATGACGTGTGCGCGACGTATTCGGCGCCGTGAACCGGGGACCGGAAATGCTGCCATGTCGTTCTCGCTTTCCGTGAGACCTACGGCACCTGAGTGTTCAGCCATCCGCACCGGCAGGCGCGGCCACGCACTCCAACCGGGTCACAAAAGTGGGCCATGGGAGTGAATGCCGGAGTCGACGGGTGTTCAGAACCTACGTCGTGAGCTGTGTGTATTCCGATGACCGCCCAGCGCCGTGGGCAGAGCACTGGCTCGACTCGCTTTCCGTCGTAGAAACCGTGCCACTGCGCGAACTTCCGTTCGCCTCGGGGAGCACGTCACTCACTGGGTCAGGTCGCCATCAGCTCTGCGCCATCGGCCATCGCGATTTGTGAACATGGGCCCGCCTGAGGTGTTCCGATGTCAGGCCACGCCCGCACCCACGGCATCATCGACACCCTGGCCCAGTCAGGCGTGCGCTGCTGGGCCGACAAGGGCTACCAAGGCGTCGGCGGCACCGTGCGGGTTCCCCCTTTGGGAGTCAGCCCGCCCCGGGAACGCCCGAGGGCATGGCGGTGCGGACAGTCCGGTGCGCGCGAGCCGTCCGCCCACCGGACCGTCGATCGGGGGGCAGGCATACTCGGCCCGTCAGGGCGCTGGGGCGGCCCCCGTCAGCCCTGCCCGGCGGGTCGGCCGACAGCCGCGTCGACCAGCGTGACGGCGGCTGCGTACGCGTCCTGGACGGGCCCCGGGTCGTCGAGGGAGGTGGCCAGTGCCATGGCGCCTTCGAAGAGCACCGCCAGCTGCCCGCCCAAAGACTCAGGATCGGCCGCGCCGGCCTCGCGGGCGGTGTCGGTCAGGCGCCGGGCGAAGTCCCGCTTCTGCGCGATCACCGCATCCCGTACGGCTGCGTCCGTGCCGGCCATCTCCACGGCGGCACTGTGGAAGGGCAGCCGCGGATCCGCGTCCTGGCCGGCGGCGGGGCAAAGACACCGAGGAGCCGCTCGCGGGCTGGGAGGTCGGTGCGCTCCAGGGCCACCTCGCCACGCGGCGCGCGCCCGCTCGAAACGGCGCTGCCCGGTCCCGGCAGCGCCACACTGATCACCGCCATCGGCGCGCTCTCCCTCGCCCTGGTCCGGGGACCCAACTGGGGCTGGGGATCCCCGGCCGTCGTGGTCAGCACACGCGAATCACCAAACTGGCTGGGTACGGCGTTGTCTGGTCGGCATCACCGCTCTGCGGATCCGCTGGCAGGGCGCCTCCAGGGCATCCGCAGTATCCGCGGGGCGGTGCCGGTGTTCCCGCCCCTCAGGGTGAGGCGCGGGAAGGACGTTCGAAGGCCGCCCTCTTGGCTGGTGCGGTTTCAGTTGTCGAGGTACAGGCGCGCTGTCGCCGTCTTCGTCCCGTCGAAGGTGAACTCGAAGTTGCGCCGTTCGCCCCATCCGCACGCGTCTTCCACGCGGTTCTGGCCGTTGCCTGCCGAGACGCTGACGAACGCGCAGTCCCCGTCGGCGCGGGTGTCCTCGACCCAGCCGTAGACCTTCAGGCGCTTGCCGGTGCAGCTCAGGGTCCAGTGGGCCTGAGCGCCCGGAATTTTGGGGGACGCGGACGAGGGGCAGGTGGCGGCGCTTGCTGGGGTGGCGGCGCCGAGGGCCAGTCCTGCGGCGAGGACGGTGGCTGACAGGGCGGAGGCGAGCGTTCTTCCAAGTGCGGGGGTCATGGGTTTTCCTTCCTATCAGGGGCGTTGATGAGGGAAATGTATGGGCGGCAACGGGTGAAGCATGGCGTTTTACCCGTGTGAGTGATGGTGTGATGCGGGGCTGCCGGGAGCTTGAAGCGAGCATCCTGGCGGAGTAGACCGTCACTCGAGCCACCGCCGCCGTCCGCGGACTTCTAGGCACCTCCGGCCAGGAGCCGCCGCGCGGGGGCGTCCTCGGGAAGCATCCGGGACGCGCCCGGCTAGCAGCGAGGAAAGGCTGGGCGAGGCTGACTCGGAGGGGCCGAGGGGCGCGCTCTCCTACCGGGCCAGAGCCGCCGTGACCGGAGCGTTGGGGCAATACCCCAGCTGCTCGGAACGGGCCGTTTGCCAGGCGGCGTCCACGCTCGGGCCCCAGCGGGTCTTGTCGGCCACCCGGTCGGTGACGTACCGGCAGCGGTAGACCTCGGCCGACGGCAGCCACATGCTGGGGTCCTCGTCGGTCTTGGACTGGATGCTGGCCGCGGACACCGCGATCAGCACCCGTTCGTCGCCCAGGTCGTTGGCGTACGCCTCCCGCTCCCCCAGCGCTCCAGGCGAAGGCACCGGAGTCCCGGGCCTCGGCGAGCGGCACCAGGTGGTCGATATCCAGGCTGCGGGAACCGGTGATGGAGCGGTCGTCGTAGGGCGAGTACCACTCCCCTCCCGTCAGCGAGCAGTCCGCCCCCTGCTCGGGTGCGGCGAACGCTTCCGCCTTGAGGGCCTTGGCACGCGTGTTGCAGCCGTCGTGCGGATCGTTGCCCCTGCGTTCCAGTGGCGGAGGCTGTCGCGGGACTCGCTGCCCACAGGCAGATGGGCAACGGCCTCGGTCAGGGGCACGGTTTCTGCGGCGTGAGCGGAGGGTGAGCCGGTGAGGGGCAGGACGCCGAGCGTGGCGGCGGCCAGGCCGCAACAACACAGAGTTGAGCATGTGCGGTTGATAGCGGACCGGCAACGGCTGTGGTCACCGGGCGCCGCGGATATCGCCCATGTGGGGGATTGGTCGTACCCGTGGAAGGAACGCCGGGACCGGCAGGCCGCTGGCGGTCTGCCGGGTTCGTTCGCGCGGGCCTGCCCGGGGCGGGTGCGCCGCCTGGCGGTCGGGCGGCGAAGCCGATGTTGGTGACGTACTCGTACCGGCCCCGCGCAGAGCCGAGGTCCACAACGGCGTCGCTGGCCCAGGTGCCGCCGACCAGTCACATGACGCCGGCCGTCCTGGCCGCACCGCTCGGCGGGTACCAGATGCTGTTCGGCACGCTCACCGCCCTCTTTTGACTCGCCCTGCTTTCTGGCTTCCCGTGAGCGCCGCCTGGTCACGGCCGCATCAAGAAAGGTACGGAGCCACGGCAGTGGCGACCAGACCGCAGCCGAGGTAGCTGTTCAGCGTGTGGAAGTCGACGGCGGCGATGTGGTGCTCGTAGTGGCCGTCGACGTCGAACCGGTCCCCCAGGCGCCGGGGCACGGCGACCAGGTCGCCGAGGTCCGCGATGTTCATTCAGCGGTGCAGGCCGGGCGGCCGACTGCCACGGCCACCCGAAGGCGCGGGCTCCAGCATGTCGAAGACCCCGCAGGGCAGCCCGAGCGGAGCGCCCACCCGCTGCCTGATGTCGAACTCCTGGTCACTCTCGGCTCAACGGTGCACTTCCCAGGCCCAGTTGACCAGCTATGGAGGCGAGAACCGCGGCGGGATCACGCTGCCGGGCGTGGACTGCGGCGAGCAGCGGAGGCCGGTTGAAGCGCAGGTGCCGGGGGACGACGGACCTGATCGTCCAGGACACCTCCGCCAGCTGGGGGTGCGCCAGGCAGGCCAGGACACCGAGGAGCGCTGACTTCCCCGACCCCGGACTTCCGGTGACCACCATGATCCGCCGCGCCGGGTCGTCCTCGAGCCACTCCTTCAGCTTTTCCAACTGTTTTTTCCGGCCTGTGAAGAAGCAGCGGCCGGCGACGTTCTGCTGGTGCGGGGTTCCGGAGGCCCGGGAGACGAAATGCAGGGGGTCGAGGGCGGGTCGACGGCCGACGCGAACTGCCACAGGCCGTTCTCCAGGTGCTGCCGGCAGCGAGCGGCCGGGGTCTCGCGGAAGCCGGGATGGCTGAGGAAGGGCGGAACAGGAACGTCGGCCTCGGGGTGCGCCGTCCGCAGCACCCGCTGAGGAGGACTGCCCTCGATCTGTGCCAGACGCGTCAGTTCCCGGTCGATCTCCTGCGCGAAGGTCTCCACCGGCACGTGCGTAAGGCTGGGAGACAAGTCCAGCCAGCCGGCTTTCAACCGGCTCAGGACGGCGCCCGTGGCCCGCGAGAACCGTGCCCCGTAGGCCTTTCCGTCCTCGGCGCAGGCGGCGATGACCCAGGCGCGTCTCCGGTCGGCCGGCAGGCCGTGCAGCCACTGCTGCAGAGGGACGCGACCTGAGCCGCAGACGTCCAGAAGGAACAGCACGGGAGGACCGTCGCCGGCGTTCTCCACCTCATCGAGCCATCGGCCGATGTTGGCGGCCGTCCGGTCGGGGCGGCCGGAATCGGTGTTTTTGGTTGCCAGGTAGAGGGAGTTGCCGGTCCGGCCGTTGATGCCGTGCCCGATGAAGTGCAAGATCAGCCCGGCACCGCTACGCGTGCAGTCGTCGTAGGCGTACTCCCAGGGTCCTTCAGTTCGTCGTACACCAGGTCGAGCCGTGCGCTGTCCCCGTGCAGTGACACCCCCGGGTGCCTATCCAGCAGGCCAGTTCCGGGGCGACGGCCCGGACGGACGGCAACGGACCCAACGGGGGGCCGGGCGAGCGGATCGCCCGAGGTCCGCGTGCTCTCGTCAAAAGTGCTCATCCCGACTACGAGCGCTTTGGCCACGAGCCCCTCCCCCCTGCCGACCTGAAGCGGATTGTAAGAGAACCGGCCCACCGTCCCCGACGATCTCGGCTCGAGGGAGGAGCTGGACAGGAGCCGCTGCGCCGTCGCCTCGGTCACCATGCGAGCCCTCAAGGCAGCACTCGCCATGCCGCAGCGATCCGGCTCGGCAGGCCGCATACGCACACACCCGCCAGAACCCAAGACCGCAGCTTGCTGACGCACCAAGTGACGTTCGGCTATGCCTGTGCACTTGGGAAGTGCCGCCCGTGACAGATGAGACAAGCATGTTTCTTAGAGGGCGTTTGATTTGAGATGATCACCCCTTATGTCCTGGTAGGTTCCTCGCAGGGTGGGTGTGGTCTCGTCCGTTATGCGCTTGGTGAGGTTGTCGATCGAGGCGATGTGGATCATGGCTTCGGAGCTGGCGGGAAGGGTCTCGTAATCGCGGGACAGGCGCCGGCGTAACATAAGCCAGCCGAGACTTCGTTCCGCTACCCAGCGCCTTTTGACGACGTGAAAGCCGCGGATTTCCGGGTTTCTGTTGACGACTTCGACGTCGATTCCGAGGTTGGCGCCATGCTCGATGACGGCGTTCTTGAAGCCGGTGTCGAACCAGGACTTGGATATGGTCGGGTACGTCTTCTTGGCCTGGTCGAGAAGCTGTATTCCTACGGCTTTTTCGGAGAGGCTCGCGGCGGTGACGATCACGGCGAGGAGGAGCCCGAGCGTGTCGGTGATGATGCCTCGCTTCCTGCCGACGATCTTCTTGGC
>NZ_JBEXHW010000069.1:0-10265 GCF_040608235.1 Streptomyces sp. NPDC005202 | reverse complement strand
CGGCTGGCTGCATACCTACAATCACCACCGCGGACACACCGCGCTCGCAGGCAAACCACCCGCCAGCCGCGTCCCCAACCTCTCAGGGCAATACAACTAGGCTCCTGCGCTTCGGTGTCGGCGGACCTTGAAGGGCGGTTGACGTGGGCGCTGGGCGGTTGTACGCGGCCGTCGCGGCGGGGGAATTCAGACGGTACGCGACGTATCGGGCGGCCACGGCGGCCGGAGTGTTCACGAACACGGTTTTCGGCCTGATCCTGGTGTACACCTATCTCGCGCTGTGGGACGTCCGGCCGCACCTCGGCGGCTACGACCGGGCCCAGGCCGTGACCTACGTGTGGCTGGGGCAGGCGTTTTTGTCGACGCTCGCGATCGGGGGCGGCGGCGTCGAGGACGAGCTCATCGAACGCATCCGTACGGGCGACATCGCGATCGACCTGTACCGGCCCGCCGACCTGCAGCTGTGGTGGCTGTCGGCCGACCTGGGCCGGGCGCTGTTCCAGTTACTGGGCCGGGGAGTGATCCCCTTCGTCTTCGGGGCGCTGTTCTTCCCGGTGGCGCTGCCCACGGACCCGCTGACGTGGGCGGCCTTCCTGGGTGCCGTGCTGCTGGGGATGCTGGTCAGCTTCGGGATCCGGTCCCTGGTGGCGTTGACCGCGTTCTGGCTGCTGGACGGCAAGGGGGCGCTGCAGATGATGATGATCACCGGGTTCTTCTGCTCGGGGATGCTGCTGCCGCTGAACGTCTTCCCGGGCGCGCTGGGCGAGGTCGTACGGGTCCTGCCGTGGTCGTCACTGCTCCAGGCCCCGGCGGACGTCCTGCTGGGGCGGGCGGACGCACTGGGCACGTACGTCTTCCAGGGGGCGTGGGCGGTGGTGCTGCTGGTGGCGGGGCGGCTGGTGCAGACGGTGGCGACGCGGCGGGTGGTGGTTCAGGGTGGGTGAGACCACCGGCAGGCTCGCGAACGGGCTGCGGGCGTACCGCCTGATCGCCGGGATGTGGATCCGGTCCACGATGGCCTACCGCGCCTCGTTCGTGATGACCGCGTTCGGGAACTTCGCTGCGACCGCGCTCGACTTCGTCGCGATCCTGCTGATGTTCTCCAGGGTCGACGGGCTCGGCGGCTGGCCGCTGCCGGAGGTCGCCTTCCTGTACGGCCTGTCCGCCACCTCTTTCGGGCTCGCCGACCTGGCGATCGGTTCGGTGGAGGGGCTGGGGCGCCGGGTGCGTGACGGCACGCTGGATCTGCTGTTCCTCCGTCCCGCACCCGTGCTCGCGCAGCTGGCGGCGGACCGCTTCGCGCTGCGCCGCCTCGGCCGGATCACGCAGGGAGCGCTCGTGCTGGGTTACTCCCTGACCGCGCTCGACATCGACTGGACCCCGCTGAAGGTGCTGCTGATGCCGGTGATGCCGGCCAGCGGCGCGGTGATCTTCGGCGCGGTGTTCGTGGCCGGCTCGTCCTTCCAGTTCATCGCGCAGGACGCCTCCGAGGTGCAGAACGCGTTCACCTACGGCGGCACCACGCTGCTGCAGTACCCGCCGACGGTGTTCGCGAAGGAGCTGGTGCGCGGGGTGACCTTCGTGCTGCCGCTCGCGTTCGTCAACTGGCTGCCGGCGACGTACGTGCTCGGGCGGCCGTACCCGCTCGGCCTGCCCACCTGGGTGGCGTTCGCGCCGCCGCTGGTGGCGGTGGGGTGCTGTGCGCTGGCGGGGGTGGCCTGGCGGGCGGGGCTGCGGTCGTATCGGAGTACGGGGAGTTAGGGGTTGAGCGGCGGCATGGAGGACACGGACGGCATGGACGACGCGGACGGCAGGGACGGCACGGACGGTCATTTCATCGAACTCGACCGGGTCGAGAAGGTCTTCGACGTGCGCAAGAAGACCGGGTTCCTCAAGAGCGAGCGGCGGCAGGTGCGGGCGGTCGACGCGATCTCCTTCACCGTGGCGCGCGGTGAGATGGTCGGCTACATCGGCCCGAACGGCGCCGGCAAGTCGACCACGATCAAGATGCTCACCGGCATCCTGACACCGAGTGGCGGCCGGCTGCGGGTCGCCGGCATCGACCCGACCCGCGAGCGGACGCGGCTCGCGCAGCGCATCGGGGTGGTGTTCGGGCAGCGCACCACGCTGTGGTGGGACCTGCCGCTGATCGACTCCTACCGGCTGATGCACCGCATGTACCGTATCCCGGACGGCCGTTACCGCGAGAACCTCGACCGCTGTGTCGAACTCCTCGAACTGGGGCCGCTGTTGGACGTGCCCGTGCGGCAGCTCTCGCTGGGGCAGCGGATGCGCGGCGACATCGCCGCGGCGCTGCTGCACGACCCCGAGGTGCTGTACCTCGACGAGCCGACGATCGGACTGGACGTGATCAGCAAGGCCCGAGTCCGCGAGTTTCTACGGGACTTGAACGCCGAGCGCGGCACGACGGTCCTGCTCACCACGCACGACCTGCAGGACATCGAGCAGCTGTGCTCGCGCGTGATGGTCATCGACCAGGGGCGTCTGATGTACGACGGTCCTCTCGCCGGGCTGCACGAGGCGGGGGAGAGTGAACGGACGCTGGTGGTGGACCTGGAGCGGGAGCTGCCGCCGATCGAGGTGCCGTCCGCGCGCGTGGTGCGCGTCGAGGGACCGCGGCAGTGGCTGGCCTTCCCGGCGGCACAGTCGGCGGCGCCGCTGGTGGCGCGGATCGCGGCGGAATATCCGCTGGTGGACCTGTCGGTGCGGGAGCCGGACATCGAGGCGGTGATCGCGAAGATGCTGCATTCACTGGGGGACACCCCCAAACCCCCGTCGGAGCAGGCGGAGAAAGCGGTCTCGTAGCCTCCCACGAGCTCTTCGAGCAGGGGGTGCCCCCGGCCCCGGGAACTCGTAGGCTGCTGTCATGACCGACGAACTCCCGGAGCTTCGCGCCTCCGACGCCGATCGTGAACGAGTCGCCGAAGTCCTGCGGGACGCCCTCGCAGAGGGGCGGCTGGACATGGAGGAGTTCGAGGAGCGGCTGGAGGCGGCCTACAAGGCGCGCACGTACGGGGAACTGACGCCGCTCACCCGGGACCTGCCGGACACGGGCATCGCGGCTCCGGCGGTGTCGCTGCGCAAGGACCCCGCGGAGAGCGGGAGTTGGGCCGGTCGGATCGTCGGTGGCGAGGGGTCCTCGTCGTGGGCCGTCGCCGTCATGTCCGGGTTCCAGCGCAAGGGGCGCTGGACGGTGCCGAAGCGGTTCAACTGCTTCGCCTTCTGGGGCGGCGGCGAGATCGACCTGAGGGAGGCGAACTTCGCGGACCGCGAGGTCGAGATCAACTGCGTGGCGATCATGGGCGGCATGCAGGTGATCGTCCCGCCCGGCGTGGAAGTCGTCGTCCGCGGCATCGGCATCATGGGCGGCTTCGACCACCGTGAGGAGGGCGCACCGGGGGACCCGGGCGCCCCGCGCGTGGTCGTGACGGGCTTCGCCTTCTGGGGCGGCGTCGGAGTCGAGCGGAAGCTCACCAGGGCGGAACAGCTCCGTCAGAAGGAGGAGCGCCGCCAGGAGAAGCTGGACCGCAGGGCGGAGCGCCGGGAGTTGCATGCGGCGCGCCGCGAGCAGCGCTGGGAGGCCCGGGAACGGCGCAGGCACGGCCACGAGCACGGGCACCACTAGGCCGTTTCTCGCCCGATGTGGAAGCGGGTCCGTGACGCCCCCGGTCGCGCCGGGGCTTGGCCCCACGGTTTCGGATCGGGCGGCGGCGGCCCGGTCACCGGTCGACACCTCGGGCCGGGCGGGGAACGATGGAAACAGGGGACACTTTGGTCCCTCTTGCCGCTCGGGACGCGAGCCGACAGTCCAGCCGAAGAGTGCGGCCCCGGGGGAGGCTCCCACCGCAGGGTGCGACCATGCCTCCCGTCCAGAACAACCCGAACGGACAGAACAAACAGAACAAACAGAACAAACAGAACAACCGGAACGACCGGAACGACCGGAACGACCGGAACAACTAGGAGAACTAGGCGGTTTCGTTCTGGATCTGCTCGTAGCCTCGCGGTCGAAGGCGGGTGGCCTACCGCCTCGGCTACGGAATGCCGAGCTTCGACCGCGGGCCACCGCCGTGAGCCACGGCCCCCCCAGCCGCGGGCCACCGCCCAGCGTGGGCCGGCGCCCCCGCCTACAGCTCCGCCTGCCCGGCCCCCTTCAGGTCCTTCAGGTCGAACACGTCCGCCATCTGCCGGTAGCCGTTGTCGCTCGGATGCAGATGGTCGCCCGAGTCGTACTCGGCCCGAAGCCGCCGCGGGTTGTACGGGTCCCGCAGCGCCCGGTCGAAGTCGACCACCGCGTCGTACACCTTCCCCGCCCGGATCTCCGCGTTGACCTGCTGCCGGACCGCCTCCCGGGCCGCCGTGAAGCCCCGGTGCCCCTGGAACGGCATCAGGGTCGCCCCGACGACCTTCAGCCCGCGCGCATGGGCCTGGCGGACCAGCGTGCGCAGACCGTCGGTGATCGTGGCGGGATCAGCCAGCTTCGGATTGCGCAGGATGTCGTTCACCCCGAGATCGATGACGACGACCTTGACGTTCGTCCGCTCGAGCACGTCGCGCCCGAACCGGCTGAGCGCACTGGGGTTGTCGGCGGGCCGCCCGAGCCCGCCCGCCAGCACCTGGTTTCCGCTGATGCCCTGGTTGACGACGCTGTAGCGGGGCACGTCCTGGCCCGACTCGACCGCGGCCCGCAGCCGGTCCGAAAGGACGTCGGTCCAGCGGTGGTTGGCGCCCGGCGTGGAGGTGATGCCGTCGGTGATCGAGTCCCCGAGGACGACGACCGTCCCGTCGGACTCGTTGCTGAGCACGTCCAGCGCGGTCAGGTAACGCCAGTAGTTCGTCTGCTCGGTGTACGGCGTGCCGGTCACGTCCTCGGTGCGGTCGCCCTCGGCGACGTAGGAGATCTGGCGCGCGTGCGGGTGGTAGGTGACCGGGCCGGACCGGGTGGGGGAGTAGGTGGTGACCAGGATGTCACTGTCCTGCGGAACGGCGATGCGGACCGCGTCGCTCATCACCTGCCCGCCGGCCGGGATGACGACGGACGGGCCGCCGCCGAAGGTGAGCCGCCGCATCGTCTCCGCGGCGGCGGCCGCGGTGTTGTCGGCGGCGGCGACCGCGATCGAGGCGTGCGTGATGGTCAGTGGGGACTGGCCGTAGAGATTGGACAGCGTGATTCGGGCACTCGTACCCGCGACGCTCGCATGCACCACGTTGCGCACCGAGCGGCCCGCCATGCCGACGGTCTCGGTGCCGGGCTCGGCGCCCGCCGGGGAGGTGGACCAGGCGCCGACCCAGGTGCCGGTGGAGGCCGGGGCGGCGGAGTTGCGCGGTGCGTGCCCGTCGGCGAGGGCGCTCGCCGACGGGCCGTCGTCGGAGGCGACTCCGACGTATATGGCGGTGGAAAGAACCACGATCAGTGCGACGATCGCGGTCAGCAGGGCATAACCGTGACGCTTGGTCATGCGGGTGTTTGTCTCCTCGGGCGATGGGAGCCCGGGGCTCCGATCTTGGTGAGCTCATGATGCGTCATGGGCTCGGGGAGAGTTGACGGGGCCCTGCCCGATTCCCCCCTCCGACAGACGCCGGGAACTCCTGTTCCGTTCCGGGAGTCGGTCAGGAAGGGACAATTGTGTGCGGGATCACCGAACGGGTGGAGCGGATGGAACGAACGACACCGGGAGCAGAGGGCGCACCGGCAGCGGAGGCCGCCCGGAGAGCGGTGGGCACTCCGGGGACGGAGGCCGCCCCCGCTGCTTCGGGCACCCCAGGAGCGGCAGGCACCTCAGGAGCGGCAGGCACCTCAGGAGCGGCAGGCACCCCGGGGGCAACAGGCACCCCGGCAGCCGCAGGCACCGTCTCCCACCGTGCGATGACCGTGTTCAGCGCCGCCGACGAGGAGCGGCAGCGCGGGGTGCGCCGTATGAAGCTGACCGCGGCCGGGCTCCTGCTGTTCGTGGCCGTGGTCTACGTCCTCGCCAAATGGGGCCAGAACGCGGGCGCCGGCGTCTGGGCGGGCTACGTCGCCGCGGCCGCCGAGGCCGGCATGGTCGGCGCGCTCGCCGACTGGTTCGCCGTCACCGCCCTCTTCCGCCATCCCCTCGGCCTGCCCATCCCGCACACCGCGATCATCCCCAACAAGAAGGATCAGCTCGGCATCTCCCTGGGCGAGTTCGTCGGCGAGAACTTCCTCTCCGAGGACGTCGTACGGCAGCGGCTGCGCGCCGTCGGCATCGGCAGCCGACTCGGTGCCTGGCTGGCCCGCCCCGAGCACGCCGACCGCGTGACGGCGGAACTGGCCACGGCGCTGCGCGGCGCCCTGACGGTCCTGCGCGACTCGGACGTGCAGGCGGTGGTCGGCGAGGCCATCACCCGCAGGGCCAACACCCAGGAGGTCGCGCCCGGCATCGGCAAGATGCTGGACAAGGTCGTCGCCGACGGCGGCCACCGGCGGTTCGTCGACCTGATCGTCTCCCGCGCGCACGACTGGCTGGTGCTGCACAGCGACTCCGTGATGGACGCCGTGCAGGGCGGCGCGCCCGGCTGGACCCCGAAGTTCGTCGACAGGAAGGTCGGCGAGCGGGTCTACAGGGAGCTGCTCCGCTTCGTCACCGAGATGCGCGACATGCCCACCCACCCGGCGCGCGGAGCTCTCGACCGCTTCCTCACCGACTTCGCCTCCGACCTGCAGTCCGACACCGACACGCGCGCGCGGGTCGAGCGGCTCAAGGGCGAGGTGCTCGGCCGCGGCGAGGTCCAGGACCTGATCGCCTCCGCCTGGACCGCCGTACGATCCATGATCGTCTCCGCGGCGGAGGACGAGCGCAGTGAGCTGCGGCTGCGCGTGCGTGCCTCCCTGCTGTCCCTGGGCGCCCGGATGGCCGTCGACCCCAAGGCCCAGGGCAAGGTCGACGGCTGGATCGAGGGCGCGGCGGTGTACGTGGTGACGACGTACCGCAAGGAGATCACCTCCCTCATCACCGAAACGGTGGCCGGCTGGGACGCCGAGCACACCACCCGCAAGATCGAGGCCCACATCGGCCGCGACCTGCAGTTCATCCGCATCAACGGCACGGTGGTGGGCTCACTGGCGGGATTGCTGATCTACACGCTGTCGCGGGTGCTGGGGGCGTAGGGCCCGGCCGCCCTCGGGGCGTGACGGCGCTGGTTGGGGGCACACGAGTGGCGTTCCGCACAAGGAGGGAGCCCATGATCACCGCGCGGGCCGAGACCGGCCGGACGCGGGCGATGTCCCGCCTTCTTCGCCCTGGGCACCGCTTCTATGCCCTGGGCACCGCGGCCGGCGGCATCAGCGGCGCGCTGCTGTTCGCCGACCTCACGGGCACCGGCAAGGTCGGGGACACGGTCCTCGCCTTCCAGATCGGCGCGGCGCTGATGTGCCCGGCGGGTCTGGTCGCGGCAGCGCTGGCGGTACCGGCCGAGCGGCGCGCTCCCTGGAGGACATCGCCAAGCCGCTGACGGCGGCCGGTTTCGGCTCCCCGACGGCCTTCCGGGAACGCTTCCGCCGGGTGGTGGGGACGAGCCCGCGGGCGTACCGGAAGGCGTTTCAGTCGTCACAGGGGTGAGAGGTGACGGCCCTCAGCCACGCCGGTCGGCCACGGCCCACGAGGCCAGGGCGACGGCGCCGGCCACGCCGAGGACGGACGGCCAGGCGCCCACCTTCTTGGCCAGCGGGTGCGAACCGGCGAAGGCGGCGACGTAGGCGACCGTGAGCGCACCCGCGGCCCTGCCGCCCGCCCGCTGCCGCCACTGCTGCGCGGCCGCGGCCCCGGCGGCGGCCAGCACGGCCCCGCCCAGCTGCCGCTTCTTGGTCCAGCGGGCCACGCCGTATCCGCCGACGAGCCCGCTCGCGGCGACCACTGCGCTCGGAACCCTCGCCATCACGTGCCTCCTGCGTCCCTGATCGATACCACCGAGGCTAACCCGCAGGCCGCTCCGCGAATCTAACCTGAGTCAGGGCTTGTCAAGTTTCCTCTTCGGAGTTATATAAGAAGCCGTAGGGCATCGCACAGAGCTGCCTCATGAAAGGAGTGACCTGTGATGCTCATGCGCTCTGACCCGTTCCGTGAATTCGACCGCCTCACGCAGCAGGTCTTCGGCGCGAACCGCCCGGGTGCGATGGCGATGGACGCCTACCGATCCGGGGACGACTTCATCGTCCACTTCGACCTTCCGGGCGTCGACCCCGAGACCATCGACCTCGACGTCGACCGGAACGTGCTCAACCTCCGTGCCGAGCGCAAGTCCCCGGCTCCCGAGGACGCGGAGGTGATCGTCGCCGAGCGCCCCACGGGCACCTTCACCCGCCAGCTCTTCCTCGGCGACACCCTCGACACGGAGCGCATCGACGCGTCGTACGACGCCGGTGTCCTGACGCTGCGCATCCCGATGGCCGAACAGGCCAAGCCGCGCAAGATCCAGATCAGCGGCGGCAGCGAGCGCAAGCAGCTCGACGGCTGACCGCGGAAGTCGCTCGACAGCTGAACACGCAGCCGGCTCGACAGCTGAACGCGCAAGCAGCTCGACGGCTGAACAGCTGAACAGCCGGCCGCACCCAGGAGAAGCGTCCCGCAGGCAGCCGCCTGCGGGACGCGGTCACCCATGCCCGCCCGGTCCCCCGGCGGGCGGACCCGGAGGAGGACCCGCACGATGACCGCGACGACGGTGCCGAGCGTGACGGTGCCGCGAGTGACGGTGCCCAGCACGCCGATGATGCGAAGCGCGAGTGCGAGCGAACCGACGCTGAAGAGTCTCCTGACCACGCCCCCGACCCCCCGAGCCGCCAAGGACGACTCGGACGGATGGAGGGACCTGACCGAGCGGGTGCAGGAAGCCGGCCAGTACGCGACGAGGGCGGAGGCGGAACGCGTCACCCGCATCGTCCTGTCGGCCCTCGGCGGCCACGTGATCGGCGACGAACGGGTCGACCTGGCCCGCGCCCTCCCCGAGGAAGCGGCAAGGGTGGTCGCGTCCCAGATCCCCGCGACCCGCCCCCTGACCGCCTCCGAATTCGTCGACTCGGTGGCAGCGCGCATCGACGGAGCCACCTCGGCGACGGCCCGCTGGGACGTCAGCTCGGTCCTCAGCGTCCTGGCGGACACGGTGGGCGACGACTTGGTGAGCCGCATCCTGGCCCAACTTCCGCCGGGGTACGCGCTGCTGTTCGGCAGGGCGGAACTGGGACCGGCGCAGTAGCGCACGTACGCGCTGTACGACCCACCGGATCGGCCACCGCCGGCGGAAATCCGCTGGCGGTGGCCGTCGGCATGAGGAGACCCTGTCGCAGTCCGAGCCCACACCTCAGGCCCCGGAGCGGACGTTGACGACAAGGCCCCCCGCACACCTCACACGCCCAGACGGCACCCGCATCGCGTACGACGACCGAACCCCGCCCCACCCGTCCCGGAACCCGCCCGAGGCCGTTCTCCTCCTCCACGGCCTGGCAGGCCACAGGGGCGAATGGAACGACCTGGCCGCCCGCCTGCACGCCGACGGCCACCGCGTGGTGACCTACGACGCCCGAGGCCACGGCGAGAGCACCCGCCGCCCACGGGAGGTCACGCGCGAGTTCTGCGCAGTGGACGCGGCAGCCCTGATCGAACAACTCTCCCTGACCCCCGCCACCCTGATAGGCCAGTCCCTGGGCGGCTCACACGGCGATGCTCGTCGCGTCGGCACACCCGAGCCTGGTGAAGTCCCTGATCCTGATCGAGGCAGGCCCGGCGACGGCATCCCCGGACCTCTGCACCCGGATAGCGAACTGGCTGGACAGCTGGCCGACCCCGTTCCCTTCCTTCGCGGTGGCGACGGAGTTCTTCGGAGTTCTTCGGCAACGAGGCCTGGGCGGCGGGCTTGGAACAGCGGGAGGACGGCTGGTGGCCGAGGATGGACAAGGACGTGATGGTGTCCTCGATACGGGAGCTGACGAGGCGGGACTACTGGCGTGAGTGGGAGGGGCTCACCTGCCCCGCGCTGGTCGTGCGGGGCGAGAACGGCACGATGCCGGAGACGGAATTCACGGCGATGCAGACCCGCCGCCCGGACACCACCCTGCTCCTGACCATCCCCGACGCGGCCCACGACGTACACCTGGACCAGCCGGCCCGCCTCTACGAGGCGGTGGCGGCCTTTCTGAGAGGGCGGTTCGTGAGTATTTGAGCCGTTCTGTGGTCGCCTGATGGTGTGGGGTGTGGGCGGAATCCGCGGGTCCGCGGTGCGGGGTCTGCTGG
>NZ_JBEXHW010000068.1:0-10396 GCF_040608235.1 Streptomyces sp. NPDC005202 | reverse complement strand
TGATGGGCGTGGCCCGCGGCGCCGTCCTCAAGCGCGCCCTCCCACCGGCCGCCGTCCTCGTTGTCCTCGCCGCTGTCATCTTCTGGCTGACCCGGCGTCGTCGTCCGGCCGGCCAGGCGTCGATGACGTCGGCATGACCCGGGTCGGGCCACTCATAGACCTCGAGGAGGGGCGGCGGGGCTGCGGACGTGTCCCCTGCCTGCGAGGAGCCGATGCAACGGGCCGTCGCCACCCCCGTGCCGTCTCATCGAGTCCGGCCGCGTCACGACGAAGGACTGAGAGAGAAGAGAGAGATGTTGCTTCGGTCAGGTGAGAGAACGGTCGCCGACGACGTGAGCCACAGCAGTTCCGCGGTCGCTGCGGGGTCAGAGCGCGTCGTCGACCAGTACCGACGCCCGTTGCGGAACCTGCGGATCTCGGTGGTTGACCGATGCAATCTCCGGTGCCAGTACTGCATGCCGGAGAAGGACTACGTCTGGCTTGCCCGAGAGGATCTGCTGTCCTTCGAGGAGATCTCGCGGCTGACTGATGTCTTCATAGGCCTCGGCGTCCAGAAAGTACGCCTCACTGGCGGGGAGCCGCTCCTACGCCGCGACATGCCCGAGCTGGTTCGGCAGCTGGCGCGCAAACAAGACATCCGAGATCTCGCCATGACGACGAACGGCGTTCGGCTCGCTGAGCAGGCCGAGACGCTGCGTGACGCGGGCCTGCACCGAGTGACCGTCAGCCTGGACACACTCCGCCCTGAACGGTTCCTCACACTGACCCGGCGGGACTGCCTCTCCGCGGTACTCGAAGGCATTCGATCATTGACCCCCGCGGGATTCACCGACACCAAGATCGACACGGTGGTCATCCGCGGTGTCAACGACGACGAGCTTACGGAACTCATAGAGTTCTGTCGGCAGGTTCCCGCCGAGGTGCGATTCATCGAGTACATGGACGTCGGCGGAGCCACGGGGTGGTCCTCGGCAAAGGTGCTGACCCGGGAGGAGATCCTCGCTGCCCTCGCTCGTCACTACGGCTCTGTCGAGCCTGTCGTGGATGAAGCCGAGTCCGCGCCGGCAGACCGTTTCGCGCTTCCCGACGGAACGACGTTCGGCGTCATCTCCTCGACAACCCAGCCCTTCTGCGGGTCGTGCGATCGTGCACGGTTGACCGCAGATGGCATCTGGTACCGGTGCCTGTATGCGTTGACCGGTACCGATCTGCGGACCCCGCTCCGGGACGGCGCTACCGATGATGAACTGCGGGGCGTGATCGAGTCGGTGTGGAGAGCACGTCGTGACCGCGGTGCCGAGGCACGGCTTGCCGCTCGGCACCGACGCCCCCTCCTCTCCGCCGAACGCCTGAAGCGCGACCCGCATCTCGAGATGCATACGCGCGGTGGCTGAGGTCACATCACGACGCAGCCACCACCCTTGATCAGAGACCGCTTTGCAACCGAGCTCGGCCAGGAGCACGTGCGATATCCGACTTTCCGCGGTCTGCCCGTGACAACACCAATTCAGAAGAAGGAGACCGCTGATGCAGATCTCCGTGCTGTACTTCGGCGCGTTGCGCGAGCAACTCGCGAGAACAGCGGAGACCGTTGTGCTGCCGGATGGAAGCACCCTCCAATGCCTGATCGACGTCCTGCACGACAAGTATCCGGAGCTGGCCCGGGTAAAGCGCATGGTCAAGGTGGCGGTGAACGAGGACTTCATGTCTTCGGAGCACGTACTCGAAGACGGTGACGAGATTGCGCTCCTTCCGCCGATCGCGGGCGGAGCGGAAGGCCCGTACGCCCGGCTGAGCGACGAGCCGTTGCGGCTCGACGAGGTACTCACGGCGGTGACCGATCCGTCGCACGGGGCGGTTGTCACCTTCACCGGCCTCGTACGGAATCACAATGAGGGCCGACAGGTTGTTCGACTCGAGTACGAGGCATACCGGTCGATGGCCCTCAAGACGCTCACGAACATCGTCGAGCGATGTGAGGCGGTGGGCACGGGAGTACGAGTCGCGGTGACTCACCGGGTGGGTGTGCTCGAGGTGGGAGAGCCAGCGGTCATGATCGCTGCTGCCGCGCCGCATCGGGCAGAGGCACTCGAGGCCTGCACCATGTGCATCGAGCTCTTGAAGTCGGAAGTGCCGATCTGGAAAAAGGAAAGCTCTCCCGACGGATACGAGTGGGTGGGGATGCGGCCGTAGATCAGCCTGTCAGGAAGGCGGCACCGTCCGCCCGTCCGCCGCGCCACCTGCCGACGGACCCGGGAGCAACCACGTGCCTCGGTCGCAGGCTCCCCAGCCCACCAGCCGCTCGCGTGCCCCTGCTGCTCCGTCATGCCGACGGCGGGCGGCAACTTCTTCGGCGCGCGCACGGCCAGGAACCGGGAGACCGGGGAAAACACCCTGTATCTGCGCGGGTGGCGTCCACCGCGACCGCAACCGAGCACGTGACCCCGCGGCTACTCGAGGCCTTCTGCCGTCGCCAGCCCGATGCCGATGTCGTTACCCTGGCCGTGCCCGGCTCGGCGTTCGCCGACCTGCTGCGGGACCATCGGGCCGACGTGGTGATCGGTCCGGCGTGGCCCTCGGACGAACCACATGAGCCGCTGTTCGGCTTCCCTACCCGGTTCGCGTGTTGCCGCATGTCGTGTTGCAGGCTCCACAGAGAACTGACGCTACGTGTAGCAGTGATTACCAAGGGTGTTTCTTCGGGGTGGCGCGTGCGTTGGTCCGATCCCGAGCGTGGTCGCTGCTCCACCACCACGGAGAGCGGGCCGCTTGGCTGCTCGGCCGCACGCCCGCCGAGGGCTGGACCGGCCGGGGCGGGATACGGATGACCCATGCCGTCGGGTGCGGTCTACTTGAGGAGCGGGGGTTATTGAAAGAAGGTGACGGCAGTGGGCCCGGAGCCGGACAAGGCGAGCAGGACGCTGCACCTGCCGCAACTGCCGCAGGTGCAGCTCGACAAGTTGCTGGAAGCCGTGCTGCAGGGCGGGATCAGTGACGCGCTTGGCCGGGACCGGTGGTACCAACTGCTGAAGGCCGTGCTCTCGGTCGGCCAAGAGCTGGACTTCATGCAGGTGTTGGGGCGGACCGTCACGGCTGCTGTCGAGCTGATGGACTGTGAGTACGGCGCGCTCGGCATTGTCGGCCAGGACCAAACGATCACGGTGTTCGTGCCGGTCGGGATGAGCCAGGAGCAGATCGCCGCGATCGGGGCGTACCCGGCCGGCAAGGGGGTTCTGGGTGAGCTGATCCGACATCCCAGGCCGCTTCGGCTGCGTGAGGTGTCCAGGCACCCGGCCGCGTACGGCTTCCCGCCGAACCACCCGCCCATGCACTCGTTCCTCGGGGTGCCCATCCGGGTGCGCGAGGAGGTCGTCGGCAATCTCTACCTCGCTGAGAAGCGCGGGAGTCAGGAGTTCGACCTGGCGGACGAGGCCGTTTTGCAGACGCTGGCGGTGGCGGCCGGGGTCGCGATGGAGAACGCGCGCCTGTACCAGAAGGCCGGCAAGCGCCTCCAGCTGCTGTACGACGCGGCTACACGGGTCGGCACCACCCTCGACGTGGTGCGCACTGCCGAGGAACTCGCGCGGGTGGTGGTCCCCGGCTTCGCCGACTACACCACCGTGGAGCTGCTGGAAGCCGTGCTGCAGGGCGGAGAGCCCTCGGGTACCGCGGAGATGCACTGCACCGCCTCCTGCGGTGTCCGGCAGGACGCTCCCTTGATCCCGGTCGGCGAGCGCATCACCTGGCTCCCCGCCACGCCGATGGCTTCGGCCCTGGTCAGCGGCCACGCGGTGCTCGAACCGGATCTTGGCGCCGCACCCGGCTGGCAGACGCAGATTCCGCCGGCCCGGCAGATCACCGACTACGGGATCCGTTCACTCATCACGGTGCCGCTACAGGCGCGCGGCGTGGTGCTGGGCCTGGTCAACTTCTGGCGCTTGGAGGAGACCGAGCCCTTCGACCAGGAGGACGTGTCCCTCGCCGAGGAACTGGCCACCCGCGCCGCGGTCTGCGTCGACAACGCCCGCCGCTACACCCGCGAACACACCATGGCCGTCACACTGCAGCGCAGCCTGCTGCCCCAGACCCTGCCCGCACAGAACGCGCTCGACGTCGCCTACCGGTATGCGCCCGCCGAGGCCGGTGTGCGCGGCGACTGGTTCGACGTCATCCCGCTGCCCGGGGCTCGCGTCGCGCTGGTGGTGGGCGACGTCGTCGGGCACGGCCTGCATGCCTCCGCCACCATGGGCCGTCTGCGCACCGCCGTCCACAACTTCTCCACCCTCGACCTGCCGCCCGACGAACTCCTTGGATACCTCGACGAACTGGTCGCTCGGATCGACCAGGACGTAAGAGAAGGTGAGCCGGGTATCACCGGAGCCGCGTGCCTGTATGCCATCTACGACCCGGTCCCCGCTCAGGTCACCATCGCCCGGGCCGGCCATCTGGGGCCCGCCCTGGTCCACCCCGAGGGCTCCGTCACCTTCCCCGAGGTGCCCGGTTCCCCGCCCCTGGGACTGGGCGGCAGCCTGCCCGTGGAGACCGCCAAGTTCCAGGTGCCTGAGGGATCCCGCCTGGTGCTCTTCACCGACGGGCTGGTCGAGGACCGCGACCGGGACATCGGTGCCGGCCTGGCCCTGCTGCAGCGGACTCTGGCCGAAGCCCCAGGGCGCGATCCGGAGCAGACCTGCCAGGCGGTCTTCGACGCCCTACAAGCAGCGCGTCCCCGCGATGACATAGTCCTGTTGGTGGCCCGCACCCGGGTGTTGGACCCGGGCCGCGTCGCCGACTGGGACGTACCTTCTGACCCGGCGGCCGTCGCCCGGGTGCGCGCCGGTGCCGACCGCCAGCTGCGGGTCTGGGGTCTGGAGAAGATCGGCTTCAACACCGAGCTCATCCTCAGCGAACTGGTCACCAATGCCATCCGCTACGGAGCCCCGCCCGTCCACGTCCGACTGCTGCACGATCGCACCCTGATCTGCGAGGTCACCGACGGCAGCAGCACGTCCCCGCACGTGCGCCGGGCGGCCACCACAGACGAGGGCGGACGAGGCCTTTTCCTCGTCGCCCGGTTCGCAGAACGCTGGGGAACCCGGTACACCGCGGGTGGCAAGGTCATCTGGACCGAACAGGTCCTGCACGACGGCGCGGGCGGACCCGGCACCGACCTCGCCGACCTCCTCCTCGATCAGTGGGATGAGCCCACCCTGTGATCGCGGTACCGGAGCAGCTCATGTCCGTCGTGTGGGGTGGTGCCCGCCCTGGGCGGGGCGTGCCCGGGTCGAACCTGTGTCCGCCGTCTTCGCCGCCTACGCCCTCGGCTCCGCCGCCGTCCTGCTGCTCGTCTCCGTCACCACCGCCGCCGCGGGCGACGTCCTCGTCCAGTACCCTGCGCCCCTCCGACGGGTTCTCGCGCAGCTCGGTGGTGCTGCATTGCATCCGGCTCAAGAGCGACGACGTCTCGTACCTGGGTGGTGGTGACCTGGGTGGTGGTGACCTGGGTGGTGGTCCGGCAACCTCCACCGTCGAGGTGCCCCGGGCCCAGGCCGCCGGGGCCTCGCGGAACGGCTTCGACGACGAGATGACCGAGGACACGGGTGACGGGCCGGTGCAGCGCCTCACCCGTCCAGCAGCATGACGAACATGCCCACTCCCATGACGACTCGGCAGGCCTGCGGCATCCCCGGTGCACGCAGCAGTTGCGCACCGCCGGTGACGGCAACCACGTCGCCCGGCGCGGTAGCCAGCAACCGACTGCCCGTCCACACCGCGTAGCTCCCGAAGTACAGCAGCAGCAAGCCGGTCAGCAGCAGCGGTCCCTCGGCCGCTGGAACATGCCCGGCATGCTGCGGTCCACCGGTGGCGTCGGTCGCCATGGGCAGGGCCATGTACACCATCGCGCCGCTCCCCACCGCGTGGTGCAGCCGGTGCGCGCGGTGCCGGGCACCGCCCCCGCGCAGTGCGGCGGCCAGGAACCAGGCGCCGACCCCGCTGAAGAGCACCACGCACGCGGCGGCCGGCACGCCGCCGCCCCGGCTGACCGGCAGGGCCATCACCGCCATACCGATCCCCATGAGCGCCTCAGCGGCATCCGATTCGCGACCTGCCCACCCCGTGCCGCCGCGCTGCGCGGCGGGTGTGCGCAGCCGGGCGAGGCAGAACAGGGCGGCGGCACTGGTGAGCGTCGCGAGCAGCCAACTGACAACTGCAGGTCCATGCATCGGCTTCCCTTTCGGCCTGTGAGAGCCGGCTCCGTCGAGCAGACGGCATCGTCGTACCGGGGCGCCTCACCCGGACGTGGCCACAGCGACGGCGGTCAGCGCCCCGGCAGCCACGACGGCGGCCACGACGGCCGGGTCGTTGGGGCGACCGGACAGCCCGTCCCGAAGTGCGGCCGTCAACGCGGTCCAGCCCGCGCCCGCCAGCACTCCGGCGACGAGAGCCAGAAGCACTGGAACGAGGAGAGTGGGAGGGTCAATCGCGAGGACGCCGATCCCGGGGCTGGCGCTCGCCAGAAGGGTCCAGACCACGAGGCAGCGCCGTCCTCCGCCGACGACCACCGCCAACGCCGCCCCTTCCGCAGCGGCGTGTACCACGAGGGCTGCCAGCACGGCCACGGACCCGGACGCAAGTGCCATGCCCTCGACCGCGCGGTGGACGGCCAACGCCACGACGGCCACCCAGCCGTGGAACTGCCCGCCTTCGCTCGGACAACTGCTCCAGATGCCCGCGCTGGAGGCGGCGTAACCGCGGTGCACATCAGCGGGACGGACCACAGTGGCAAGCCGGTCTCCACGGCCTCGTGGAGGGCGTCCGGGAGGACGTGGACGACCGCGACGACGAGCAGGACGCCGGAGGCGGCGCCCAGGAGTACGGCAGGGCGCAGAGCCACGCCCCGACCGAGCCAGACACCGGCGACAGTCGCCGAGGCAACGGCCACCAGGCCCGCGATCATCGAAGCCGGCGTGGCCGCCGAGATCTCGTGCCCGTGAGCGACCAGAGCGCCCGGAGTCACGCCTGATCCCCCTTCGGACCGAGTCGGGTCTGGTGCCGGGGGACGCAGGACCCCAGCGACGGACCACCGTCGGCCATGGCCGCCAGACCGGCGCGCCTGGCAGCACCCGCGCAGGCGGGCCTGACCCGGCTGACCGCCGGCGGGCTAGCCACGGGACGTTCCCACTGGTGCGCGCCGGGAGAGGGATCCGTCCGGTCCGGCTATCGCCTCGATGACCTCGGCCAGGGCGGCATAGCTGTGGCCGCTCACGAACGCGTCGCAGTGCGGCAGGGCCGCGGCCATTCCACCCGTGAGCGGGGCGTACCCGGCGGCCGCCTTACGTGGGTTGACCCACACGATGCGGTGCGCGAGGCGGGCGAGCCGGGTCATCTCGCGCCCGACCGCACGGGGGTCTTCGCCCTCCCAGCCGTCGGAGAAGATCACGACCACCGCGCCGCGGGCCATCCCCCGCCGGCCGAAGCCGTTGTTGAACTCGGCTAGAGCGCGACCGATCCGCGTGCCGCCCGACCAGTCGGAGGCGGTCACGCCCGCCCGGCGGAGCGCGGCGTCGGGGCTAGCGTTCCGCAGGACCGGGGTGAGCCTGGTGAGCCGGGTGGCGAAGACGAAGGCCTCGGCGGACACGCCGGCGGCGGCCCGCTGGAAGAAGCCGAGGTAGGCCCGGGTGTAAGGCTCCATCGACCCGGAGATGTCGCACAGCAGCACCAGCGGGCGGCGGCGGAGGCGGTTGTGGCACCGGGCCAGCCGGACCGGCTCGCCGCCGGTGCGCTGGCTTCGGCGCAGCGTGCGGCGCAGGTCGATGTGGCGGCCGCCGCGCTCGGCTTCCTTGCGGCGCGTTCGGCGGAGCGGGGTACTCACCACAAGCGATTCGATGAGGCGGTGCAGGGCGGTGAGTTCGTCGGCGTCGAGGGCACCGAAGTCCTTGTGGGCGAGGGCCTCCTCGGCGCTGCTGATCGCCCGCAGGGCCTCGACTTCCCGATCGGCGTCAGCGCTGGCACCACCCGGCTGCGGGGCACCGCTCGGCCCCCGCGACCCCGAGGCTTGCAGGGGCTGGTCGGAGGGGACCGGCGGCCGGCCGGGACCGGCCTCGACCCCCGGCAGCGGTGTGTTGTTCTGGTCACCGCGGACCTCGGCCGGGTCGAGGAGGCCGCCGAAGAGTGCGTTGAATACCCGGTCGAACGGCGCGATCTGCTCGCGCCCTGTCACGAGGGCCAGGCGGGCGGTCCAGTACAGAGCGGACCGGTCCACGGGCGGGTGCAGGCGCAGCGCCTGGAGGAAGCGCACCGACCGCTCCGGCGTGACGGCCACGCCGGAGCGGTGCAGCGCCTCCCCGAACCGGCCGGCGAAGTCGGCGAGGTCGAAGGTGGGCAGGCTGATGCGCTCATGCATCGCGGGTGCCAGCCAGCCATGCCACGCCGCGCTCACGCACCAGGTCGTGGTCCTCGCGGTATTTGAGCAGGGAGCCGAGGGTACGGTCGGCGGCGTCGGCGTCCAGCCGGTCCACACCGAGCAGGGAGAGCGCCGAGATCCAGTCGATGCTCTCGGCGATGCCGGGTGGCTTCTGGATCTCCAGCGACCGGAGCCGTTGCACGGCCGCCGCCACGTCGTTCGCGAGCGAGGCCGAAGATCCCGGGACCCGGCGCCGGACGATCTCGATGAGCTGCTCCGCGCTGGGGTAGTCGATCCAGTGGTAGAGGCACCGACGCTTCAGGGCGTCGTGGAGGTCCCGGGTGCGGTTGGAGGTCAGCACGACGATCGGGGGCACCGTGGCTTTGACGGTGCCGATCTCCGGGATGGTCACGCTCGACTCGGCCAGGACCTCGAGCAGGAACGCCTCGAAGTCGTCGTCGGCCCGGTCGACCTCGTCGATCAGCAGCACCGCGGGCATCGGGCCGGGGTGGGTGAGGGCGGCGAGCACCGGGCGCCGGACGAGGAACTCTTCGGTGAACAGGTCGGCCTCGGCCAGCTCGGAGTGCTTGGCCTCGGCGAGGCGGATGCTCAGCAGCTGGCGGGGGTAGTTCCACTCGTACAGGGCCTCGGCGGCGTCGAGGCCGTCGTAGCACTGGAGGCGGATCAGCGGGGTGCCGAGCACGGCCGCGATCGCCTTGGCCGCCTCGGTCTTGCCCACCCCGGCTTCGCCTTCGAGCAGCAGCGGCTGCGGGAGGCGCAGTGCGAGGTACAGCGCGGTCACCAATCCGTCGTCGGCCACGTAGCCGGCGGCGTCGAGGGCGGCGCCGAGCCGCTCGACGTCTGGGACGACCCCCTCGACGGGCGAGGTGCATCCGCCGAGGGCCGGCCCGTGGACTCCCGATCCCCGGGCGGGGACGGAATCACGCTGGTCCCGTTCTTCTCGGAGGGCGGTCACGGTCGGGTCGATGTGCAAGGTTGACTCCTGACTCCAGCCATGCGGCGGGCTTCTGGTGGCCTAGGCGCCGCCTCCGGCACCCGCACCTGCGTACCGGGCGGGATCGGCTTCGAATGCGGCGCGGCACCCCTCGGCGCAGAACCATCGCCGCTCGCCCGCGGCGTCGGAGTGCGGCGTGTGTTCGACCGCGGCGACGGTCATGCCGCACACCGGGTCGATCGCAGTCGCCGGCTCGGCCTCGGCCTCGGCCTCGGCGACCGCCCCTGCGGACGTTTCGGGCTGTGCGGGCTCGGCCCGCACGGACGCGACGATCTCGGCCAGGATCGACAGGGCGATCTCCCCGGGCGTGCGGGCGCCGATCGGCAGACCCGCCGGGAGGTGGATCCCCGCCCGCTGCTCCGCGGTCACGTCCAGGCTGTCCAGCACCGCCGTGCCGCGCTTGCGGCTCGCGACCAGGGCGATGTACGGGACCCCCGCACGCAGGGCAAGAGCGAGGAGCGGCTCCTCGTCGCGCCCGTGGGAGGCGACGACGACCGCGGCGACCCCGGTGAGGGACTCGGCCGTGACGCCGGAGGCGCCGACGGCCACGACGTCGTAGTCGAGGGCCGGACCGAACTCAACCAGCTTCCGGGCGATGGGGGTTTCGCCGAGAACGAGCACCCTCGGGGCGGGGCGGAGCGGCTCGAGGAAGATCTCGAGTGCCCCGCCAGACAGGCACGGATTGCCGACCATGACGGCCCCCTCATGGACGACGGCCTCACCGGTCTCTTCCGGAGAGATCCGCAACAGCACCGACTCGCCGGTCTGCAGCGCCTCCAGACCGTAGCGCCGCACCGTCGCCTCCGCGCAGGTGCCCCCGACGAACCCCTCGATGCGGCCGTCCACAAACACCAGCGCGGTGTCCCCGGGGTGCGCGCTCGTCGGCCGGGGCGCGGGCGGCCGCCTTCTCCAACTCGCCCGGAACGTCCGCCGGTTCGCACTCGACGACCTCCGCCTGCGGCAGCGCGTCGCGCAGCGTG
>NZ_JBEXHW010000067.1:0-11531 GCF_040608235.1 Streptomyces sp. NPDC005202 | reverse complement strand
ATGTCGCAATCCACACCAGGCCAGAAGGCCCTCACCCATTTCAAGATCACACGTCAGTGATCGCTGTCACCAACCTCCGTGGACAGAACACCTAGTGCGCAGGCGACGCGGCGTGCCACGCATTTTCCGGCCGGATGCGCGGAAGCCTTCCAGGCACCAGGCAGGACGCGCGGCGGGTTTTCCAGGCCCAATGCGCGGCGACCGCCGGGAACGGATCGCTCCCGGCGGTCGCCGGACCCTGGACCGACCGGTCAGGCGTCGGTCTGCTCCCAGTCGCTGCACTTGTCCCAGCGGATGCCGCCGGTGGCGGTGCCGCTCCAGTCGCCGAGGCAGGCCTTAATGTTCAGCGGCGTGCCCTCCTTGACGTCGAGGTCGACCGTGCGGGTGGTGTCGACGCCGTTCCGGTTCCAGTAGTAGTACACGTTCCCTCGCCGCCGATGGAGATGATCCCGATGGTCGAATGGCCGTCCTTGGCGAGGTCGGTGATGGTGAAGATCTCGCCGTGGGTCTTGATGTGCGCCTTGCCGCCCCAGCTCTGCGTCGGCGTGACGTCGTAGTCCGCCGGGGCGTGGCGGTGCGGCCGGTCCCGTCGGCGTGCGCCGAGGTGCCCGTCGCCAGGGCGAGCAGGGCGGCGGCGGTGCCCGCGAGGGCGGAGCGTGCGATGAGTCTCATCTGTGTTCCCCTTCAGACGGATCTCGCGAAAACAAGATCATTATTCGAACAGGCGTGCAGTGTAACGGTGTTCACCCGAGCCCGCCGCGCGCCTTCCGACCGCGCGCGCCGGCCACCGCGACGCGAGCCGCTGCCAGGGAACTGATCGCCGGATGGGACAGTCTTCATCAGAGGAGCGCAAAGAGCGCCAGAGGCGTACGGGAACGACGTACGACGCACGCACCACAGGAGTCTCCGCACACCATGAGCGACGAGCCGCAGGCGAAACAGCCGAACGAGGGCCGGGCACACAGAGAGCCCCCCGGGGCTCGCGTGGCCGTTCCGGACCCGGGGACAGGCTCGCCCGACGCCGGGCCCGGGGCCGGGGCCTACGGCAAGAAGCCCAAGCGCCCCAAGCGCACCGGGTGGCGCCGGATCATCCCGACCTGGCGCCTGTGGCTCGGCGGCTTCGTCATCGTCGTCCTGCTGCTGATCGGCGCGTTCTTCGTCGGCTACTCGATGGTCAAGATCCCGCCCGCCAACTACCTGGCGACCCGGCAGAGCAACGTCTACCTCTACGCCGACGGCACCCCGCTCGCCCGCGACGGCGACATCAACCGGGAGAACGTCATCCTCGCCCAGGTCTCCAAGAACGCCCAGCACGCGGTGCTGGCCGCCGAGGACCGGGACTTCTACACCGAGTCCGCCGTCGACCCCAAGGCGATGCTGCGCGCCGCCTGGAACATGGCCACCGGCAAGGGCAAGCAGTCCGGCTCGACGATCACCCAGCAGTACGTGAAGAACTACTACCTGGGCCAGGAGCAGACCGTCACCCGCAAGGTGAAGGAGTTCTTCATCGCGATCAAGCTGGACCGCAACGAGTCCAAGGACAGGATCCTCGAGGGCTACCTGAACACCAGCTACTTCGGCCGCAACGCCTACGGCATCCAGGCCGCCGCCCAGGCCTACTACGGCGTGGACGCCAAGAACCTCGACCCGGCCCGCGCCGCCTACCTCGCCGCCCTCGTCAACGCGCCCAGCGAGTACGACGTCGTCGCCCACCCGGAGAACAAGTCGGCCGCCGTGGCCCGCTGGAACTACGTCCTCGACGGCATGGTCAAGAAGGGCTGGCTCAGCAAGTCCGAGCGGACCGGCCTGAAGTTCCCGGTGCCGAAGGAGTCGACCGTCTCCGCCGGCCTGTCCGGGCAGCGCGGCTACCTCGTCCGCATCATCCGGGACTACCTCACCCAGAACAAGATCATCGACGAGGACTCACTGGACGCGGGCGGCTACCGCATCACCACCACCCTGCAGAAGAGCAAGCAGGACGCCTTCGTCAAGGCCGTCGACGACCAGCTGATCTCCAAGCTGGACAAGAAGAACCGCAAGGTGGACACCTACGTGCGCGCGGGCGGCGCCGCGGTCGACCCCAAGACCGGCAAGGTCGTCGCGATGTACAACGGCATCGACTACGTCAAGCAGTACACCCCCAACGCCACCCGCCGGGACTTCCAGGTCGGCTCCACCTTCAAGCCCTTCGTGTTCACCTCGGCCGTCCAGAACCACTCCCAGACGCAGGACGGCCGCGTCATCACCCCCAACACCGTCTACGACGGCACCAACAAGCGCCCGGTCCAGGGCTGGAACGGCGGCTACTACGCCCCCGAGAACGAGGACAGCGTCTCCTACGGCAACATCACCGTCCGCAAGGCGACCGACAAGTCCGTCAACGCGGTGTACGCACAGATGGCCGTCGACGCCGGCCCCGACAAGGTCAAGCAGACCGCGACCGCCCTCGGCATCCCCGCCAACACCCCCGACCTGACCGCCACCCCGTCGATCGCGCTCGGCACGGCCACCGCCAGCGTCCTCGACATGGCGGAGGCGTACGCCACGCTCGCCAACCACGGTGAGCGCGGGACGTACACGATGATCGAGAAGATCACCAAGGACGGCACCGAGACCGTGGAGCTGCCGAAGCAGACGACCACGCAGGCCGTCAGCCGGGAGGCCGCCGACACCACCACCGCGATCCTGCAGAGCGTCGTCCAGAACGGCACCGCGACCGCCGCGCAGGCCGCCGACCGCCCCGTCGCCGGCAAGACCGGCACCGCCGAGGAGGACACCGCGGCCTGGTTCGCCGGCTACACGCCCGACCTCGCCACCGTCATCTCCGTCATGGGCCAGGACCCGGTCACGGCCGCCCACAAGCCGCTGTACGGCGCCATGGGCCTCGACCGCGTCAACGGCGGCGGCCCGCCCGCGCAGATCTGGGCGCAGTTCACCAAGAACGCCCTGAAGGACAAGCCGGTCACCGACTTCGACCTCCAGCTGCAAAGCGGCGCCGAGGAGACCCAGCCGCCGTCCACCGGCCCCGCGCAGACGCCGGACACCGGCGGCCAGGACAACGGCGGCACCGCCACCACCGGCGGTCAGGACGCCCAGGGCCAGATCCAGGGCCAGATCCAGGGGCAGAGCCAGGGCCAGACGAACGGCCAGACGGCCGGCACGACGGGAGACACCACCGGCGGCACCCCGACCACGGGCGGCACCACCGACGGCACGCCGACCACCGGGGGGACCACGGACGGCACCACGGGAGGCACGCCGACCACCGACGGAACGACGACCGGGGGCACCACCGGCGGCACCCAGGGCGGCGCCACCGACGGCACGACGAGCGACGGCGCAGTGACGACGGACACCGGAGGCGCGCAGAACACGGCCACCCGACGGCAGTGACCCGGGCGACCCGGGCGACCCGGGCGCAGACAGCCGAGGAACGGCAAAAGGGGCTGGTGACGACGGTCACCAGCCCCCGCCAGCCCCTTCGACAGCTGTCCTACAGATACAGCCCGGTGGTGTCCTCCGACCCCTCGAACCGGTCCGCGGCCACGGCGTGCAGATCACGTTCGCGCATGAGCACGTACGCGATGCCCCGCACCTCGACCTCGGCGCGGTCCTCCGGGTCGAACAGCACGCGGTCGCCCGGCTCCACGGTGCGTACGTTCTGCCCGACCGCGACAACCTCCGCCCAGGCCAGCCGGCGTCCCACCGCCGCCGTGGCGGGAATCAGGATGCCGCCGCCCGAACGCCGCTCGCCCTCGCTGGTCTCCTGCCGGACGAGCACACGGTCGTGCAGCATCCGGATGGGCAGCTTGTCGTGATGGGTGCTGTGCTCATTTCTGTTGGCGCTCACGCCTTGAACCTACCTGCCTTCACCACATCCGCACGCCGGTGGGTCGCCGGTCCTCAGCCCCGGCGCCGCCGCGCCCCCAGGGCGAGCAGCCCGACGAGCCCGACGGCGACCAGCGCGACCGGCACGACCCGCTCCAGCCGCGGCGCGCCGTCCTCGTCCACGAACTGCGCCCGCACATCACTCACGACCCGGTTGACCTGCACATAGGCCCGCCCGAGCGTGTGGTCGATGTTGGAGACGACCTTGGCCTTGGCGTCCCCGACGATGGTCTTCGGGTGCACGCGCACCCCGATCTCGTCGAGCGTCGCGGCCAGCACTTCGCGGCGGCGCCTGATGTCCGCCTCGATCTGCGCCGGGGTTCTGGTGTCCGACGTGTCCGCCACCGTACCGCCTCCGAAGTCAACTGAAACCTGTTCAGGACAGTCTGTCAGCTCCGGGTCCGACCGCACTGTCGGCACCCCCGGTTACGCTCGGACCGGAACGGCATTGACCACCACCGCACCGATCACTGATCCACGCACGAGGAGACGACCCCGATGACCGAGCGACTCCAGCCCGGGGACACGGCCCCCGCCTTCACCCTCCCCGACGCCGACGGCAACGAGGTGTCGCTGGCCGACCACAAGGGCCGCAAGGTCATCGTCTACTTCTACCCGGCGGCCCTGACCCCCGGCTGCACCAAGCAGGCCTGCGACTTCACGGACAACCTCGAGCTCCTCGCCGGCGCGGGCTACGACGTGATCGGCATCTCCCCCGACAAGCCCGAGAAGCTGGCGAAGTTCCGCGAGAAGGAGAACCTGAAGGTCAAGCTCCTGGCCGACCCGGACAAGCAGGTCCTCGAGGCCTACGGCGCCTACGGCGAGAAGAAGATGTACGGCAAGACGGTCGTCGGCGTCATCCGCTCCACGGTGATCGTCGACGAGGACGGCAAGGTCGAGCGCGCGCTGTACAACGTCAAGGCGACGGGCCACGTGGCCAAGATCATCACGGATCTGGGGATCTCAGCAGGGACGCGAATGCGCTGAGCAGGCGGCCCGCACCGGGACAGTCCGGCGCGGGCCGCCTCACGTTCCCGACGTGACTGCCCGACAACCTGCTCGTTACTCCGTGCGAGACCACGAACACGCGGTCGAGAACGGAGGGGGCTCACTGGGGGCCAGTGCGTACAGCAGGGAGCGGCTGGAGGAGGCGGCTCGTGGGGCGCGGACGTTGTCGGAGGCGTTGGAGAGGTTGGGGGTGGGTGTTCCAGCGGATGAAGAAGCTGGGGGTGGATACGTGACGGCGACTGGCGCAACAACCGCATCGAGAACTTGTGCCTACTCTGCCCCAACTGCCATTCCACAACGGACAGCTATCGAGGGCGGGCAAGGGACGCAGGAGCCGCACCCCATACGCGATGGTGGCGTACGGTACACCCGCGAGCGCCTGGCGGAAGCTGCCGCAATGTGCTCCGACATCGACGAGGTCATCGCCTTCTTCGGCACCCGGCCGTACAGCTACCTCCGCACATGCCTAGCGAGGCGATTCGCCCACTTCGACATCGACATCTCGCACTTCCGCCCCTTTGGTAGGAGGCGCCCGGCCCACGGACGAGGAACTGCGGGCGGTCGCCCAGTCGACCTCCGTGGCAGAGGTGCTGCGCAGACTGGGCCGTGCGAACAACGGTGCGCAACGAGCGAAGGGAGTGAGTGGATCGCTGACGGTCGCCTCTCGACTACGCACTTCCTGGGCAAGCACCTGGAGGACGCGATCTGCCTGGCCGGCGCCCTGCGCGAGCACGCCGCGCTCCCGCAGGCCCTCGCCGCCTACGAGCGGGAACGCACCTCCACTGGGCGCTGCCGTCGGCCGAGGCCAGCGAGGGAAGCCGGGCACGAACGCCAGACGGCCGCAAGACGTTCTGGTAGGACAGAGCGGCGGATACCGGGTTGCAACCAAGCGTCTGCGCCGCGCGCTCCGCGAAGTCGGCGTACCCGAGCAGTGCGCCAGGTGCGGCGTCGGGCCCGAGTGGTTGGGGAAGCCCATGACGCTGGAGGTCGATCACATCAACGGGAACTGGCGCGACAACCGGCGGGAGAACCTGCGGTTGCTCTGCCCCAACTGTCATGCGATCACCAGTACCTGGTGCCGAGGAGGCAGACCGCGAGCGGTACGCAGAGACCAGTAGAGTAGGCAGCGCAGCGGGCCCGTATCCCAGCTGGCGAGAGGACGCCGGTTTAGATCCGGTGCGTCGTGGGTTCGAGTCCCACCGGGCCCACAGGTGGGAAAGGGCCCCGCACCTTTGATTCGTAGGTGCGGGGCGTTTCTGTGAGAGTCAGCCCAGCAGTTCCCGCACCACCGGCACCAACGCCCTGAACGCCTTGCCCCGGTGGCTGATCGCGTTCTTCTCCTCGGGGGTCAACTGCGCGCAGGTGCGGGTGTCGCCCTCCGGCTGGAGGATCGGGTCGTATCCGAAGCCGTTCGTGCCGACGGGAGCGTGCCGCAGGGTGCCGCGGAGTTGGCCCTCCACCACCCTTTCCGTGCCGTCCGGCAGGGCGAGCGCCGCCGCGCAGGCGAAGTGGGCGCCCCTGTGGTCGTCGGCGATGTCCGCGAGCTGGGCCAGCAGCAGGTCCAGGTTGGCCTTGTCGTCGCCGTGGCGGCCGGACCAGCGGGCCGAGAAGATGCCCGGGGCGCCGCCCAGGACGTCCACGCAGAGGCCGGAGTCGTCCGCCACCGCCGGGAGTCCGGTCGCCCGGGCCAGGGCGTGGGCCTTCAGCAGGGCGTTCTCGGCGAAGGTGACGCCGGTTTCCTTTACGTCGGGGATGTCGGGGTAGGCGTCGGCGCCCACCAGTTCGTGGGTGAGGCCGGCGTCGGCGAGGATCGCCCTGAGTTCGGCGATCTTTCCGGCGTTGCGGGTGGCGAGGATCAAGCGGGTCATGCCGTCCAGTATCCCGGCCGGCATCCGGGCGACCCCGCCCGCATCCTGCCCGCTCCTACGACGTGCAGACCTTCGTCAGTTCGCCCGCCGCGTCCGTGACCGGGCCGATGTCAGGTGTCGTGTCGCCGTTCCTGATGGCCGTACGGACGTTGTCGACGGCCTTGTTCAGGTCGTCGACGGCCTTGTTGACGTCGGCGTTGTCGGTCCTGTCGCCGATCTTGCTCAGGTCCTTCTGGATGGAGTTGAGGGACTCGTCGGTCTGCGTGGGGTCGTTGGCCGCGTTTTCCACCGCCTGCTGGAGGTCGGTGACGCTGTCGGCGATGGAGTCGGCGGTCTGGACGCAGTCGAGTGCCTTGTCGACCGCACTGCAACCGGTCAGTGTGCCGAGGGTGAGTGCGACGGCGGCTGCCGTGGCGGCGATGGCGGTGGTGCGGCCCGGATGTTGGCGTCGGCTGGCGGCCATGGCTCGGTTCCCTCCCCGTTGACGGCCCCCGCAGGCGGCCCCGTTCGTGGCCGGGCGTACGGCGGTGTGCCGTACGCCCGTACCGGTAGGGACGCGGGGGCGGGCGGTGGGGTTGCCCGGGGCGGTTGTGCTTCTTGGGGTGCCCTTTACTTTGCGAGGACGGTCTCGAGTGCGGCGCGCTGGATGGTGGCCAGTTCGGTGCAGCCGGCGACGGCGAGCTCGAGCAGCGCGTTGAGTTCCTCGCGGGCGAAGGGTTCGGCCTCGGCGGTGCCCTGGACCTCGACGAAGCGGCCGTCGCCGGTGCACACGACGTTCATGTCGGTGTCGGCTCTGACGTCCTCTTCGTAGCAGAGGTCCAGCAGGGGCACTCCGCCGACGATGCCGACGGAGACTGCCGAGACCGTGCCCGTGAGGGGCTGACGGCCGACGCGGATGAGCTTCTTGGCCTGGGCCCAGGCGATGGCGTCGGCGAGGGCGACGTAGGCGCCGGTGATGGCGGCGGTGCGGGTGCCGCCGTCGGCCTGGAGGACGTCGCAGTCCAGGACGATGGTGTTCTCGCCGAGCGCCTTGTAGTCGACGACCGAACGCAGGGAGCGGCCGATGAGGCGGGAGATCTCGTGGGTGCGGCCGGCGATCTTGCCCTTGACGGACTCGCGGTCGCCGCGGGTGTTGGTGGAGCGGGGCAGCATGGCGTACTCCGCGGTGACCCAGCCCTCGCCGCTGCCCTTGCGCCAGCGCGGAACCCCTTCGGTGACGGATGCGGTGCAGAAGACCTTGGTGTCGCCGAAGGAGACGAGGACGGAGCCCTCGGCATGCTTGCTCCAGCCGCGTTCGATGGTGACCGGGCGGAGCTGTTCGGGGGTGCGGCCGTCGATTCGAGACATGGCGCCGAGCCTAGTCCCCCAACGCAAGGGGCCCCTCCCGCGGTGGGAAAGGGCCCCGCGGAGCGAACCCGGAGGGTGTCCGGGGCTCACATCATGTCTTCGATCTCCGCCGCGATGGGGTCGGCGTCGGTGCCGATGACGACCTGGATGGCGGTGCCCATCTTGACGACGCCGTGGGCGCCGGCGGCCTTGAGGGCGGCTTCGTCGACCAGTGAAGGGTCGTTGACCTCGGTGCGGAGCCGGGTAATGCAGCCCTCGATCTCATCGATGTTGTCGATCCCGCCGAGCCCGGCAACGATCTTCTCAGCCTTGCTGGCCATGTTCCTTCTCCCTGATCCGAACCGCTTTGTCGCAGTAACCCACAGTTGGCCCATCTTCGCGAGCGGTCGTGTCGTGGGTGCCGAATGATGGCGTTCACGACAGCGGAACCGTCCGCCGACTGGTCTACACCACTGTGCGGGCGGTGGCCAAACGCAGTCCCGCACCGAGGAGCCCCGGAGGCACGCCATGAGTGCCGACAGCGCCGACACCACGGTCCCTCCCGCGCGCGCCCGCTGGAACACCCTGTTCCAGGGCCTGCAGAAGATGGGCCGCAGCCTTCAGTTGCCGATCGCCGTGCTGCCGGCTGCCGGCATCCTCAACCGGCTGGGGCAGCCGGACCTGTTCGGCAAGGACGGGCTCGGCTGGACCGACGTGTCGAAGGTGATGGCGGGCGCGGGCGGCGCCCTGCTCGACGGCTCCCTGGGGCTGCCCCTTCTCTTCTGCGTCGGCGTGGCCATCGGCATGGCGAAGAAGGCGGACGGTTCGACCGCGCTCGCGGCGGTGGCGGGCTTCCTCGTCTACTACAACGTGCTGCACCAGTTCCCGCACTGCCCCGGCGGGTCGAAGTTGGTCGCCAACGTCGGCTGCCAGGCGACGGACGGGACCCTGGCCACGTTCACGTTCCAGAATCCGGGGGTCTTCGGCGGCATCGTCATGGGTCTGCTGGCCGCCTTCTTCTGGCAGCGGTTCCATCGCACCCGGCTGGTGGACTGGCTGGGCTTCTTCAACGGCCGCCGGCTGGTGCCGATCATCATGGCGTTCGTGGCCATCGTCTTCGCGGTCCTGTGCCTGTGGATCTGGCCGCCGATCGGCCATGCGCTGGAGAGCTTCAGCAACTGGCTGAGCGATCTGGGCTCCTGGGGCGCGGGCGTGTTCGGCGTGGCGAACCGGGCGCTGCTGGTGGTCGGCCTGCACCAGTTCCTGAACGTGCCGATCTGGTTCCAGTTCGGCAGCTACACCAAGCCCGACGGCACGGTGGTGCACGGCGACATCAACATGTTCCTGGCGGGCGATCCGAACGCGGGCCAGTTCACCTCGGGCTTCTTCCCGATCATGATGTTCGCGCTGCCGGCGGCGGCGCTCGCCATCACGCACTGCGCCAGGCCGGGCCGACGCAAGGAGATCGGCGGTCTGATGCTGTCGGTGGCGCTGACGTCGTTCGTCACCGGCATCACCGAGCCGATCGAGTACTCGTTCCTCTTCATCGCTCCGGCGCTGTACGCGGTGCACGCGCTGCTGACCGGGGTGTCGATGGCGGTGACCTGGGGGCTGGGCGTGCACGACGGGTTCAGCTTCTCGGCGGGTCTGCTGGACTACGTCATCAACTGGAACCTGGCGACCAAGCCGTGGGCGATCGTTCCGATCGGTCTGTGCTTCGCGGCGGTGTACTACGTCGTCTTCCGCTTCGCGATCACGAAGTTCGACCTGAAGACTCCGGGGCGGGAGCCGGAGGACGAGGTCGAGGACATCACCAAGGCCTGAGCGACGGCCGCCGACCGGGCCCCTGGACCGCCGGTCCGGGGGCCTTTCGCCATGTCTTCGTCCGGTACGGGGATAGCGCTGCCGTAGCAGGAATCGCGGGTTCCTTACACGGCCTTCATCGTGCTACAACAGGTCTACACCACTCAGTGGTGTAGACCAGAGACGCCGCCGTCCCCCTTCCCTTGTCCCCGGGCGGCGCCATGCCCAGTGGAGGAAGTTGTGACCACGGCCAGCGCCGCTCCCGCGGCCGAGAAGAAGATGGGCGCCGGCCTGATGGCTGTGCTGCAGCGCATCGGCCGCAGCCTGATGCTGCCGGTGGCGGTCCTGCCCGCCGCCGCCCTCCTGGTGCGCCTCGGCAACACCGACATGCTGGGACGCCCGTCGTTCCCGACGTTCCTGACGAAGATAGCGGGCTTCATGGCGGCCGGCGGGAACGCGATCCTCGACAACATGGCGCTGCTGTTCGCCGTGGGCATCGCGATCGGCTTCGCGAAGAAGTCGGACGGCTCGACGGCGCTCGCGGCGGTCGTCGGCTACCTGGTCTTCAAGAACGTGCTGGCCACGTTCACCGACAAGAACCTGCCGAAGGTGGCCCAGGTCGTCGACGGCAAGATCGTCATGGTGAACGCGCCGGTGGACGCCAAGGTCCTCGGCGGTGTGGTGATGGGTCTCGTGGTCGCCCTGCTCTACCAGCGCTTCTACCGCACCAAGCTGCCCGACTGGGCGGGCTTCTTCGGCGGCCGCCGCCTGGTGCCGATCCTGTCGGCCTTCGCGGGCCTGGTCATCGGCATCGTCTTCGGCTACATCTGGCCGGTCCTGGGCACGGGTCTGCACAACTTCGGCGAGTGGCTGGTCGGTTCGGGCGCCGTGGGCGCCGGCATCTTCGGTGTCGCCAACCGTGCGCTGATCCCGATCGGCATGCACCACCTGCTGAACTCGTTCCCGTGGTTCCAGGCGGGCGAGTACCACGGCAAGAGCGGCGACATCGCCCGCTTCCTGGCCGGCGACCCGACCGCGGGCCAGTTCATGACCGGCTTCTTCCCGATCATGATGTTCGGTCTCCCGGCGGCGTGCCTGGCCATGGTGCACTGCGCCCGCCCGGAGCGCCGCAAGGTGGTCGCCGGCATGATGTTCTCGATCGCGCTGACGTCGTTCGTCACCGGCGTGACCGAGCCGATCGAGTTCACGTTCATGTTCATCGCGCCGGTCCTGTACGCCCTCCACGCGGTGCTCACCGGTGTCTCGCTGGGGCTGACCTGGGCGCTGGGCATGAAGGACGGCTTCGGCTTCTCGGCGGGCGCGGTCGACTTCGGACTGAACCTGGGCATCGCGACCAACCCGTGGGGCCTGGTCCTGGTGGGCCTGTGTTTCGCGGCGGTCTACTACGCGGTCTTCCGCTTCGCGATCATCAAGTTCAACCTGCCCACGCCGGGCCGCGAGTCCGACGAGGAACTGGCGGAACTGCGGAAGGCCGAGGCCAAGTAGCCTTCCCGCAACGGCCCGACGGCCCCGGAACACCTCCGGACGCTGTTGGTTAATTCGGGGCCGGGCGTGACGTCGGCCTTCAAGACCTGGTTGTGGTCTTGAAGGCTGACGTTGTCGTATGGGGTGGGTGCG
>NZ_JBEXHW010000066.1:0-12336 GCF_040608235.1 Streptomyces sp. NPDC005202 | reverse complement strand
CTGTCCAGCCGCATCCTCGGCTGGCCCTCGATTGGCTCGGCGAGGAGCAGGCCGCCCAGCTCGCGGACACGTACCAGCCCTCCTGGCACCGGGGTCAGCACGACCGTATGGCGGTGGACGTGCACACCCTCCTCACGCAGGAGTTCGAGCTGCCGTGCGTGCAGGAACTCCACCCCGACCAGCTCGCGGACCGCATCGACATCCATACGCCCGGCCATGGTGCCCGCAACACCGCAGTCCTCTTCACGGCCCTGCCCGAAACCGGCTTCACGAAGCGGCTGCTCGACGATTTCGCCGACATCGCGAAGAATACGGACCGGATCCAGGCGACCGCCCTCGGCGCCCTCGCGCCCGACGCCTCGGAGCGCACCCGTGCACTCGCCCTGACGGATCCAGAGCCGACGCACCTGGTGACGCCCCTGCCCTGCAACGAGGCCCAGGCCGCGGTCGTCCACTCCGCCATGACCCGCCGCCTGACCGTGGCCACGGGCCCGCCCGGCACCGGCAAGAGCCAGCTGGTGGCCAACCTGGTGGCCACCGCAGTCACCAGCGGCCAGACCGTTCTGGTGGCGTCCACCAACAACGAGGCCGTGGACGAGGTCTGGCGCCGCTGCGAGAAGCTGGTTCCCGGCAGTGTCGTACGCACCGGCTCGGCCCGCAAGAACGCGACGAGCTACGCGGAAGCCGAGGCCGCCGCCCTGCACGAGCTGCGCGCTGTCGCGGAGCCCGCTCCCAACGTGGCTACGGCGGCCATGGACGTCGAGGTGGCGGCCGACCGCCTGGCGCAAGTGCAGCACGACCTCGCGCGCATCGCCACAACGGAGCGGAACCTGCGCCGGGCGGGCGAGGCCCGCGAGGAGCACGCCGGGCAGCTCGGCGTCTCCATCGGCGCACTCCACGGCCTGCTCGGCGGGTTACCGCAGCCGAAGGACGTGGAGGACAGGGCACGCCGCCTCGCCCGCGCCTGGTTCCTTGGGTCATGGCGCCGGGCGCGCTTCCTCCGTAGGACCGGCCTGGGTGCGTACGACGACGACCTCGTCGAAGGTTGCCTCGCGCTCGCCGGCTTCGCCGCCGCCGAGGCGGACTGGCGCGACGTGCACGGACAGGTGGCCTTCGTGGACGACACAGCACTCGCCGGCGCACTGCACGATGCCGAGACCGCCGTCCAGGCTGCCTCGCGCACCCTCCTCGGCAGCACGGTCCAGGCCAACGCCCGGGCCGGACGCCGCCGCATCCTGGACCTGCTGCGTGCCCGGGACAGCGACCGCACCGATTGGCCCGCGGTGCGTGAAGTCCTGGGCCGCGCACACGGGCAGACGGACAAACCCGCGGTGGCCGGCTGGGCCGTCACCAGTCTCTCCGCCCGGCGCTTCCCTCTCGCCCCGGCCCTGTTCGACCTCGTCGTCATCGACGAGGCCAGCCAGTGCGCCATCCCGCACGTCCTGCCGCTGCTCTTCCGCGCGCGGCGCGCCCTGGTCATCGGCGACGCCATGCAGCTCGCGCATATCACGAAGACCGGCCCAGAGCGCGAGGCCCTCATCCGGCGCAGGGTCGGACTGCGATCCGACTGGCTGGAGAAGCACCGCCTCGCCTACCGGCGCCACTCCGCCTTCCACGCCGCAGAGAGGTCCGTCGGCGGCACGCTGCTTCTCGACGAGCACTTCCGCTGCCATCCGGACATCGCCGCGATTTCCAACGACCTTTTCTACGAAGGCAGCCTGACCGTCCTCACTGACACCCGTGACCGACCCGCCCTGCGCGGTCGAATGGGTCGGCAACCAGCTGAACCTCTGGAACGTCGCCATCACGCGGGCACGCAGCCACCTCATCGTGGTGGGGGACAAAGACCTCTGGCGGAAGCGGAGAGGTGTGGCCGCCGCCCTGCTGGACGCCGCGGAACACGATGGCTCACACCCCCGCGACGACGGGGACGTACTACTCAAGCGCCTCTACCAGGTGCTCTCTCGACAGGCGGGAGCCACCGTCACCCTGGGCGAGAGCGTCCACGGACATCCGGCGGACGCGCTGGTGCGAGGCGCCGACGGCACCGCGCCCAGGGCCGTACTGCTTGATCGGGGACCGGAGGAGGACGCCGACGCGGCACGCCACCTGCGGCTGATGCTGCACCGCCGGAAACTGCTGGGCAGCGGCGAAGAGGGAGACGAAGCCACCCGCTGGCCTGCCTGGAGGCTGTACGACATCGGCGAGGCTGAAAGAGTGTGACCCCGTACTCCGTCTCCGTGGCCTCCCGAAGCAGGGTCACTCTCCGTACGCCTGCTTCCACCGCGTCCGGTGACGGGCGCCGCCCTGACCGCCTCCGTTCACTTCGCCGAGCGACAGCAGGGAGGCCCCGCTATTCCACAGTCCCAGGTGATCGCGGTGTACGGCCAGGATTCCGTGCTGCACCGCGAACTTCTCGGAGGGTCGGCTGAACCGCGTGGTCGTCACGAACACGGCCACGTCGGCTCCGAAGTGCACCTTGGCCCCCAGCAGGTCGCGCATTTCACGGCTGGCGATCGTGCTGGTCGGCGCGTACCGCTTACACTGGATCACCATGGTCCGGCCGTCCGGAAGGCGGCCAACGACATCAGCTCCGTTGTCGTACGCACCGCCCACCCGGCACACCTCTGTACACCCGTCCCGTCGGCAGAGGCTTGCGACCAGCTCCTCGAACTCCGTGCCCGTCATCGCGTCCACCTCGGCAAGCGTCCGTCGCCCGGCACGCAGCATGTCAGCCTGCCGCCAGAGACGGTCCCGCTCACGCGCCAACCCGTCTGTGCGCCACAACCACCAGCCAGCCATGCCCATGCCGCCCAGCAACAAGGCCCCGGTGATGTAAGGCCAGGCCACCGGCCAGAACACCACCAAGAGAACCATCGCACCGCACCCGCCCGCTGCGGCCCGCTTCAGCCGCGCCTCCTTCCGCCTCCGCGCAGCCGCACCTCGTCCGCGCCGAGCCGCCATTCGGGCCTCCACTCCCCCGTCGTCCCTGTACGGCAGTCTGACCAACGACGGTCGGCACGAGTAGAGCGCGGAGTCGGCCATGGCCGGATCAGGCGCCACGGCCTGGCAAGTGCTTCGGCGGAGATGCCTTCGGATCGATGATCTGGAGACGGTTGTGGCGCGAGGGGTCGACGGCCGTGAGGGACACCAGACGCTGTCCATCCGCCCCTTCGAGTTCGGCAATGGCGTGCGGCAGCGCGCGCACACGGTGGCTATGGCGGTGTCGAGGCCGACCAGGCCACCGTGCTTGTTGTTCTGGCGGTACTGGATGCGGTGGAGTCCTGACGCGCGATCGCCTCCACCTCCATGGGCCGGTTCAGTTGCTTGGCGTCATTGGTGATGATCGCCTGGAAGCCCTCCGCCTTGGCCTTCGCATACAGCTCGATGTCCTTTGTGCTGGCCCAACCGTCCAGTTCATGGACGTGTACCACGTCGTGCGCGGTCAGCAGGATGCGCAGGGTCTGGGGACGTTCTCGTCGAGCAGCAGCTTCAAGCGGCAACCTGCCGAGAGCCATCGCCGTAGCTGTCCACGTAGTCGCTGAAATCGACCGCGTCGCGCGCAGCTGCAGTACTGACGCCTGGATAGAAGTCGCTGACCCGGTCGGGAGGGACACCGTCCCTCACCAGGGCAGCTACCTCTGCTGCCGGGATCCGTGTCCCTTCGATGACCGGCTCACCGCCGCGCACTGCGGAGTCGACCGCAACGTGGTCGCGTGGCTTTAGCAGGTCGGGGATGTGGCGGCCACCCTTATAGAAGGGCGCGAGCACGTCCACCAACTGGTGGATGACCACGTTCCCGCCTTTGATCAGATCGACTGCCTGGTCGGGCTCCGCCAGGTAGATCGTGTCTGGTCCCACCACGAGCGCGTAGGAGGACAGGGTGTGCTCCCGCTCGCCCAGGTCCTCCCTGAGTGTGTCCACGGCCCTGCGGATTTTCTGCAGCGACGTCTCATTGCGGAGCTTCACGCATGCCCGCAGGGCCACCACGTCACGGAAGGAGTACAGGATCGGGCGTCGGAGATCTCAGGCACGAGGAGCGCGCCCTGCTTGCCGGAAGCACGGCGCCAATGGGAGAGCTGCCGCAGCGTGGCACCGGTATGCCGATACGGAACGAATGGATGGTCTCATCGGCCAAGGTCGTCATTCGGGGGATGCTACGTCCGGGAGCGCACCGGCCGCCCCCTTTCATCACCAAACTGGTCACGCTGCGTGAGATCTGGACTGGCCGTCCGTCGTCCCCACCGACGCGGAGGTGTTCCGGTGCCTGCGTGGCGCTCACTCGAACGGTGGATGTCGTCCTCGCCGACGCGGGGGTGTTCCGACGCACGGCCACCCTCCGGTCTACAAGTACGTGTCGTCCCCGCCGACGCGGGGGTGTTCCGCAACTCCGCCCGCCCAGACGAGCCGCCGACCCGTCGTCCCCGCCGACGCGGGGGTGCTCTGGCCTTGATCTCGTGGCCCTGGATGAGTCCTCCCAGGGCGTCCGGCACCGGTCCCTCCCCTCGTGGGGACCGGTGCCGAACGATGCGGGCGGCGTCGATCCGCGCCGAACGGGCGCGGATCGAGGAAAGGCCGGACCCGTGGCCGACGCGATAGCAGTCCGTATAGGACCGGCTCCGCGAATCCCTCAAAGCCCACGCGGCGAGACCGTCGCCACCGTCTCGCAACTCCATTCGCCACCGTCTCGCAACTCCAGCGGAAGCTGACCGAGAACATGCGGCGTCATGAGCTGCCTCTCCGAGCGCTGAGCTGGTGGCCTGTCTGGCCGATGCGCGGTTGGTTCGCTGCTGCGTCGAGATCCTGCCAGCTGTGGCTCCTGCCGAGGAGGTTCCGGCGTCGGACCAAGGGCTTAACCGCAGGTCAGCCGTATAAGGTGAGTTTTCCGGTCCGGATGTCCAGGTGCGGGGGAAGTAAGGGGTGGAGGCCTTGAGTTCCGACTCAGGGGCACGCACAGCCTTCGCGGAACGTCTCGCGCTGCTGTACAAGGAGGCCGGCAACCCTCCCCTCAAGAGCGTGGCCGAAGCGGTCGTCCGGCTTCAGCGGGTCGACGAACGAGGGCGGCCCGTGCGGGTGTCCGCTCAGCGGATCAGTGACTGGCGACGGGCCAAGAACGTGCCGGCCCAGTTCGCCGCCCTCGCAGCGGTGCTGCACATCCTGGTCCCCGAAGCACGGCGCTCGCGGCCCGCGCCGGTGTCCACGGGCCTGTACGACCTGGCCCAGTGGCAGCGCCTGTGGGAGCGCGCGGTGGCCGACCCGGTCGGCGACCGCCCCGCGACATCCGGGGAGGAGAAGGACCGCCCCCCGGACGAAGCCCCGACCGTCCCCGGTGGTGTGTGCCCCTACCGGGGGCTGGCTCCGTACCGCCAGCAGGACGCCGGGTGGTTCTTCGGTCGGGAGCGGAGCACGGATGCCCTCGTTGCCCAGCTCCGCGCGGCGGAGAAGACAGGTGGCTTGGTCATGCTCGTGGGCGCATCAGGGGCGGGAAAATCCTCCCTGCTGAACGCCGGCTTGGTGCCCACTTTGCAGAACGGCGCACCGGGCGAAGAGAGCAGCCAGGCGAGGGAGGTGCTCCAGCTCGTGCCGGGAGGCGATCCCCTCGCGGAACTGACCCACCGGATCCCTGATCTCGCGCACGTCGTCCCTGCCGCGGAGGATCCGGCGGCGAAGGAGCCCGGTACTCCGCAATTCGCGCATGCGGTGAGGGAGGCCGTCACGGCATGGGCGCAACGCGAGACATCCTCAGCCGCCCGTCCGGTCGTCATCGTGGATCAGTTCGAGGAGGCGTTCACCCTCTGCCCCGACGAGGCGAACAGGCGCACTTTCATCCAGCTCCTCCACGCTGCGTGCTCGCCCGCCGACCCGGGTGACGCAGCCCCCGTGCTCGTGGTCCTCGGCATACGCGCCGACTTCTACGAGCAGTGCCTCGGGTATCCCGAACTGGCCGACGCGCTGCAACACCGGCACATGGTGCTCGGGCCGCTGACCACCACGGAGCTGCGCGAAGCGGTGACAGGCCCGGCCAAGGCCGTGGGTCTGGAACTCGAACCGGGGCTGGCGGAGCTGATCGTTCGGGAAGTGAGTACTGACGGCCCCCGTGGGGCGCACGACGCGGGGGTGCTGCCGCTCCTCTCCCATGCCCTGCTCGCCACCTGGCAGCGACGGAAGGCGGGAAGGCTGACGCTGGCCGGCTACCGCGCGGCGGGCGGAATCCAGGGAGCGGTGGCGGCGACCGCCGAGCGGGCCTGGTCCAGCCTCGACCCGGCAGCACGCACGGCCGCGAAACTGCTCCTCCTCAGGCTGGTCCGGCTGGGCGAAGACACCCAGGCGACCCGTAGGCGGGGGACGCGGCGCCAACTGGCGGAGGAGTCGACGGACCCCAACAAGACGGAGGAATCGCTCGAAGCACTGGTTCGCGCCCGATTGGTGACACTCGACGCGGAGACCGTGGAGATCACCCATGAAGCGCTGCTCCACGCCTGGCCACGCCTGCGCAACTGGATCGACGAGGACAGGAACGACCACCTGCTGCGCCAGCGGCTGGAGGAGGACGGCAGGGCCTGGGAGGGCTCGGACCGCGACACGTCACTGCTCTACCGGGGATCCCGTCTGGAACAGGCCCACAACTGGGCAAAATCTGCCGGTGACACCCTCCTGACCCGGAGCGCAGTGGAATTCCTGGCTGCTTCGGTCAGGCTGCGCAAGCGGACAGTCTGGATCAGCCGTAGTGCGGTGTCGGCTCTAGTCGTCCTGGCGGTGCTGGCCGTCGGTTCGGCGGTGGTCGCGTGGCAGCAGCGGGACGATGCCGTGTTCGAGCAGGTGCTCGCCGAAGCCGATCGCGTCCAGTACACGGATCCGTCGTTGTCCGCTCAACTCGACCTCGTGGCACACCGCTTGCGGTCTGACAACGAGGGCACGAACAACCGGTTGATCTCGATCGTGAACGCGCCGCTGGCCACACCGCTTCTCGGCCACACCGGCGCCGTCTACCTCACCTCGTTCAGCCCGAACGGGCGGATCCTGGCCACTGCCAGCTACGACCGGACCGTTCGACTGTGGGACGTGACAGACCCGACTCGCCCCAAACCCCTGGGCAAGCCCCTCACCGGTCACACGAGTTGGGTGAGCAGCGCGGTCTTCAGCCCGGACGGCCGCACCCTCGCCAGCGCTTCGGACGACGGCACGATCCGGGTGTGGAACGTGCGGAATCCCAGCCACCCGCACCTGCTCGGTGCTCCCTTGACCGGCCATGCCGGCACGATCTACCTGCTCGCCTTCAGCCCGGACGGACACACTCTGGCCTCCGCCAACGAAGATCACACCGTTCGCCTGTGGGACGTAGGCGACCCGCGCCGGCCGAGGACGCTCGGTGCCTTGACCGGCCACACCGCCGCCGTGCGCTCCGTGGCATTCAGCCCAGACGGACGGACGCTGGCAGCCGGTGGCGATGATGACACGATCAGGCTGTGGGACATGGCCGATCCGCGTCATCCGACGCCGATCGACGCGATGCTGACCGGCCACAACGGCACGGTGCACTCCGTGGCCTTCAGCCCCGATGGCCGCACTCTCGCCAGCGGCAGCGCGGACGACACCATCCGGCTCTGGAACGTGGCCGCCCCACGTCACGCGACACCGCTCGGCGCTCCGCTCACCGGCCACACCGGTCCCGTATGGTCAGTGGCCTTCAGCCCCGACGGAACCATGCTCGCCGCCGGCAGCGCAGACAGCACGGCGAGCCTGTGGAACGTCAGTAATCCGGCATACCCGTCGCAGGTCGGCGAGCCTCTCGCGGGCAGCAGTGGCGAGATGTACGCCGTGGGCTTCAGCCCCGATGGACGAACCCTCGCCACCGGAAGTGGTGACAACAAGGTCCGCCTGTGGTCGATACCGACGTCGGACATGATCGGCCGAATCGGAGCGTTCCGCCCGGATGGGCGGGTGCTCGCCACGGCCGCGCGCGACGAAAGGGTTCGACTGTGGAACGTGGAGACTCCCAACCGGCCCGTATTGCTGGGCAAACCGTTCATGCCCGGGGAGGGTGACGTGCGTTCGCTGGCGTTCTCCCCCGACGGCAACACACTCGCGGTGCTGACGGGAAACCGCGCAGTACAGCTGTGGAACGTCACCGACCCGACTCGGCCTGCTCCCCACGGGCTGCCCGTCGCGCTGCGGACACGGTTCGCGGGCCCCGACGCGCTGGCATTCAGCGCGGACGGGCGCACGCTGGCAACCGCCCATGACGACCGCACCATACAGTTGTGGAACGTCAGCGACCCGTCCCACCTTCTTCCGCTGGGCGTGCCGCTCACCGGTCACACGGGCTACGTCAACGCCCTTGTCTTCAGCCCGGATGGCCGAACTCTCGCCAGCGGCAGCGCTGACGGCACCGTCCGGCTCTGGAACGTGGCCGAGCCACGTCGTGCCGCCCAACTCGGCGCGCCTCTCAAGGGGCACCTGGGACCCATCAACGCGCTCGCCTACAGTCCGGACGGCCATACATTGGCCAGCGGCAGCGACGACGGCACGGTCCGGCTCTGGGACGTCACCGACCCCCTCAAGGCAACCCGGCTGGGCTCCACCCTCACGGGCCACACCGAAGCGGTCGTGTCGCTGACGTTCAGCCAGGACGGCCGCACCCTGGCGAGCGGCGGCAACGACGACACGGTCCGGCTCTGGAACGTCACCCTCCCGTCCAGGGCCGCGCCCATCGGTCAATCGATGAGCCCCAACGCCAAAACAGGCAATTTCTTGTCGTTCAGTCCCAACAGCCACATGCTCGGAGTGTCGAGCGGCGCCGATACCGTCCGGCTGTGGAACCTGGACGTCGACGAGGCAATTCGTCGCATTTGCTCGATCACTCGGGGCGTTCTGACGCCGGAAAAGTGGCACGAGTATCTGCCCCGCCTCTCGTACGAGCCTCCGTGCGGTCGGTAACGGCGCCGAGTCTCAACCAACGGCACGCCCCCGACCGTCAGGCCGGATGCCTCCGGTTCGCTCTGCAGCGCCCTTGGTTCTCTGTTTCCACCCCCTTGCAAACAGCGCTTGCGTGATCCCGGTCACACCTCCTCGGTGCAGCTGAGCAGTCGACTCCCGCCGCACAAGCAGCCTTGTTACTGTTGGCCACAGCCCGATCGCTGGTGCATCCCCCGTCGCCAGCGGTCGGGCGCTTGCATGTCCTGCAGAGAACATGAACAACGTGGACAGGGGTGTGCGGAAGCGCTCATCACACACCCTGACGTGGCAAGATCTCGCCGTCCGGTGGTTGCCGTGAGCTCATCCACTACCAGGCATCCAATGACGCGGGACTTTTCGATACAGCGGGGCAAATGGTCCGCATTAAGGCAATAGGCCCCTTCCCCTAGCCTGACGGCCCCGGTCAGCCAACTCTCTCCGGTCCGCCGCGGGAGTAGAGCCGCGCTTCGTGGCGATGGCCATACTTATCGCAGATCAGGCCCGGTTTCCAGAACGGAAACCGGGCCTGATGCGTTCTCTGAACCGTCTCGGGAGTGAGCGGGGAGTGGAGCATGGATATCGCGCGATGTGCCCCTTGACCAGCCGGATCAGCCAGTCCATCGCGTCAATGGTCCGGTACGAGTCGTCCTTGGGCGGGCAACGGTGCAACTGCCCTGTGTCCAGCTCGTAGAGCTGCCACTCGATCCGTACCGCTGCGGGGCGTACGAACTCCGTTTCCGAGCCGACGATTTCGCCCCACCGCATGCCCGTGCAGCCCTTCAGCACCATCGCTACGAACTCGTCGTCGCGCCCTGACAGGAGCGAAGCCTGCTCGGCGACAAGAAGGATGCCGAGGGCGTCGGTCACCACCTTCTCCGGCGCGCGGTTGCGAGACTTCCCCGCGCGCTTTCCGCGCCCCCGTCGCTTCGCGGCGGGGTTGGAGTCGCGGAGCCCTTCGTCGACCGCGTCAGCAAGGATCGTGTGCGCTGTTGGAAGTCGTCGAGGACGTACTCCTCGGCGCCGTGAGCCAGTTCCTCGAACTCGGAAGCCGTCACGGCTTCCTGGGCTCCGACGTAGGTACGCATGGATCTCTCCTGGGTCCTGGATGGGATGGATCGGAGAGTCAGAGGCGGTGGGCTTCCTTGACCCGTCGACCACCGCCACTGACCGCGGGTCGTGGGGTGTTCAGACGCGGAAGCGCCGGGGGCCGGCGAGGCGGCCGCCCAGGTGGTACGCGATGGCCACGAGCACGTAGCCACCGAGGGCTGCCACGGAGGTCTTCCGCCAGTCGGCGCCCAGCGCACGGGCGTCGTGGCCGCTGATGACCGCGGCGAGAAGTGCGATGACGAAGGAGATACTGGCCAGCCGCCTGCGCAGCGGCGTCATCGGCCGGGTGCAGCGAGCCACGATGTCCAGGTCGTCCGGACCGGCTGAGGCGGACCGATGTACCGGAGACGCAGAACGCTACGAGCTTTCCGTCGCTGTGGTCGGCGACGCCCACCACACTGCCCAAGGCCATGTCGCGGTGATCTCGAACGACATCGCCGATCGTGATCTTCATCGAGTCCCCCTCCGGGAGTCGGGCCGGGACGTCGGCGACGCGCGCGGCGTCCGCCCACCGGGTCACCCCACTCGTCAAGACCTCTTTAGGAGTCATAGGCTGATGTCGGAGTTGTTGGCTTACTGGCTTGCCAGCCGGCTGACGCGTCAGGCCCCAGACCACGAATCGGTGAGCACCAGTGCCAAAGGCGTACGAAGTGATCGCGGACGACCTCCGCCGATCCATCCGCGAGGGGGAACGCAAGCCGGGTGACCGGCTGCCGTCGGAGACGAAGCTCGCGGAGGTCTACCGGCGGAGCGTGCCGACTGTCCGAGACGCGCTCCGGGTGCTGCGCGAGGAAGGGCTCATCGAGAAGGAGCACGGCCGCGGCAACTTCGTCCGCCGCCCCCGGACACTTGCGGTCCGCGACAACAGGCGCCACCAGTGGGAAAAGAACCGTGCCCGCAAACCCCTGACCCAACGTGCCCAGACCGGAGCCACGGAGCGCGACACCGGCCTCGAACTCCAGGACCTCGTGTTCTACGCGAAGTATCGCGAGATCAAGGCGCCCAAGGATCTCGCGGAGGCGTTCGGCGTCCCGGAAGGCACCGCACTTCTCGAACGGACCTACCGGACGCGGTATGCGGCGGAGACGGCCCCGTTCAACCTGGTGACCTCGTACCTGGTCCGCGACATGGTCGCCGAGAACCCCGACCTCTTGGACGACCGCAACGAACCCTGGCCCGGCGGTACCCAGAACCAGCTCTTCACAGTGGGCATCGAGCTGGACCGCATCGAGGAACGGTTCACAGCACGCCCGCCGACGCCGGAGGAAGCGGAGGAGCTGGAGCTTCCGCCAGGAACGTCGGTGATCCTCCTTCGGAAGACGTCGTACGACATCCATGACCGCGTTGTAGACATCTCCGACGTCACGCTGCCCGGCGACCGCACGGAGCTGCTCTTCACCACTCCCCTGGAAAGGTGGTGAGTGCTGCCGTGAGCCGGCGCATCATCATCGTCACGGCCGTCCACGCCCCTTCGGCACCGTTCCTGCAAGAGGCGTACAAGTCGCTGTGCGAACAGGAGTTGCCCGAGGGCTGGGAATGGCACTGGGTGATCCAGGAAGACGGGAAGACGGATGCCGTCGCCCCGCACGTACCCGACGACGCCCGAGTGACCTTCCATCAGGGCCGACCGGGCGGCCCTGGCGTTGCGCGCACGATTGCGTTGGCGCACGCCGAGGGCGAGTACGTGAAGGTCCTGGACGCCGACGACCAACTGACGTCGGGGGCGCTGGCCCGTGACCTGGCCGTACTCGAAGGCGACCCGTCGATCGGATGGACGACCTCCCGAGTCCTGGACTTCATGCCAGACGGCTCCACGGTCGGCTTCCCCGGAGACCCGGACAACGGCCCGATCGAGCGCGGCGCGGTGCTCGACTTCTGGAAGACGAACGGTTTCCGCGCCCAGGTCCACCCGGCGACGCTCTTCGTCCGGCGCGATCTCCTGCTCGCGCTCGGCGGATGGATGGCCTTGCCGGCGTCCGAGGACACCGGCCTCCTCCTCGCGCTGAACTCCGTGAGCCGCGGTTGGTTCACGGAGGAGGTGGGACTCCTCTACCGGAAGTGGGAAGGCCAGGCGACCGGCCAGGCTTCGCACGTCGACCCCGCCGAGCGTGACGCGCGCATGGCGGTGGTGGAGGCCAGGGCACGGGCGCTGGCGTACTTCCGCTGGCGCTCCCCGGTCGAGAAATTGTCAATACTTGTGGATGGCTCATCAGCAACGGTAGGTGGTGAGTGACGAGGCATACTGTCAGTCGTGACGACGTATGACCGCATCGG
>NZ_JBEXHW010000065.1:0-16872 GCF_040608235.1 Streptomyces sp. NPDC005202 | reverse complement strand
CTGCCGAGCGGGCAGGCTGCGATGACGATGCGGTCGTCGACGCCGTGCGCGGAGTGCACCGGCACCTGGCGGCCGCCCTTGGCGCGCATGCGCCGTCGTTCGGGAGGTGCTGATCAGCTGGTCAAAGCGGGTTGACGGGGCTTCAGGTTCAGTTGTTGGGCCGTCGCCTGGTCGGCGTAGTGCTTCTCCTCGAACTCGATGGGGCTGAGCCAGCCGAGCCGTTCCTGGATGCGGCGGCTCTTGTAGAAGCCGTCGATGTACTCGAAGAGCGCGAGGTTGGCCTCGGCCCGGGTGGCGAAGACGCGGCCGCGGACGCACTCGGTCTTGATGAGCATCCACAAATTTTCCGCGAGGGCGTTATCGTACGAGTCCCCGACCGATCCCATGGATGCTTCAATTCCCGCTCGCAGCAGGCGAGTTGTGAGCTTGATAGACGTGTATTGACAGCCGTGGTCGGCATGGTGAATGAGCTGCCCGGGCTCGACCTCCCGGCTGGCCAGTGCGTACTCCAGCGAGGACAGGACCAGGTCGGCGTCCGCCCGGGCGGAGGTCTCCCAGGCCACCACGCGGCGGGAGAACGCGTCCCGGATCGCCGAGAGCCACAGCGTTCCCTCGCCGGTAGGGATCATCGTGAGGTCGGTGACCCACAGCCGGTTCGGCGCGGGCGCGGTGAAGTCCCTGTTGACCAGGTCCGGGGCGGGGGTGGCCTTCGGGTCGCGGCGGGTGAAGCCCCCTCGGCGCGGGCTGAGGCCCGCGAGGTCGGCCTCGCCCCTCAGCCGCTCGACCCGCTTGCGGCCCACGGACACGCCTCCGCGTCTGAGGACGGCGTGCACGCGCGGCGAGCCGTAGATCCCGCCAGAATCCTTGTGGATCGCCCGGATCTGCTCGGTCAGCTCCGCGTCCCGGCGCTTGTGTTCGCAGGGCTCCTTCTCGGCGCGGCGCCACCGGTAGTACGTGGACGAAGCGATGTGCAGTTCCCGAAGTACGCACTCGACCCCCAGGTGCGGATGCTCGTCAACGAGCGCGGTCACCTGGGCCGGGTCGGGTCGAGTTGCGCCGCGAAAAAAGCCGACGCCGTCCGCAGCACCTCGTTCGCCCGCTTGAGCTGGGCGTTCTCCTTGCGCAGGGCCGTGAGTTCCGCGCGCTCGTCGGTGGTGAGGCGGTCGTCGCGCTCGCCGGCGTCCGCCTCGGCCTGCCGGATCCAGCCGCGCAGGGCCTCCGGGTGCACACCGAGCTCGCCGGCGAGGCGCTTGATCTGCGGCTTCGGGTCGGAGGTGCGGTACATCCGCACCGCACGCTCACGCAACTCAAGCGGGTATTTCCTGGGGGCGGCCATGGTCGATGTTCCTCTCATGAGTCCCATCTGACCCTCTGTCAACTCACTCCTCATCCCGGGGGAACCTCAGAGCCGCTCCTGCTCACGCGTACGCTGAACTGCCCCCCGAAGGTTGCGGACACCGTGGCACCGGTGGGCAGCGGTACAGCTGAGGTCAGCCCGCCGGTGATGATGAGGTCGCCCGGCTCGAGTCGGCCACCGTGGGCAGCCAGTTCGGTCGCGAGCCAGGCCACCGCGTCCGCGGGATGGCCCATCGCGGCCGCACCCGTCGCTTCGGCGACCGGCCGGCCATCGCACGCCAGCACGACACGCATACCTGTGAGGTCGCCGTACCCCTTCAGCACCGGTCCGACCACCACATACGCGGCCGACGAGCCGTCAGCGGTGTTGTCCTCGATCCGAAATCTGTAGTCGCGCCACACCGGATCAACGACCTCGAGCGCGGCCCGAGTCTGCGCGCAGGCTGCCAGCACCTGTTCTCGCGTCGCCCCCGCAGAAACCGGTTCCGCCAGGATGACGGCGATCTCCGGTTCGACCCGCGGCTGCACGACCCCGTCACCGACGATGTCCCCGTCGCGCAGCAACATGCGGTCGGTGAGCGGTGCGAAGTTCGGTCGGTCAACGCCCATCTGCTCGCGCATCGCGAGCGATGTGTAACCGAGCTTCCAGCCGATCCGCCGCTCCCCACGCTCCACCCGAGCGGACAGAACGCTCGCTTGGATCGCGTACGCCTCGTCGAGACTCAGCGACGCCTGATCGGAGATCGGGTCCAGCAGCCAACCACTGCGCCGCGCCTTGACGATCGCATCGGCCCAGTACCGCACATTTACGTCAAGCACCAGCTCACTCCGGGGATCGATATCGTCCAACGCCTAAGCCGTACGCGCCTCCCCGATGGGTGGTGCCGCAGCCGCCGCACCGCTTTCGGCGATCAGCCGGTCCTGTGCGGTGCTCCCACCGGAGACGCCGACCGCCCCGACCAGCTCTCCGTCGACGGTGACGGGCACGCCGCCACCGAAGACCACGAGACGATCGATCTTCACGATGCCGTGCAACAAGGCCGGCTCGTCCTTGATGAGGTCGAACCAGTCATGCGTTGGCGGGCCGAATGCCGCCACCGTGTATGCCTTGTCCTGAGCCAGCTGCCCCGACAGCAGTGGGGCTCCGTCCATCCGGCCGTACGCCAGCAGATGACCCATCCGGTCGACCACCGCGACGCACGCGGGCACACCGATCGACGTGGCCTCGGCCACCGCGGCGTCGACCGCGCTCCGGGCCGCCTTCAGACCGATGGTGCGGACGTTGATCAGCTCCGTCATGCTGCTCTCCTTCGCGTGCTCAGGCTGCCAGGAAGTCCGACACCAGCCGGTTGAACTCCGTGTTCCACTCGATCTGCGTCCAGTGACCGCACCGGCCGAAGACGTGTAGCCGCGACCGTTCGATGAGCTGGTGCAGCCGCAGCGACGTCTCCAGCGGGATCACCTTGTCGTCTCGCCCGTGCACGACGAGCGTCTCGTGCGGCAGCTGCGCGATCTCATCATCCGGTGTCGCGAGTGCGTCCACCCAGCGCTGCCGCGGCGCCGGAAACATCGATCCGAACGACTCCTGGAAGCCCGGCTGGATGCTGGCCCGGTAGCGCACCTCGGCGAGTTCGTCGGTCAGCAGCTCACGCGAGTGGGCGAACACGTCCAGGATGCGCCGCATATTGTCCAGCGACGGCTGATAACCCCAGACCGCATCGAGTCCCGGTGTGATCGGGAACGGCACGCCCACGCTGCCCATGAGCACCAGACGGTTCACCCGGCCGGAGTGCCTGGCCGCCACCCGCAGGGCGACCGCACCGCCGAAACTGTTGCCGACCAGCGAAACGCGCGGTAGTTCCATCGCGTCGAGGAACCCTACGAGCTGGTCGCCCCACGTCGACATGTCGTAGGTGACGCCGGCCGGGCGCTCGGTGTAGCCGAAGCCGACCATGTCGGGGGCGAGCACGCGAAACCGCTCGGCCAGCGCCGGCATCGTCAGCCGCCAGTTGGCATATGCCGTGACACCTGGCCCCGAACCGTGGACGAGCACCACGGGCACGCCCGAACCGGCCTCCAGGTAGTTGGTCCGGATACCATGTGCGACGACCGACGAGCCGATCTCAGGCCGCTGCGTCTCCACCGTCGTCATCTGCATCACCTCTTGATCAGCGGACTCTTGAGACCGCCGTTCGGCCTTGTCGGACTCGTCGAAGACGTCCTCGCGGTAGATGTCCCGCGGGATCAACCACTTGCTGTCAACATCGGGCTGACGTGAAGCTCGCTGCCCTCGTTACTGGGCTTGAGGCAGGAGGAGCAGCCATCGCAGCTTGGCCTCGATGTGCTGGGACCTGACCAGCGTCTCGTTCAGGAGCGGTTTCAGAGCGCGAATCCGCTGGTTCGATTGCTTGAGCGTGCCGACGATCTCCTTGGCGGGGGCTGCGGCATCGCCGGCCGCACCGGTCGCCCCACGAGCCGACCCGATGATCTCGCCCAGTGGGCGGTCGGCGCTGGCAAGAACGCCCCCAAGGGTCTGGAGCTCGCCGGCGAGCGTGCCGAGGCTCCCGCGAGCCTTCTCGAGCGATCCGATGGTGCCGACCACCTCGGGCAGCCCGTCACCGAGTGCGTCCTTGGCCGCCGGAAGTTCCAGGCTGGCCGCCAACGCCTCGTCGGTCGTAGCGTCGACCTTCTTGGCTTGGGCGACGCCGTCAGCGAAGATCTCTTCCGTCTTGTTCAGATCCCCCGTGACGATGAGGATCCCTGTGAGCGCGGCAAGAATGGCCCCCAACGCAATTGCCCAGGACAAGCGCAGCATTTCCGTCTCTTCCTCTCTTAGCGGGCCGGGTGGCCGGCTGACCTATTCGCCGTTCGTGCCCTGCAGCAGCCGCAACAGCGGCGAGGCAGGCCCGAGCCGTGCGGATTCGTCCTCGATCTTGGCCAGCTCGGCCGCGATGGCGTCCGCTGTCGGACCGAGAGCGCTCAAGTTCTTGTGAATGCTGTCGAGCTGGCTGCCGATCCCTTCCAGTTGCGTTGTGACGGACGAAACCGAGCCGCCAAGGCCGACAGCCACCGGACCTGCCTCCCGCGCACGGTCCGTGACTCCAGAGATCAGCTTGGGAAGCGGCTCGGCGGCACCGGCAACATTGCTGGTCCCCTTGTTCGCCGCCACGGCCAACGGAGCAAGCGCATCTGCTTTGTCCACCAGCGCGTCCAGGTCGTTGGACACACCGAGCAGCACCCGGATGCGCGCCCGGAGTTCGGTGTGCTTGGGCACCAGCTCCGCGCTGATCCGGTCGAACTCGCCGGCGGAGAAGATGATGTTCTTGGCGAGCGCCGACGGTCGCCCGAGCGGATCAAGCAGATTGGGCACCCGGGGGACGTATGAATGAGAGACCACCAGGACCGTGGCGATTGTGCCCCCGAAGAGCAGGGTGAATGCCGTGAAAGCCTTCTTTGTGACCATCATCGCAGGCCACCTCCCAATAGATCCTTCAGAAGGTCCGCGTCGCCGCTCGTAGGCGTCCCACCCTCGCGGGCGGGTACGGCGGCCAGTTTGCGCTCGATCTCTGCCAGCTGTGCGTTGAGCTGCTGCACGAGACTGACTGTCCGCGCCATGTGCCCATCGACGTTCCCCACCACATGGTTGGCATCAACGGCGACGATGCGCAGGTCACCGGCAGCGCCCTTGAGAATCTCCGCTGTGCCCTGAAGTCGCTTGGCGATGCGCACGTCGCCCTTCCCCGCTGCACCGAGGCGCCGAACATCGGGCACCGTGGAACTCAATAGGTTGACGTCAGTAGCGGTCGCCTTATCCAGTGCAGCCAGTGTCTTGGCGAGTTCCTGAAGTTTGGCCCGGGCCACTCCCGGCGCCTTCATGTTCGCCCGGTCGGCGAAGAAGTCGTTCGCGGTGTGGAAGTCATCCACGATCTGGTCAGCGCTTGCTTGTACGACCCTCCCCTTTTGCAGGGTCTGCAGTGTGAGCGCCAGCAGGATGACCGCGCTGATCGCAGCCAGCCTGCCCACCCACTCGATGATGAGAGCGGACACAGTCGAGCCCGGCACCGCGGACATCGGAATGTCGCTACGCCGTTTCACTTGCACCTCCAGGGAGAACTGGTTTGTCGTACGCGGTCCGAAGAAGCGCCGCCACGCTCAGCCGGGCAACGACTTGTTGATCCGCTTCGCGGCTTCGACACTGGCGGCCACGTCGTCGACAAGGCTCTTGACAATCTTCAAGAGCTCGTTGCCCTGGCTGCCGAATGCCTGCGCGGATCCGACCAGCGCAAGAGTCTGCTTTCTCAGCCGCGTGAGCACCGACTCGACCTCAGAGAGCTTCGCCTCGCTCAGCTCCCCGCCCGCTCTCCCTGCGGTCACCGCGACTGCGACTGGCTTGACCGCCTGCTGAAGTTCGGTCAGAAGCGGTGCCAGCGCCTTGGTCTCAGCCAGTGCCTTATCGGCGGTCCCAGTGAGGGCGTCGAGCTGCTTGAGCCGCTTGGTTACCCGGTCGTTGACTGTCACGATGGACTGTGAGACCTGCAGGGTGGCCTGGTTGGCCTGCTCCTGAGTGTCGAGCCGCGTGTTGAGGCGGCTCAGCGTGATCGCCAATGTCGCCACGACACCGAGCGCGACGATCGCGAACACTGCCCGTGCGGGTCCTGAGGGACGTCCGAAGAGCATGTCTGTGCCTTTCCTATTCGGATCCGGACACGTGATCCGCTGAGTCGTCGGCCGAGGTGCGAGCACGGTGTACGTCTCCTCCCGTGCTGCGCCCCTCGGCCAGGATCTGGAGCATGCTGGCTCGTGCGGCTGCAACCGCGTCTGCCGCGCGCCCTACCGGCCCGCCAATCGCCCTGAGCCTGGCCTCGAGCGCACCGATGGACGCGAGCATCTTCCGCACTTCCGCGTTCGAGCTGTCCAGGATTCCCTGCACGTCGCCGCGCACCTGATCGACCAGCGTGGCCAGCCCGCGGTCGACCTTCGCCACGGTGCCGCGCACCTGCGCCAACGACGCGTCCACCTGGTCGAGCGAGTCGAGCGCGGCAAGAGTGCCCTTCTCGAGCTCCACGACTTGGGCGAGTTGGGGGTTGTAGTTATTGGCGTGCACGACCGCCTGATCGAGTCGATCGGGAGTGACGACAAGATTGGCTACCCGCGGTACGAGGTAGAGCGATGCGGGAAGAAGCGCGAGGACCAGCAGTCCACGCCCTATCCGCACACCAGTGGGCACCGCCGCATGGTCTGCGGCCCGGCCGGCCGGAAACGTGACGCCGTGCCGCGTCGCAATTGTGGTGGTCTTCATTCCGGCTTCCTCTCACCGTCACTCGGCGATGGACAACAGGGCGATGAGTTGAAGCGACGTCACCGTGTGGGTGAGCAAGCCCTTGACGATAAGCCGGTGCCGGGCAATCTCGCCGAGAACGCGAAGACCGCGCTTGGTGAAGAAGCCGACCGGGATAAGGCCGGAACCCACCATCTTGAGCTGTGACACGTCGAGAATCTGGTCGACGGTAGCCTTCACCAGCACACTGGGACGGCCGACGAGATCGTTGTAGATCACGGCCTCATCCGTCCCGAACACGATCGTGGCGGTGCTGTCAGTGTCCTTGCTGTACACAGCCACCGGCCGCGGCATACGCCAAGCTATCTTCACCCGCTCCGGGAACTTCTCGAAATTCTGTGTCAGCAGCGTTCCCAGAATGTTGGCGAGACCATTTGAGAGGTCACCGTCGTAGAGGGAGACGCCATAGGTCTTCTCTGTCGTTTTCATCGCTGGTACCTCGTGGAGAGTTGTTGCGCGATTGGGGGCAGCAGGCCCTGCGCCCTGGGCCTAGCCATGAGTGGACAGCCCTGGGCCTAGCCATGAGTGGACACCGAGGTTGCGCATGTCGAGCGGAAGCAGATCTCACAGCACCCGCCGGTGCGACTGCACCGGCGGGTGCAATGAGGGTCCGGCGACGTCGACGAATCCCCGTGTCTACTAGCGGAATCCGGCTGCTCAGATGTCCCAGTCCGTCGGGACGTCGCCCCATGCGGCGAGGAAGCCGTTGAACGCTCCCCCATTCTCGATCGCCGCCGACATCGGTCCCTTGACGAACTTGATCCGGCCGGCCATCAGGGCCGTCCCGCCCTCGATCTTGCCCTCAGCCACCTCGCGCCACGTCGCGATGTCCGCGTGGATCTTCAGCCAGAGGTCCGACTCGTCGTACTGCGCCGGCCCCCAGGCCGCGACCTGGCCTTCCTTCCACTCCACATGCGTGGGCAGGTCCCGGTCCGTGCAACCGAACTCCATCCTGTGCGTGAAGTTCTTCGGGTCCTTGAAACCCTGGTACATCCTCTCGCTCGCGTTGCACGCCTCAATCGCGGCCGCACACCATTCGGGCGAGAAGAACTTCAGCTCACCAGCCATGATCCCTCTCCGTTCTGCTTCACGTTGGTTGGGGCTTTTCATCTACCGGCGGGACTGCACTCGTCTCCCTGACCGGCCCGAGCCGGTCAGCCGACCGGCGTCGCGAGAGCCGCCTTTGCGTCGTCCTCGGCAGCCGCCGTGATCCTCGCGATCACGGCATTTGCGTCCACGCTGACCGGCGCCCGCTCGAACACCGGCGCAAAACCCTCGACCGCCGCAACGGCCCTGGGCCGCCACTCGTCGATCCAGGTAGCAAACTGGTCAGCATTCGCGGGAGTGTCGGCGATGGCGACACGCGCGAGTTCACCGGCCCATTCCCGATGCCACAGTGCGTCCTCGTTGAGCGAGAAGTGGATCTCACGCAGCATGGTGTCGCCGTTCGCCGCGGCCAGCGCTCCTGCCAGTTCCTCATTGAGCAACCGGTCGAGGTACGGCTTGATGACCAGGTTCAGCACGGTGAACGCCTTACCCCAGTCGTACTCGATCAGGGCCCGTTCGATCAGCTCCCGTATCGGCTGGAACGGGCCGGCATCCACCGGTGTCCGCCACGCCCCGTCCCTGCCGAAGCGCGCCATACGCAGCTCGCCGAGACATGCGGCATATTCCCCGAGGGCGATTGCCCCATTGTGGAATTTCGCGAGCTGCACCCACGCCGGATCCAGCCGCTCCGTGATCTTGGCCTTACCGAGCGCGTCCCGAACAGCGAATACCGAATCGTCCTTGACGAGCTGGTTCTGGACGTACTCCCGCTAGGTGTTCCGATAAGTCTCCTCCCAGTTCTTCCACGCCTCGTGGGGCAACCATGGAGAACCGCTGACGACCTCTGGATACACCTCTCGCTCGTCGACGTAGCGGAACTCCCAGTCCACCTTGCGGGCAACATCGAGCCACTCATCTCGCTGAAGTGCCATCAACAGCTTCTCTGTTCTGTTGCCGTAATCGGCCTGTCATGAGGACACAACTATGATGTGGCGCGGCGAGACGGCCCGGAGTTTGGCGTTCCTTATGGCGGAACACGAAAATGAGTCCGGTCGGATCTTCGTGATGGTCAAGTTGCGTATGGGCGGGGGCCTTGCTGGCGAGAAATGCCCAGCTCATAGGCATTCCCGCAGAGTTGAAGGATCTTCTATTCCCCGCAAGTACCAGGGTTGCCCTCCCCTGCCTGCGTTCCAGCCTGCGGAACAGAGAGGAAATCCGGCCTTCGGCGTGCGGACTCTGCAATGGGGGCGGAGTCGGCATCCGCCGCCCGACTCGTCGAATCCGAACCACAGGAGGTCAGCGTGGTCGCAAAGTCCCGACGTGCTGGACGGTCCCACGCCCGTCGTCGCGCCCGAGGGGAGACTATGTGGAAGGGCAGAGCCAGATATGCCGCCGTCGCCGGGCTGCTGGCCCTCACCAGCGTGGCAGATCCCGCGGCGCTCAGCATGGCCAGTCCACGTGACGTGACGTCCGGGCCCGGGCAGTTCAGCTTCTCGCACGGGGCCGATGGCAACCAACCGCTCCAGATGCCCGTGCCGCCTGTGGGGTCCGGGGTCGCAGCCATCTCGGCCCGCACTGCACCCGCCGGCCGGCAGATGCCACCCCTTCTGGCCTCGTTGGGCATTCCCGCCACGGTCCTTCGCGCTTACCGGGAGTCGGCCGAGACCGTCGCGACCAGCGACCCCTCGTGCCGGCTCTCCAGCGCGTTGCTCGCAGCGATCGGGAAAGTCGAGTCCGGGCACGCGCAGGGTGGCCACGTGAAGCGCGACGGTACGACGCGCGAGCCCATCCTCGGGCCCGCGCTGGACGGCAGGCCCGGGGTTGCAGCGATCTCTGACACAGACGCCGGATCCTACGACGGCGATCAGGTCTGGGACCACGCCGTCGGGCCGATGCAGTTCATCCCGTCGACTTGGGCACGCTGGCGTGCCGATGGCAATGGCGACGGCAGCTTCAACCCGCACAACGTCTTCGACGCCGCGCTCGCTGCCGGCAACTACCTCTGCGCTGGAAACAGAAACCTGCGCGACCCCGAGGACTTGGCTGCCGCCATCCTGGGCTACAACCGGTCGCAGCGGTACCTCTTCACCGTGCTCAGCTGGATGCGCGCGTACGACGGCGCCGCGGTCGCAGTTCCCGACGGCAACCTCTCCCCGAGGGGCAGTGGGCCGCAGACCGCTATGCCCTCGAGCGGAAACCCGACGGGCGAGGAGAGCGCCCCGCCCCCCGCCCGCAAGCCGGCACCCCCATCCAAGAAGCCGCCGAAGGCAGAACCGACGCCGCGCGAAAAGGGGCCGACACGAAACCAGGACCCGCCAAGGGACCATGAAATCCAGAAGGGCATCATCGAGGGAGTGCAGGACACCGTGGAAGGCACCACGTCCGTCGGCGATGCGCTGACAGGCGCGGCTTCCGGCGTGCCTCATCCGAGGTGATGTGGTTGCCGGTTCCAGCAGGAACCGAAAAGGCCTGAAGCCCCTGGTAGATCTTCGTCTTACCGAAGATCTACCAGGGGCTTCGCGTGATCGCCTACAGGCAGTTCCGGTGCTGCGTAATAGAGATGGTCCTAAAAGGCGCCGGACAACTACCGCTGGAGCAGCGGACTACGCACGCCACCATTGGCCTTGTCGGATTGGTCGAAGAAGTCCTCCCGGTAAACATCGCGGGAAAACAGCCTCTTGCGCATCAGGGTCTTCATAGCGGCATCCACCATGGGTGGCGGGCCGCATACGTAGCCGACGAAGCCACGACAGCGCTCGAAGTCAGAATCAAGGACGTCGGTCACGAGTCCAGTCGGCCCATCCCACTGCTCGTCGGAGAGACAGGGCCGGTAGGTGAACTGGTCGGGGTGCTCGGCTTCGAGCTGCCGGAAGAACTCGACGTCGTAGAGGTCACCGCGGGTCCGCGCCCCCTGATAGAGGTAGAGCTCCTGCTCGAGGCCCTCCTCCAAGACGTGGCGGATCATGGACTTGATGGGAGCAAGTCCGGTTCCGCCGGCAACCATGATGGCCGGCTCGGTTCGTTCGGTTCGGAGCATGAAGCGGCCGAACGGCCCCGAGAACCGGATGCGCTCACCCTCGTGGAGGTTCTTGAAGATCCAGCCGTCGGTCGCCCTACCTCCGGGGGTGCGCCGGACGTGCAGCTCGACGCGGTGTCGTTCGCTCGGCGGGTTCGCCATCGAGTACGTCCGCGTGACACCGGTCCCGGGAACGTGAACACTCACGTACTGACCGGCACTGAACTGGATCGGCTCATCCAGTTCGAGCATGAGCCGGCGCGTGTCTCGGGCACACTCCTCGATGCTGGTGAGAGTCGCTTCGAAATCGCGCACCGGATGGAACTCGAGACCGTCTTCGAGCTCTACGTCGCCTTCCACGGTCACGTCCGAGCGTGGCTGAGCGCAGCACAGCAGTGCCTTGCCCTCATCGCGCTCGAACTCCATCAGCGCGAATGTCGATGCCGCACCATGGTCCACATCGCCGTCGAGCACCTCGGCCTTGCACGTTCCGCAGGTCCCGTGCGTGCACGCGTGCGGGAGCCATACGCCCGCCCGCAGACAGGCATCGAGGATCGACTGATCTTCGCGGCATTCGATCTCGCGGCCGAGTGGCTCGACCATCACCTTGTATGTCGCGGACATCGAATCTCCTGGGATGTAGGCGTTTGGGTCCGGCCGCGCCGCTGACAACTGCAACGGCGCGGCCGGGGGGCGTGTCAGGTGAGGACGGTGGTGAAACGTTCGTTCATTTCGCGGCTGATGTAGAAGATGCCCTTTGCGAGCTGGTCCGGCGTCCAGGTGATGGTCGGGAAGTCGGGGTAGGTGATGTAACCGCCTGAGAAGACCTCGTTCCGGTTGCCCGACGGATCGAAGAAGTAGATCGTCTCGCCGCGGGTGATGCCGTGACGGGTCGGCCCCACGTCCACGGACACGTCGTCCATCGCGAACAGGTCGCCGGCGTGACGGATCTCGTTCCAGTCGTTGAGCCAGTAGGCGAAGTGGTGCAGCTTGCTGTTAGGGCCCTTGATGAACGCGATGTCGTGGGGGGTGTTCGTGCAGAACATCCACGAGCCGATCAGCTCGGCGTCGTCCTCCAGCCCGGTGACGACCCGCTCGGAGGGCTTGAAGTCGAGGCACTCGGCGAAGAAGCGCTCGAGCGTCCCCGGGTCCTCACAGGTGATGAGCGTGTGGTCGATACGAGGCACGCCGACGCCGACGAGGTGACGCGGGAATGGGTCGGGGTTGAGTGACCCGGTCTCCGTGCCGGCGAATTCGATCTCGGAGTACAACTCAAGCACGTGCTCCGACGGCAGCACGACGCGGATGCCGTCGCCCACGGAAAGGTTCTCGCCCTTGCTCATCCGCTCGGTGACCGCGCCGAAGGACTGGATGCGGTTTTCGAACTTTGCAATGTCGTCGGGTGTCTCGCACTTGTAGCCGAGCTTGACCAGCCCAACGCCGCCTTCCTCGAGGACGACCGAGTGGTGGTCGTACTCGTCCCACGCCTTGAGGAACAACTTGCCCGGCTCCTCGGCGACGACCCGCATCCCCAGGGTGTCGACGTAGTGCTTCCGGGACTCATCGAGGTCCGTGACACGCGTGTGCACGTACCCCAGTCGCATGACACCCATCAGTTCTTTCCCTTCTGTACGGAGGTGTTGCCGCTCGATTCCCCCTGAACTGCTGCCGCGAGGAACGGCGCGACGCAGCGCAGCCGGTCGTCCTCGCGGAGCCGGATCACCGAGTCGGCTACAGGGACCGCTCGGCAGGACAGACACACACCGGCGGCACGCTCGTCCGGAGTGAGAACCTCGGCGGACACCGTCACCGGGTAGTCGACCTCGCCCTCGACGAGGTCGACCTTGCAGATCCCGCAGCCGCCGCGCTTGCATCCGACGCGGTAGGCGTAACCGGAGCGGAAAAGCCCGCTGAGGATCGGCTCGCGATCGCGCAATTCCACGGTCACGTCCGCGCCGGCCACAGTCAGCCACGCCATGTCACACCTCGAATGTGAGCAGGCTCTTGTGCCCGACGCCGAGATCGGCAAGCGACTTGTGCGGCTCGGGCGACAAGGGCGCATCGTCAAGCTTCCACTCGCGAGCCGACCCCGACACGAAACCGGGGTCCGACGCTGCCCACGGCTCGACCATCCCGGCGATGAAGTCGGCCCACGTCATGCCCTTCGGCGCCCGGAAGCAGGCCGCCGCGCAGAACATCATGTTGTTCCGCCAGAGCAGGTGCACAAGCTGGTCGTCGCCGTACAGCTCCTGCCGGGAGCTCGAGGGGAACTCGTAGGGTCCGATCGATCGCACAGCCATGGTGATCAGCTCCCCTTCGTCGTCGAGGCGGCCGCCGGCTCGCTCGCGTGCCAGCGCTGCCAGTCGAGGTGGTCGAGGGACCCGGCGTACTCGCCGTTGTCACCGTCCTGGATGCCGTACCAGGCCAGGACTTCAGGCACCGAGGGGCCACCGCAGTTGCCCTGGTAGATCTGGTGTACCGGCATCCATGCCTGGACGTACTTCTCCGGCTCCCGGTCGAAGATCCACTTGCAGCCGTCGGAGCAGAAGTCGAACCGCTCGCCCTTGTAGTCGCTGTGGCGCTGGCAGATGGTCGTAGGGTCACCGGGTTCGGTGAACACCATGGGTATCTGGCAGGTCTGGCACAGCTGCGGCAGCCCCTGGAAAAAGAACCTCCCACCACCGTCGACGATCTCCTGGGCCTTGTCCCAGCGCGGCTTGTAGTGCCTGTTGAACGTGTCGGGGTACTGCTCGGCCAGCCACGCCTGCTCCCCGGCCTCGGGAACGGTGGTCGTGAACCCCGCGGCGAAGGAGAACGAATACAGCGTCCAGTAGACCTGGTGACTCAGCAGGTCCTTCTCCGCGATCGCGTGCTCGACGTGGCGCGGCGGCTTGATGCCGTAGAACTCCAGGTCCTTGAAGAGGCCGCCGAGCATCTGCTCCTCGAAGTAGAGCTCGAACGACTCCTTCCAGCTCATCACCTTTCGGGGAAGCATGTAGTCGAGCATTCCGGCGACGAGTGCGGTGACCCGGTACCCGCGCCAGAACCACTTGTCGATCCACTCCTGCACAATCGGGACGTTGTCCTCGTCCTGCTCGAGCACGAACTTGATGGCCTCGAGGCCGAGCGTCATGTGCCGGCTCTCGTCACTCTGCGCGGAGAAGCCAAAGGTCATTGACGGCAGGTCGCCGTTGAAGCTGGCACCGCTCATGAACGGGACGAAGAGCAGGTTGGTCAGCAGGTACTCGAACGAGAACCCGATCGCGATGAGGAACTCGAACGGCCCGGCCGAGATCGCGTCGTCGAAGAACGACTTCGGCACCGAGAGGTACCACACGCGGTCGTGCATCTTGTTCCACGAGTGCATGCCGCCGTAGTACTTGTTGTAGTTCGACAGCGTGTGGATCTCCGTCTGCGTGTGCCGCAGCTCGTCGATCGACTGGCACAGCGCGGCGAACCGCGGGCCCGGGCCGTTGAAGTGCCTGGCGAGATAGGCGAAGTGGCGGTGCGCCTGGTATTCCAGCGGCGTCACGCCCTGGAGGAACAGCTTCATCGCATTCAGGTAGCGGGCGTCCGAGAGGGTGAGGTGTCCCTGCGACTGCGAGAAGCCGTCGAGCACGGCGTAGAGCCGCTTGTCCTTCTCCGCCTGGTACTTGCAGTACGCGTCGATCGTGAGCCGGAACGGGTCCTCCCACTTCGACCAGTCGTGAATCTTGATGCCCTCGAACTTCGTGTGCGGGAACAGCTCGTCCTCGTTCACGTAGGACGGCGCCCAGTCGAGGTCACGGGTCAGCGCCGAGTAGCGCTGCTTCATGGAAAGCTTCTTCGTGTTGGCCATTGCTGGTCGGCTCCTCAGTGGTCCCACTTGATGACGATTTCGTCGTCATCCCACTCGGCGATATGGCCGTAGTACGAGACGATCGCAAGCTGGAACTCGTGAGTCTCCCACGGACGGCCGAGCAGGTCCTCGACGGTTTCCCTTCGGACGACCAGGCGTCCAGGGGCCTGGATCTTCACGAGTCCGGGCAGGTAGCTGACGGTGGCGTCCCGGTTGTCGCGCTCAATCGCCTCGACAACGCGACGGGTGTCGTCCGTCGACTCCTGAAGGTCGACGCCGACCTTGCGGACGCCGGCGGCAGGGGTGGTCATGCCATCTCCTCGGTGTTCGTTACGGCGTCCAGCGCGGCGGTGAGCTCCTCGGCCGTGCGCCGTACGGCGTCGACAGCGCCTGCGTCAATGGCTCCGTCGATGGCGCCGGCCACTGCGGTGGCGGCCTCGACGGCCTGCGGCAGGCGCGCGGCCACAATGGCGCCGAGTGCTGCGCGGTTGGCCGCACCATGCTGCTCGTCCGCGGCCCAGGCGGTGATCAGCGCGTCGATCCAGCGACGGTGGTCGGCGAACCAGGTGGTGAAATGCTGTGCCACGAGGCTGTACGTCCCGGCGCCGCCGAGCAGCGCGGCCTCGTCGAGGTGGCGGTACAGCAGCGGGTAGAGCAGCCGGTCGACGAGGTCGAACCCGATGACCCCGGTGGCCCAGTCCGGCTCGATGAGCAGTTCCTCCACCAGTCGGCGCAGGCCCTGCAGGCTGTCGTCGCCGACCCAGGCCTGCTTCGCGTCGGCGAGAGTATCCGCCGTGCCACCCGCGGCTGCGATGCCCACGCGGCTGAGCAGCTGTGCGTTGCCGATGCGGTCGAAGGCGGCGTACGACAGACACTGCTCCACGGTCGTGCCGTACGAAAACCTGGCGCCGTTCACGGTCACCAGCTGCGCGCCCGACTCGTAGTGGCGCAGGGGCACCATCAGCTGGGTCACCACCGTGCGCCAGCTCTCCGGAAGCCGGTCGAAAAGGTCGCGGCTCTCGACGTACTCCAGCGTCTTACCGAAGGCTTCGTGCAGCTGCGCTCGCGACGAGACATACGGCGCGTAGTAGTACTGCCGAGGGTCGGTGAAGGAGTATGGATCCGTCAGCTTCAGTGCGGAGTAGTCCTCGTCGTACAGCTCGTGTACGGGATCCCACAGGGGTCGATAGTGGAAATGCTCCGTCGCCTGAACGTCGATGGTGCCTTCCTCATACCGACTCGCCGGGCGGTCGCCGTACCGGTCGACGAGGTTCTGGAACGTCTTGCGCCGTGGCTCGATCACCTGCTGGCGTAGCTCGTACTGCACGGTTCCTCCTCGGGTTGACTGCGACTGTGCGCTCGCCCCAGCCGATCTGCAGCGGTCGTTCCGCAATGGGGAACGGGCCCGCTCAGCCGGCCCGCCTGGCGGCGACGTCTGAATCGGTCAAGAGCAGGAGGAGCAGCGTCTCCACCTCATCCGGGCTGGTCAGCTCGCGGGGCTGGCTGGTGCCCATTCCGTCGCCGAGTAGCCGGCCCATGGCACGGCCCCGGGTGAATCGCGTGACCACCCGTGCGCAGCGGTCGCGGTACCGCAGCCGGAATCCGAGCCAACCGTCGACGAGTTCGTCCTCGAGCGTGATCAGCTCCCCTCGGTCGGCGAGCACGGCGTTGGCCTCCGATACCAGCTGCTCGGCCAGCGACCTGATCAGCACTTGGTTGTCCGCCCCGATGCCCACGGGCTTCGGCACGCTGGGACTCGTCGTTGGCAGGGGCGCCTCATCGGGAGGTTCGCCGACGATGTCGGCCACACGGACCATGAAGGGCGTCATCGCGTTCTCCTCACCGCCAATCGGCGGCGGTGTCCCCGTCGCCAGCGATAGGGTGCACCGCTTCCCCCTGCACCGCTGCTGACGTTCCGCGGCGCGGAACACCGGTCGGGCGCCGAGGATCTCTACGGTCAGATGCGCGCTTGAGCCCCGTCAGGTGTTGACGACCGGCATTCGAGATGGAGCTGGTTGGCATGGCCGCTGCCGTGAACTGCGGTACGACCGCTGTCGGCAAGTCCTCCGAACCCGCTGTGGGGGACACCGGCGTGTCCAAGGCGAGCTGACCCGGTTGGGCACCGCCGTCTCGGCGGCCACCGTCCGCGTGGCGCGGCGCCAAGGTAAGGTCCCACCCGCGGCTAAGACGTCGTCTCATTTGGGATCGTAATCTTGAGGCATGACGATCGTGGAGCGGCTGGTCCCGGACGGGTTGTGGGAGTTGTTCCAGCGGGTG
>NZ_JBEXHW010000064.1:0-18660 GCF_040608235.1 Streptomyces sp. NPDC005202 | reverse complement strand
CGGCTGGCTGCATACCTACAATCACCACCGCGGACACACCGCGCTCGCAGGCAAACCACCCGCCAGCCGCGTCCCCAACCTCTCAGGGCAATACACCTAGTGAAGGGGCTGGAAATCCCCGTGGGTCTGAACCCACTCCAGCGGAGGCAGTTGTCCCGCCTGCTTGACCAGGGCGCGGACGAACTGCGCGTCACCGGGCGCGAGATGAGGGCTGGCGGCGGCAAGGTGCCGTTCGGCCTTGCCGACGGCCGGGCCGCTGTCCGCGGGCGCGGGACGCGGGGGAGGGCTCTGGTGGATCAGGCGGGCGAGCGCGCCGATCCGGTGGAAGACCTGGTGCTCCTCCTCGGCAGACAGGACCGCGCCGTGCAGCGGCCGGCCCGGCACCGCGGTGACTACGACCGTGCGCAGCTGGGGGTCGGCGGCCACCAGCCGGGGCGCGGCCGTACCCAGGGTCGGCGCCCACGTCCGGTAGGCACGGTTGTGGACGGGGTTTCTCACTGACCATTGACCGCCCTGAGGCTGGGTTGTTCGAACACGGCCCGGAGTCTGTACGGCGGCGCACGGTGTCGTGAGGCTCCGGGGTGTGGCCGGCATGGGTCATCTCTTCCCATGCGGGTTCAACCCGTAGTCCTCGACGGTGGAGTTGGCGCTATCCGCCATCACCAGGGTCTCGCTGATGACGCCGGTTGGCGAGGAACCTATGCCGCGTGCCGGGCGGGCTTTGGCGATCCGGTTGAGCCGGCTACCGCGCGACTTCACACCCGACGTGACCGCTGCCGGGAAGATCACGAGGTGCCGGAGGCTTCAGTGCTGTCGTGCGTGCTCAGGCAGTGCGGTCTGCCCGGTGCTGTTCTGCGGGTGTGAGGTGGGCCAGGCACAGAGAGGGCTCGACGAACGGCTCCAGCCGGTCGACACCCAGGGGGGCGCGTACTTCCTTCAGGGCGCCGCGCATGAGGCCCAGGTGCAGGGAGCACACCACGTCGCGGTGCTCCTCTGCGATTTCCCGGAACGGGCAGTGGCGCAGCGGGATGACCGGGTCCGGCCGGTCCTGGGCGGGGCCGGGGGCGAAGCCGACGTCCGTGAGCACTTGGGTCAGCCGCCGGATGGCCTCCTCGATGTCGATGCGCTGGGCGGGAGAGGGAGTGTCGGCGAGGTAGCGGCCCCATGCCTCCCCGGCGTTGACCGCGGCCTGCGCGGGTTGCGGCAGTGCTTCGGTGATGAGGCCGGTGAGCATCTGGGCGAGTAGTTGGTAGCTGCGGCGGCCTGCCGGTACCTGGGAGGAGGCGGCGGCGCGGTAGACGGTGCGGGGCCTGCCCGGTCGGCCGCGCCCCTCGGTACTGCGCTCGGCGAGCCCCTCCTTGACCAGCGTGTCGAGGTGGAAGCGGGCTGTGTTGGAGTGCAGGCCGGTCTGCGCGGCGATCTCCCGGACCCCCACTGCTTCGGGCGCGGCGCGCAGTACGTCCAGTACATGGGCCCGGCTCTCGCCCACGGCGGGAGGCCAGCCCGGATCACGCAACGTCTGCTCACTCATTTCACCAATTTTACCCTGTGCGTCGTAGAAACGAGGGAAAATCTGGCGGCTGCGCCCCGCCGCCCCCGTCATTCGTCATCGGGGTCGTCGAGCCGGGCCAGCCAGGTCGCGAGGCGGTCGATGGGGATTTCGAACTCCGGGTTCAGGTCGACGAAGTACTGCAGCCGGTCGGCGAGCCGGGTCATGGTCACGGCGTCCTTGCCCCGGCGGTCCTGGAGTTCCTCGATCGCCTGGTCGGTGAGGTGCATCGCTCACTCTCTCGTGGGCCGTGCCGGTGTCACGGACTGTCGGGCTGCGCCGCCACCGGGGTGAGCTCGGAGCGGCGGCGGATCTGCATACCGGGGCGGCGACGGTGCACCGTCACGTAGGCCAGGCCCTCGGGACCCGCGGTGATGCTGCGTGTCGAGCCGTGCGGCAGCCACAGGAGTACTCCTTCGGCCAGTGGCAGCGCGCCTTCGGGGGTGTCCATCACGCCGTCACCGGTGACGACGAGGCACAGAACGTCCAGGTCGGGCTGGCGTGGGTGGCGATACGCTGCCCCGGCGGGCAGCCGGATCAGGTTAGCGTCGAGCTGGCGGCCGGACTCGGCCAGTTTCCACAGGACGCCGGTGGGTTCGGGGAGTTTGCCGGTGAGGGTCCGGACGTCGCACAGCATGCGTGCCACGGCAGCCTCCTCGGGCTGCCCGGTTGCCTGTGACTCAGGCATCGCCGTCCACCCGTGTGATGCGGATCTGCCACTGCTCGGGCCCGGACTCGACGTACTCCCAGGTGAAGCGGCCGGGGTGGGTGGCCTCGAACTCGCGGCGCAGCGGCTTGGGGTCGTGGTTGTTGACCAGGACGAAGGATTCTTGGGCGGCAAGGCGGGTGAAACGGGTGAAGATGCGCGGGTGACGCTGGCCGTGCGGAATCTCGCGGACGTCGACGACCGCCGGATCTTCCAGTCGGCCGCCCTGAAGGACGGTGATGAAGTCGCCGACGAGGGCGGACAGGTCGACTCCCGGCAGCGCCGCCAGGGCGGGCAGCAGCACGGCGCGCTCCATGCCGAGATGGACGGTGAGCATGCCCGCGAGGGTGCGGGCTGCCCCGGCGCGTTCAGCACGGTCGGTTGCGGCGGCCAGGGAATCGGCGTGCCGGCCGATCGTGCCGGCCGCAGCGCGCAGTGCCCGGACCAGCAGCCGGGTTCGGCCGCGCCGGACGCGGCAGCGTACAGCGTCTGCTCGGTGGCCGTCAGGAGGCGGTACAGCCGTTCGGTGAGCTTGGTGGTGAGCTCCTCGTGGGGCTCGGTGAGCGCGGCCAGCCATTCCAGCAGTTGCCGGTGGGTTTCCTCGACGACGGCCTGCGCCCGGACGTCAGGGTCGGTGTCGGTTGCCTGGATGAACACCTCTGCAGCGGGTGGCATACGTGACCTCTTCTTCTGGGCTGGGGCGTGTATGCCCGCGGGTACTGCCGCAATTATTACATGTGACTTCGTAAAAATGCTGGGCGGTCGGCGGCGCCGAAGAGCGTCCCGGCAGCTGGTGCCCTGGCATTTAGCCGTCTGCCGCTGCGTTCGGGTTTGGGCTGAACGGGGCCGTTCACGGCCTCTGGGCCTGCTGCAGTCCGCTCCGCATGGGCCGCTGGCCGAGGTGAAGCTGTGGAGTGCCTGGAGGAGGCCGGTGCGTTCGGTGTGCGGCATGGCGGTGACGATCCGGGTTACGTGCGCTCGTCGCGCCTCGGACACCTCGTGCACGACGTGACGCCCGTCGGTGAGGCGGATGAGGGACTCGCGTCGGCCGGCAGAGTTTGGTTCACGCCGAAACAGTCCTGGGCCACGACGCGTTCGGTCATTCGCAGTGCGGTGGAGGGCAGCACGTTCAGGGCCTGGGCGAGTGGGGTTCATCGCGCAGAGGGCGTCCGGCATGGCCAGTTGGCGAAACCGGGGAAGGGTGAGGGTCTCGTCGACGGCCGCCAGAGCGTGCGGAGACCTCCGTGAGCAGCCGGGCGGCCGTGAGGATGGCCGTGGCGACCTCGTCGGCCGGGCCACCGGCTGTCGTGGCGTGGCCTTCGGCCGGGGCGGACTCGGCAGTGCCGTGGTACATGGATTGTCCTGTCCCTTCTGGCCCTCAGCGGGTGGTCAAGTCCCTTGTCAACAGAGCCATTTGGGCCAGTCGGGCGGTGTCGTGTCGCCCGATGGGACTGGGGGTGCGCCTGGCAGTTGTCGTGGGGTGTTCTGCGTGCTGCGGGTTGGTGTGCCGGGAGGGCATCGGTGGACCGTCAGGCAGGACAGGCCGTTTTCGCCTGCTGTGAGGTCGGCGGTGGACCCGCGTGGCAGCCACAGCAGCGTTCCCTCGGTCAGATGTTGCGGTCCGTGCGGGATGGGGACGGTGGCGTCCCCGGCGAGGATCAGCAGGAGGACGTCCGGGTCCTGCTCGGTGTGGGTGTTGAGGTGTTGTCCGGGCAGCAGGTGGGTGATGCCGGCGTCGAGTTCGCGCCCGGGCGCGGACAGTCTCCACAGTTCGCCGGCCGGTGCCGCGGCAAGGGCGGTGAGGGCCCGCGTGTCGCACAGCAGTCGCGGCGCGGGGGTGCCCCGAGTGCCGTCGGAAGGCTGGCTGTTGGTGCCGGTTGTGGTGGTGGGCGAGTCAGTCATCAGGGGCGACCCGTCCGATGCGGACCTGCCACTGCAGGGGACCGGTCTGGAGGTAGTCCCAGGTGAAGGCGCCGGGGTGGGTGGCTTCGAACTCATGGCGCAGGGGTTCGGGATCGTGGTTGTCGACGAGGGTGAAGACTTCGCCGGGAGCCAGGCGGCCGTAGCGGGCGAAGACCTGGGGGTGGCGCTGACCATGGGGGGTGCCCGTGACGTCCAGCATGACGGACTGGTCGAGGCGGCCGCCGTCGAGGAGGATCGTGAAGTCTGCGGCCAGGATGGTGAGTTCGCCACCGAACAGGGAAGCGAGAGCGGGCAGGAGCACGGTCTGCTCCACCGCGAGGTGGGTGGTCAGGTGCGCCTCGATGCTCTGCGCGATGACCTTCGTACGGTGTGTGTCGTCGGTGCGAGTGAGGGCGTCGATGTCCTGCTCAAGTGCGGTCGCGGCGGCACGCAAGGCCCGGATGAGCAGGCGGGTTTCCGGGGAGCCTGCCGCGGGAGCGTACAGGGTCAGGTCGGTGGCGTTCAGGTGGCGGCGTACCGGGCCGGCGCAGAAGTCGGTCAGGGTCGCCAGGGCGGCCTCCCGGGCGTCGGCGCCCAGTTCCAGTTCGGTCAGCAGTGCGACCTTCGGCCGCAGCGCGGCGAGCAGCCGCTGCTGGCCGGTGCGGATCACGGTCCGGGCCTGGGCGGCCGGGTCGGTCTCGGTGGCCTGGATGAAGACCTCGGACGTCAGCGTCATAGCTCTGGCCCTTCTCCCTTCTCGCCCCGGACGGACGCAGTCAATTATTACATGTATTATTCGTAGAAACCTGGTGCTGTAAACCTCTGCCGATGGGAGGGAGGTGCGCCGATGACCTACGTGATCGCGCAGCCTTGTGTGGATGTGAAGGACAAGGCATGTGTCGAGGAGTGCCCGGTGGACTGCATCTACGAGGGGCAGCGGTCGCTGTACATCCACCCGGACGAGTGCGTGGACTGCGGGGCGTGCGAGCCGGTCTGCCCGGTCGAGGCGATCTTCTACGAGGAGGACGTGCCGGCCGAGTGGCGGGAGTACACCCGGGCGAACGCCGAGTTCTTCGACGCGCTCGGATCGCCCGGCGGTGCGGCCAAGCTGGGATTGATCGAGCGGGACCATCCGCTGATCGCCGCTCTTCCGCCACAGGGGGAGTGAGGGCGGCGGAAGCCGCCACGGCGCTGGGGCCGCTCGCCGAGCCTGGCACCCGCCCGGCCCGCTGAAGCGTGTCGTGCCCTCTCGGCCCGGACTGGGCGGTGGAGGCGGTCGCCGACTACGTGGAGAACGTCCGGCCGCGGTTCGGCTGCGACGACCATCCCGCGCTCTGGGTGACCGAGCGGGGCGGCCGGATCAAACCCTCGGAGATCAACGCCCGGTTCGTCGCCTACCGCGACGCGCTGAAGCTCCCGAAGCAACTCGTCGTCCACTCCGCTCGCCACGCCTACGTCACCCATCTGACCGAGGACGGTGTCGACCGGCGGTTTCTGCAGCAGCAAGTCGGTCACGAGAATGACAGCTCCACCGCCATCTACACCCACGTCAGCGACGACATCATGAACACCATGCTCCACAAGGCACTTGCGCCCGCACTCACTCCGACCGCCTCCGCAGACAAGGACCGCTGATGGCCGCGAAGCTGGACTACCACTGGCACCTTCGCAAGGTCATGGCCAACCGCGGATTCTTCTCCACCACGGATCTCATCCCGCTGCTGGAAGAACGCGGCATCACCCTGTCCTCCAGCCAGGTCTACCGGCTCGTCGTCGAGCGCCCCGAACGGCTCAGCCTGAAAATCCTCATGGCCCTGCTCGACATCCTCGACTGCACCATGGACGACCTCATCGAGCCCGTGGCTGCAGCCGGCGCCGAATCAACTACCCGGACTAAGAAGGCTGTTGGAGCCGAGACCGGTGTCGGTGGCCTGCGGCCCAAGCGAGCACGCATCCGCGGGCCCGAGCAATCGTGACCGCATCCGGGCGTCCCGATCGAGCCGTCTCCGACCCGATCGGGCTGATCGTGGACCTGGTCGGGGCCGTCGAATGTGAGCTGGAGCCCGACCGGATCCGCGCCGTGGTCACCAGCGTCGCGGGCGGCCGGGCGAAGTCACGCCGCCTCGCGTCGCATCTGGCCGAGCATTCCCGTGTGCTGACCGACGGGCGCTCTCCGGCGCCCAGGGCCGTCGGTGACCTGCTCATCGCCTTGCGGGAGGCCGGAGCCCAGGCGGTCTCGCCGCCGTGTTGCGCCGAGTGCGGCAGGCAGATGCGGACCCTCCAGCGCCGCGGCCAGGACTGGTACTGCGGGAACTGCGGACCGCGGCCCGAGCCGTGTGCTGCCTGCGGAAACACGCGCCGGGTCGCTTCACGCGACCGGGCCGGGCGACCACGGTGCGGCAAGTGCCCGGACTCCGACGGACGCGATCCCATCGCGGTGATCGGTGCCCTGATCGCCGAACTGGACCCGCAGGCAAAGCGGGAAGTGGTCACCGATGCGGTCCGCCGATCGGCACCCCGCCCCTCCTACCAGCAGAAACTCGCCTGGGCCCTGGAATCCAACCCCGCCCTGCTGACCGGGGACGGCCACCTTGCACCCCACCGCGCGATCCTCCGACTGATCGACCTGCTGCACGAGGCCGGCGTCGCAGGGATCGTCCGGCCGTCCTGCCCCCGCTGCCACAGAGTCGCACGGATCGACAAGCCCCTGGGCGGACAGCGGGTCTGCCGCACTTGCATCTCCCACTCCCGCATCGAGGAGTGCTCAGGCTGCGGAGCCCGCCGAGAGCCGGCCACCCGTGACGATCAAGGTCGGCCGCTGTGTCCGAACTGCCTGGTCAACGACCCTGCGAATCTTGAGCAGTGCACCCACTGCCGCAGACGAAGGGTCGTGCACACCCGCACGCCGGACGGTCCGCTCTGCTCGAGCTGTCCCTCCCTGCCCACCGCGACTTGCAGTATCTGCGGCGAGGAGAAGCCCTGCGGCACCTCCCGCACCACGGGTCGGCGATGGTGCCCGGACTGCCAGCGTCGCTCAGCGCTGTGTTCGGCCTGCGGAGGCGTCGCGGCGGTCGTCTCCGGAACTCTCGACCAGCCCCTTTGCGCGGACTGCACCGCCCCTGAGGTCTGGCGCACCTGTCCCACCTGCAGCGACCCCGACTACCCGCACCCCGGCCAGTGCGCTCGCTGCCTCATCAACCGGCGCCTCAACGAGCTGCTGGGTCCCCCGTCCGATGCCCTCCACTCCGGCCTCGAAGCCCTGCGGAACAACATCGCCACCACTGAGCACCCCATCACCGCCAGGCGGTGGCTGAACAAGCCGTCCGTGTCCCCGGTCCTGTCCGACCTCGCGGCAGGCCGACGAGCCCTGACTCACGAGGCCCTCGACGAACTGTCCGACAGCCCGCCCCTCGCCCACCTCCGCCAAGTCCTCGTCGGTGTCGGTTCGGTGCCCTGCCCGAGCGCGACGAGTACATGGGCCGCCTTGAACGCTTCCTCGCCAGCCTCTTCACATCCCAGCAGGACCCCGAACAGCGCAAACTCCTGCACCGGTACGCGATCTGGCACCTGGTCAGACGACTTCGCCGACGCAAGAACGGCCGCCCCCTTACCCCGCAGCGGTTCATATCCGCGCGTCAACGCACCCACGCGGCCATCGCTTTCCTGAACTGGCTGACGGCCCACGAACTCACCCTGGAGACCTGTCGCCAGGCCGACCTCGACCGGTGGCTCACCGACGACTCCGCCACCTACCGCCAGACTGCCGGGCACTTCATCCGCTGGGCCCGCACCAACAAGCTCACCGCCATCCACGTCCCCGCCATCCGCTGGAACGGCCCCACCCAGCCACTCGACGACGAGCACCGCTGGGAACGTCGCACGCCGGCTCCTGCACGACGACACCCTGAAACCCGAAGATCGTCTCGCAGGGCTGCTTCTCCTCCTCTATGCCCAAGGGGCGTCGGCGATCAGCCGGTTGACCATCGAGGACATCGAGGTCGGCGCTCAGGAAATTCGTCTTCACCTCGGCGATGCACCCGTCCAGTTGCCCAAGCCCGTCGCCGAACTGGCCCGTGTCGTCGCCGCGAACCGCAAGGGGCACGCGACCATCGGAGCCTTGGCCCCGTCCCCCTGGCTCTTTCCCGGCGGCCAGCCCGGACGCCCGATCAGCACCACGCAGCTGACACAGCGCCTGAACCAGCTCGGGATCCGGCCTAACCAGGCCTGCAGCACCGCGCTCTTCCAGCTCGCCACCGAGATCCCGGCCGCGATCCTCGCCCGCACCCTGGGCATCCACACCGACGTCGCCGTCGCCTGGCAACGTCTCTCCGCGGGCGACTGGGCCACCTACGCCGCCGAAGTCAGCCAGCGGCCGGTCAGGACAGATCAACACCCAGCATCGAATACATGATCATGTCTCGACGCTCCTCGCCTACCTGCTGCCAACTGCGGAGCAGGCCCTCACGCTGGAAGCCCACACGCTCAGCCGTCCGCTGTGACGCGGCATTCCACGGCTCGACATAGAGCTGAAGACGGGGAATCTGCAGGTCACCAAGGGCCCAGGCAGCGACCGCTCGAAGGGCTTTTGCAGCAACCCCCTGGCCACGAGCCGACCCGACCACCCAATAGCCCAGCGACGCACGGCCCTCGTTCAGATCCCTCAACCACAGGCCGACCGTCCCGAGCGGCCAGCCGTCCTCAACCCGCACGATGACGAACGGATACCCACTACCAGTAGACGCCCGCTCCCACTGCCGCCGGACGAAGGCTTCGCCCGCCTCCTGCGAGTACGCCGACGGAACGGTCGTGATCAACGGAATGTAATCGTCGCTCGACGCCTCCCGGACGAGAGGCAAATCGCCGAGCTCCCAGGAGCGGAGTACGAAACTGTCGCCTGCAACCAAGCGCGGGACGTCCAAGGGGGCAACCATGATCGCATCCTGCCGGGATCCCCACCGGGACGCACTCTCATTTCACCGCTGTGCCCAAGGCATTCGGACAGTTCCAATACCCGACGTCACCATTAGCACCGTTCACCGGTCTCCACGTCGACTACCTGATGGCGCTGCTCGACGACGAAGAGCAGAAGGCAGTAGAGGCGATGCTACGCACGGCGGTGGCCGCCACCGGGGTCGTCCTGTCGGCCGTGGAGGGCGCGCGGTGAGCCGGGGCGGACGGCGAGCCAGTCTGCCTCCGGCCGCGTGGGAGCCGCCGCAGCGGGGCGTCGTCCCCGGTGGAGACGGGACGCTGGTTCGGTTCCTCGAGGAATCGGGAGAGCAGTCCAAGGCGTATGACTTCTCCGCCCTCGAGGTCGAGCCCGAGCTGCAGCAGTGGATGGCCCGATGCTTCAGCCGGCGGATCAGCACCTCTCGCACCCCGGCCAAGCGGCTGAGGACCGCCAACAACCGATTCGACTCCCTGCGCGGCTTCGCGCAGGTGCTCGCCAGGCACCAGCCACCGCCTACGTGCGTGGCGCAGCTGGCGGAAGCGCACATCCGCGCATTTGTGGAGCACTACGACGGCCTTCCCAAGCGCCAGCACTCTGCCTTCAAGCAGCTGCGCACCGTATTGCGCAACGATCCCGAACTGCCCGAGGATGCCCGCCAGGTCCTGTTCAACATCAGGGTGAAACAGCCCGAGGTGGAACGCCCGGCGCCTACACGGAAGCCGACTGGCAGGCGATCACGACTGCAGCACGCAGAGACATCCGCCTGGGCCGGGAGCGGATCGAGGCCGGTCGGCGGCTGGTGGCCCGATGGCGCAGGAGCGATGGCCAGCTGAGCAGGGAGGAGGCAGAGCTCGGCGCGCTGCTGGACATGTTCGACCGCACCGGTGACCTGCCGCGTCAGCGCAGCGGCGACTACACGGGCGCGGTGCTGCGTGCAGGCGGCTTTCGTCAGATTTCCGGATGGTTGTGCCTGACCAAGTCGGAGGCGACGGCCTTCTGCCTGCTGCTGACCGCGCTGACCCAGGAGAACTTCGGCACCATCGCCAACTGGCCCGCCGCCCACTTCCACCCTGAGGGCGCCCAGGAGGATCCGCGCGTGCTCCTGGTCGAGGAGTCCAAGCCCCGCCGCGGCCCCGAGCGGGAGCACATGATCGCGGCTTTGGAGCACCTGCCCGACGACGTCGCCCACCTTCTCGGCGCCGAAGCCGACGAGCCCCGCCTCATGCGCTCGCCACTGCGCCTGTACCTGCTCCTGCTGTCCCTGACGGAGTTGCCGCGCCGCCACGGCAAAAGCAGCGGGGCGTTCGCGCTGCTCAACCTCGCCAGCGGCCGTTCAAGTCGCTGGTGCGTGGGAGTACGGGACAGCGATGTCCTGCGCTGGGCTCGATCGCACGGCTTTCCCGCAGCCCGCCACGCCACCCCTGGCCGACCGGGAGTGGACACAGGCCGGATCCGGCAAACCGCCCTGGAACGCCGACAGCATCCCGTGGCGCACTCGCGTCGCACCCACAACGACATCTACCTCAAGGGCAGCAGGACCGTGCAGGCCGACAGCCGGCGCGTCGTCGGCGCGGCGCTGCGCCAGGAGGTCGCCAAGGCCCGCGTCTTCCAAGCCGTTCCGGTCTTCACCGCGGACTTCGTGGCCTGGGCCCGTGAGCACCTGGCCGAGGCCGCCGCGCAGACGGGCCTGGAGCCCCGGGCGCTGAAGGACCTTCTCGACGCCCAGCGGGACACGCCGACTGTCGCCTGCGTGGACCACCTCGCGAGCCCCGTCTCTGAGCCCGGACAGCCGTGCACGGCCTCGATCCTCCAGTGCCTCACCTGTGAAAACGCCCGCGCACTGCCGCACCACCTGCCAGTTCAACTCGCGGTGCACGACGGCATTCTCCAGCGGCGTCCCCACCTGGACCCGCCCGTGTGGCAGGCCCGTTTTCACGCGCCGTTCCAGCAACTGGAGGAGATCATCGACCACTTCACCGATGCCGAGCACCGACAGGCCCGACAGGACCTCACCGCGGAGAAACAGCGGCTGGTCGACGACCTGCTCGACGGCCGCTGGGACCTGCGATGACCATCGCCCTCGCCCCTGCCACAATCCCGGACGGCACATGGCCGGCCGCCGACATCGTCGTCCTGCGCGGCAGGCCGCTGCGCGCCGGAACCGACCGGGCGACCCTGTCCCGCTTCGGCGACCCCGTCTGGCACATCAAGCCCGCTCATCCCGACGCCCACCTCAACATCACGCCACTGACCTGGAGCTACTACCCAACGATTTTCGAGCGGCCCTTCAAGACCTTCTTCCTCGCCGCGCTCGACCACCCCTACCCCGGCAACCCGGACACCGTCCAGCGCGGCGCCGAGCGCGCGAGCGTGGCGACGTTCCGTTACTGGTTCGTGGACCTGCAGGTCTTCGCCAAGTGGCTCATCAGCAGGGATGTCCACCGTCTGTGCGACGTCACAGAACGCCATCTGGACGCCTACCGCACCTACGTGCTCAACCTGGCCCGCAAGACCGGCCGCAAGGCGGACCTTCTGGCCGCGGTACGCACGCTGTGGCTCTACGGACCGCACCTGCCTGCCGAGGGCCGGCTCGCCACCGGCTACCCCTGGCCCGGAGCACCCGAGGAGGACCTCAAGAGCTCTTCCGGGGGTCGTGAGAACAAGACGCCACGTATCGCGCCGGCGACCATGACGGCGCTGCTCGCCTGGGCTCTGCGCGTCATCGAGGAGGTCGGCCCCGACGTCCGGGATGCCTGGGTCGCGCATCAGCAGTTCCGAGCGGGAATCCACCCCTCCCAGGCGGAATTCCACGGCCTGGCCACGGCCGAACGCATCGCGCGCTTCATCGCACGCTGCCGCCGCGACGGAACCCCGCTTCCCGGTCACCCGACGAAGGACGGGCAAAGGGTCATCAACTACTCAGGCATCCAGCGGATGGTCCAGACGACCACGGCCTTCAGCTTCACTTCCAACCAGAAGCGCGTACTCCAGGAGTCGGGGCTGCCGATCGCCGAGGACGCCTACGTGGGCCAGATCGCCGGCCGGATTGACGGCCGTCCCTGGCGTGAGGCGCCCATTGCCGTGTCCGACCTGCGCAACCTCATCCGCATGGTGGCTGCCGCGTGCTTTGTGGTGATCTGCTATCTCAGCGGGGCTCGCCCCGGAGAGGTGCTCAACCTGCGTCCCGGCTGCCGGGCGAGGGACGAAGACACCGGCGAACTGCTGATCATCGGGCGCCGCGGCAAGGGCTACGACCGCGCATCGCTCGCGGAGACCGACAGCACGCCCACGGACAGGCGGCCGTGGGTCGTCGTCGCCCCGGTGCACGACGCCATCGCGTTGCTGGAGAGCTTCGGCGACTACGCCTTCTTGTTCCCCGCCAGCTTCACCAACGCCCACACCAAGAGGCCGAACGACTTCAATGCCCGGCAAGCCGAGTCGATCACCCGGGACCTCGAGGCGTTCGTGGACTGGGTCAACACCACCTTCGGCCGCCCCGGCGCGGACGTCCCCATCCCGCCGGACCCGACCAAGCACCTGCATGCCTCGCGGTTCAGGAGAACGCTGGCCTACTTCATCGTCCGCCGGCCCCGCGGCCTGGTGGCAGCCGCGCTGCAGTACGCCCATGTCCACACCAAAGTCACCCTGAGCTATGCCGGCCGGGACGACTCCTCCTGGATGGACGACGTCCACCTGGAGACCCTGGAGATGGTGCTGGAACAGAACGAACATGACGCCCAGCTGCTCAGGGAGGGCGAACACGTCTCCGCCGCCGGGGAGTACCGCCACCGTGTGCAGACACGCGCGCGATTCGCCGGACGCGTCGTCACCGCCGGCCGGAGCGTGGAGCGGCTGCTGGACCAGGCGAATCCGAACATCCACCACGGCGAAGGCATGACCTGCGTGTGGCGGCGCGAGACAGCCGAGACCGCCGGCGACGTCAGCGGCGAACTGCCGGGGGCCACGCTGCTCGGGCACATGAACCGGGCCAATCCGCACTGGGCGGCGCTGGAGACGGGCAGCGTCCTGCTGCTGACGTTCACCGGCCCGCACTCCTATGTGTCGCCCACGGTGTACGAGAAGACTCCGGCCGCCCCCACCTGGAACTTCACCGCCGTGCATGTCCGGGGCGTGGTCGAGAAGATCGACTCGATCGAGGAGACGCTGGGCGTGGTGCAGTCCACCGTGCGGGCCTACGAAGGGGCGTTCGGCGACGGCTGGGACATGACCGAGTCGCTCGACTACTTCCGCAAGATCGTGCCCGACGTGGGGGCCTTCCGGTTCACGGTGACCGGGGCCGAGGGCATGTTCAAGCTCAGCCAGGAGCAGCCGGGCGAGGTGCGCGAGCGGGTGCGGGACGCGTTCGGGCAGAGCGGGTGCGCGTACAAGCGCGAGGTCGCCGGGCTGATGAACCGGCTGCCGTGACGTGCCGCGGGCGTCGGCGCCGGGAACTCAGGCGCTGACGGCCGCCGGCCGGATCCGCTCGGCTAGACCCTCGGGACGCGTGTTCTCCCCGGGGACGCCCGCCGCCGTCGCGGCCAGGTCCTCGACGCGCCTCAGCTCGGGGATCTCCGCGTGCTCCGCCGGCGTGCCGAGGCCCTCCAGGGCGCTGGCGGCCGCGCTGTCCAGCGTGGTCATCACCCACTGCTCGAAGTCGACGCCCAGTTGCTCCGCGGCCCTGTGCCACCGCTGGAAGCGGCTGCCGGGGACCTCCAGGCGGCGGCTCGGCTCGGTGGGAGCGCACGGCTGCCGGCTCTGGCGCTCGGCGCGGATGGCGCCGCGCAGCTGCTTGGTGGTCCACTGCCGCTGCTCGGCGCGGTCGAGCCAGAGTTCCTGTTCCTCGACCGGCATGGAAGCCAGCTCGGCGTGGTGCTGGAAGCTCAGGGCGGGCCGGCGCCGGGTGAGGTCGAAGCGCCGTGAGACCCAGGCGTAGTTGCGCAGGGTCTGGTACGACAGGCCCGCGGCGCGTATCCCCCGCTGGTACCGGTCGGTGTAGTGGTCCTTGCCGTACACGAGCCAGTCGCCCAGCCACCAGCAGGACGAGTCGAGGACGTCGGCGAGCTGGCGCCCGGCCCGCTCCCACTCGTCGTAGGCCATCTTGGCCGGCATCTGCAGGCCCACCCTGGTGGTCAGGACCTGGCCGCGGCGCGGCCCCCGCGGGGCGCGGCTGGCGCGGCGGGCGGCGGGGGCTGCGGGAGGGCGGTTGCCGGGCTGCCGTGCGACCCTGCGGTCTGACCGGCCTGACGCGTCATCATGCCTCCATGGAAAGGGTCCACATAACCGGCGAGAAGCCTCGCAGCGCGGGGTGGAGCAGGGCCGGAGTGGCACTCGAACGGTTGCGCGTCGAACATCTCCGTGGCATGGCGCCGCCCGTCCGGTGGCATCATCGGTGAACTCCCGCGCGCCGGCGGCCCGGCCGTGGGGACGACCGCCCGGGGTGCTGTCCCGCCGACGGGACACCACGCGACCGCGCCGGAATCAGGGTCGCCGAAGGGATGCCGCCGCACACCGACGAGGCGGCGTACTCCGGCGTGGTGCCGGTGTACGCCGCCCGGGGTGGAAGGGGGTGCGGGAAGTGGCCCGCCTGGGCATGGCGTTACTTCGCGTCGCTGTTGAACTTGGCGGTCGACCAGCGGTAGCCGAGGACGGCGAGGCCGAGGCACCAGGCGAGGGCGATCCACCAGTTGTCGCCGATGTGGGTGCCGAGGAGGAGTCCGCGCAGGGTCTCGATGGCGGGGGTGAAGGGCTGGTAGTGGGCGATGGGCTGGAACCAGCCGGGCATCGAGTGCAGCGGGACGAACGCGCTGGACAGCAGGGGGAGCAGGATCAGGGGCATCGCGTTGTTGCTCGCGGCCTCCGCGTTGGGGCTGACCAGGCCCATGCCGACCGCGATCCAAGGTGAGCGCCAGGGCGAACAGGACGATCAGGCCGAGCGCGGCGAGCCAGTCCAGGACGGTGGCGTCGTGGGAGCGGAAGCCGATGGCGACGCCGACGGCGCCGACGAGGACCACGCTCAGCACCGACTGCAGGACGCTGCCGATGACATGTCCGATGAGGATGGAGCCGCGGTGGATGGCCATGGTGCGGAAGCGGGCGATGATGCCCTCGCTCATGTCGGTGGAGACGGACACCGCGGTGCCGATGGTGGTGGAGCCGATGGTCATCAGCAGGATGCCGGGCACGAGGTAGGCGATGTAGGCCGAGCGGCCGGCGCCGCCGCTCATCGCGTTGCCGAAGATGTAGACGAACAGCAACAGCAGCATGATCGGCGTCAGCAGCAGGTTCAGGGTGAGGGAGGGGTAGCGCCGGGCGTGCAGCAGGTTGCGGCGCAGCATGGTGGAGGAGTCGCGCACGGCGAGGGAGAGGGAGCTCATCGCAGGGTCTCCTTGGGCTGGTTCGGCTGGCTGGGCACGGCGGCGCTGTCGGTCAGCGCGAAGAACACGTCGTCGAGGTCGGGGGTGTGCACGGTCAGTTCGTCGGCCTCGATGCCGGCCGAGTCCAGCCAGTCGAGGATGGAGCGCAGCTCGCGCTGGGTGCCGCCGCTGGGGATCTGCAGGCCCAGCGCCTCGTCGTCCCGGGTGACCTCGCGCAGGGCGGATGCGGCGGACCGGTAGGCGGCCGGGTCGGTGAAGCGGAGCCGGACGTGCCCGCCCGGGACCAGCCGCTTCAGCTCCTCGGCGGTGCCCTCCGCGGCGATCTTGCCGTCGTGCAGGACGGCGATGCGGTCGGCGAGCTGGTCGGCCTCCTCCAGGTACTGGGTGGTGAGGAAGACGGTCGTACCGCCGGAGACCAGCTCGCGGATGATGCCCCACATGGTGTGGCGGGAGCGCGGGTCGAGGCCGGTGGTCGGCTCGTCCAGGAAGATGATCCGCGGGTTGCCCACCAGGGTCATGGCGATGTCCAGGCGGCGCTTCATGCCGCCGGAGTAGGTGGAGGCGGGCTTCGCGGCCTCCACCAGGTCGAAGCGCTCCAGCAGTTCGGCGGCGACCCGTCGGCCCTCGGCCTTGGACAGGTGGTGCAGGTCCGCCATGAGGAGCATGTTCTCCTCGCCGGTGATCAGCCCGTCGACGGCGGAGAACTGCCCGGTGACGCCGATCGCGGCGCGCACGGCCTGGGCGTCGGTGGCGAGGTCGTGGCCGGCGACGCGCAGGTCGCCGGCGTCGGCGGTGATGAGGGTGGAGAGGATCTTGACGGCGGTGGTCTTGCCGGCGCCGTTCGGGCCGAGCAGGGAGAAGATCGTGCCTTCCGGGACGGCCAGGTCGATGCCGTCGAGCACGACCTTGTCGCCGTAGGACTTGCGCAGCCCGTTCGCCGCGATGGCCAGAGTTCGCATGAGAGGTACTCCTTCGGGGGCGGCGGTGGTCAGAGGCTGCGGGCGGTGATGTCGCCGTACGAGGTGGTGGCGTGGATGGTCAGCTCGGTCTTGCCGTCGTTCTTCAGGGTGCTGCTGACGCGGCCGTAGCCGGTGCCCGCGTCCAGGGAGGCGGAGACGCCGCGGGCGGCGCCGACCGTGATGTCGCCGTGCTCGGTGCGCAGCGTGACGGTGCCGTGCACGGCCTCGGCGATGTCCAGGTCGCCCTTCTGGGTCCGGATCTCCCCGGGGCCGCCCAGGCGCCCGACCGAGATGTCGCCGGCCTGGAGGGCGAGGCGGGCACCCGCGGTCTCGTCCAGCTTGACCGAGCCGTGCGCGCCGTCGAAGGCGACGTCGCCGAGCCGCCCGACGCCGCGGAGTTCGGCGCTGGCCGCCTTCGCCTCGACGCGGGAGCCGGCGGGCAGCTTGACGGTCACGTCGACGGCTCCGGAGGGGCCGAAGTACTGGTTCTTGGCCGCCCGGGCCGCGATCCGCAGGACGCCGTCGCAGTAGACGACCGTCATCTCCTCGGCCGCCTTGACGTCGCGGCTCTTGCCGGCGTTGGCGGGCAGGACCTCGACCGTGGTGTCGGCCCGGTCGGCGGCGATGAGCTGGATGCGTCCGGCGGGGATGTCGAGGACGGCGGAGATGGGGGCCGGGGTGTCGAACTGCTGCGTCTTGTGCTCGGTCTTCTGCATCGTGCGCTCCTTCGGTTCGTCGTTTCCGATATGGAAAACGCTACGTTGCTTTCAAAGGTCGAGCAACAGCGCTGTTGCGTATAATCACAATTTTCGCAGCTCAGAGGCGATAAATCATTGCAACGGTCCTGGCTTTAACGCAACGACAGCCCCGGTGTTCATTGCAATGCATTGAGGGTGAACGCACCGGCCGCCGTGGTGGACAGGGCCGCCCGGAAGCGGTCGAGGAAGGTGTCCACCTCACGGTCCGACACGGTCAGCGGCGGGGCGAGCCGGATGACGTCCGGCGTCACCGCGTTCACCAGGAGGCCGTTGTCCTGGGCCGCCTGCTGCAGGCGCGCCGCCAGGTTCCCCTCGAGCGCGACGCCCACCAGGAGGCCGGCGCCGCGTACGGCGCGCACCAGCGGGTGGGCCAGGGCCTCCAGGCCGCGCCGCAGCCGCTCGCCCGCCCACCTCACGTGGTCGAGGACGCCTTCCTGCTCGATGGTGTCCAGTACGGCGAGGGCGGCCGCGCACACCACGGGGTTCCCGCTGAAGGTGGAGCCGTGCGCGCCGGGCGTGAACAGCTCCGCGGCCGGGCCGAAGGCGAGCGTGGCGCCGATGGGCAGACCGCCGCCCAGGCCCTTGGCGAGGGTGACGACGTCCGCCTCGACGCCCTCGGCCTCGGCCGCGAACCAGCGGCCCGTGCGCCCGATGCCGGTCTGGATCTCGTCCAGGACCAGGAGCGTTCCGGTCGCCGCGGTGATCTCGCGGGCGGCTTGCAGGTAGCCGGGCGGCGGTACGACCACGCCGTTCTCCCCCTGCACCGGCTCCAGCACCAGCAGCGCGGTGCGCGGGGTGACGGCGCTGCGCAGGGCCTCGACGTCTCCGTACGGCACATGGCTGACCTCGCCCGGCAGCGGCAGGAAGGGGCGCTGCTTGGCGCTCTGCCCGGTGAGCGCGAGGGCCCCCATGGTGCGGCCGTGGAAGCCGCCGGTGGCCGACACCATGTGCGTACGGCCGGTGAGCCGGCCCAACTTGAAGGCGGCCTCGTTGGCCTCGGCGCCGGAGTTGGAGAAGTAGACCCGGCCCGGGCGTCCGGCGAGCTGCAGCAGGCGCTCGGCGAGGCGCACGGTCGGTTCGGCGATGAACAGGTTCGAGACGTGTCCCAGACGGCCCACCTGCTCCGAGACGGCCCGTACGACCGCGGGATGCGCGTGGCCGAGCGCGTTGACGGCGATGCCGCCGAGGAAGTCGAGGTACTCGTTGCCCTCGGCGTCCCAGACCCGGGCGCCCCGGCCGCCCACCAGAGGCGGCCGCGGGGTGCCGAAGTTGTCATCATGACGCCCTGCCAGCGGCGGGTCAGCGCCGCGTTGCCCTCCCCGGTGACGTCCGCGCCGTCGCCCGTGCCCGCGCCCGTGCCCGCGCTCATTAGGGCGCGTATCGGGTCGTGATCAATCTGTCGATTTGCCCTCGTGGTGAGGCCCTGGACCGGTAGATCTTTTTCCGTGACGCGAGTGCAACTGA
>NZ_JBEXHW010000063.1:0-18873 GCF_040608235.1 Streptomyces sp. NPDC005202 | reverse complement strand
CACCACCCGCTGGAACAACTCCCACAACCCGTCCGGGACCAGCCGCTCCACGATCGTCATGCCTCAAGATTACGATCCCAAATGAGACGACGTCTAAGTTGGCGGACGCGCTGCTTGAGGGTGGTGTTCTCGGTGGTGATCCGCTGGATGGCTTCCTCGGTCCATTCGGCCTGCAAGTCACGGATGTGGACGAGGAGTTCACCGATGCGGGTGCGCTGGGCGAGGATCTCGGCCTGGGCGGCCTTGAGACCTTGCTCGGCGTTCAGAGCGCGTTCGCGCCAGGTCGCCTCGTGCTCGTCGTCCTGGCTGGCGAGCATCTGGGTGCGGCGTTCGCCGGCCTCGGTCATCGCGGGCGCTCGCGCACCAGCGGCGGAACACGAGCATGCCGTGTGAACTCCGTCAGATGATCTCCGTCAGTCGATCGGCCATGTGTGGACCGGGGCGTTGAGGTGCATGTAGTCGATGTACAGCTGTGTCATGCGCCGCAGGGCCTCGTGGCGGCCGGAATGGGCGGAGGCGTCGATGTGGTGGAACATTTCCTTCTGCCAGATCGCTCCGTTGCGGCCCGTGACGCACCGCTGCTCGATGATGCCGAGCAGCGGCTCCCGCCAGGCTTCGTCCATGCCGGAGTGCTCCAGCCCCCGGTGCGCCAGCGGCAGCAGACGCCGCAGGACGAGTTCGGGCACTGGCACCTCGCCCATCCCGGGCCAGTACAGCCGTGCCTCGATGCCGTGCCGCGCCGCCGTGTGCAGGTTGTCCTCGGCGGCCGAGAATGACATCCGTGACCACACCGGCCGGTCCTCCTCCACCAGGGCGCGGGTGAGCCCGTAGTAGAAGGCGCCGTTGGCGAGGGTGTCGGCGACGGTCGGGCCGGCGGGCAGCACACGGTTCTCCACCCTCAGGTGCGGTTTGTCGTGGGCGATGGCGTAGACCGGGCGGTTCCAGCGGTAGATGGTGCCGTTGTGCAGGGTGAGCTCGGCGAGTTCGGGGATGTCGCCGCGGTCCAGCGTCTCCCCGGGGTCCTGCTCGTCGCACAGGGGCAGCAGCGCCGGGAAGTAGCGCAGGTTCTCCTCGAAGAGGTCGAAGACGCTGTTGATCCACCGCTCTCCGAACCACACCCGGGGCCGCACTCCCTGCACCTTGATCTCCTGCGGGCGGGTGTCGGTGGCCTGCTCGAACAGTGGGATACGGGTTTCGTGCCACAGTTCCTTGCCGAACAGGAACGGCGAATTGGCCGCCAGCGCGATCTGGACCCCGGCGATCGCCTGCGCCGCGTTCCAGTAGTCGGCGAACTCCTCCGGGGACACCTGGAGGTGGAACTGGGTGCTGGTGCACGCGGCCTCCGGAGTGATCGTGTCCGCGTAGCTTCGAAGCCGGTCGACGCCGTCCACATCGATGCGCAGGTCCTCGCCCCGAGCCGCGAAGACCTGCTCGTTGATCAGCTGGTAGCGCGAGTTCTCCGACAGTGCCGCCGCGCCGACGTCCTCCTCCCGCAGGGTGGGAAGGATGCCGATCATGATCAGATGTGCGCCGACCGACCTGGCGCGTTGCTCCGCGTGATTGAGCGCGGCGCGGATCTCGGACTCCCAGGCGTCGGGGCCGCCCGCCGTCAGACGGCGGGGCGGAATGTTGATCTCGAGGTTGAACCGGCCCAGCTCGGTGGACCAGGCGGGGTCCGCGATCGCCTCGAGCACATCGCGGTTGCGCATCGCCGGCTCTGCCGCGTCGTCGACCAGGTTCAGCTCGATCTCCAGCCCCACCTGGGGGCGCTCGGACTCGAACCGTGACTCGCGCAGCATCTGCGCGAACGCGTCGAGGCACTCCTGCATCTTGATCCGGTACCGGCGGCGGTCCTCGCGGGTGAAGACTAGCGCCGGGACGTCCCGTCCCATCGGCCCTCCCGGGTCCCCCTTCTCGGACACCTCTCAAACCCAGCGTTGCACCACCGGGCGACCCTGACCAGGCGGGATGGGGATCGATGCAGCGGCCGGGGCCTCCGCTCGTGCGGGGTGCCCTGGGGGCCGGGGCCCCGACTGCTGGGACCGCATCCGCACCGCCGAGATCCGCTCGCAGATCAGTCGCTCGGTGGCTGCGCCTTCGGACGGCGGTCGTCCAGGTGCTTATCAGGCCTTTCTTCGTCCTCAGATCAGCCCACTCACGATTCCATCGACCAGCGCACGCACCGCCGCCCGGGCAGCAGCGGGGTGCGGGGCGCGGCCAGGGAGCCGGTGACCGCGCCCACCACAGCTTCGCTCGTGTGGCGCGCTCACTGGTGAAGTGCTCGTAAGGGAGGGCTGCGGTATTCGGGGCGCGCCCCTCGCCGGCAGACGTGTTGGACGTCTTCTTGACGGACGTCCTCACCCCCTGCACTGAGCGCGCCGTACTCCACAGCGCCGGGCCATCCGATAGCCAGCCGCCTCCCGGCCAGGCGGCGTACCCCAGGGTGGGGCGAAGCCCCATCGCGCCGCGACGCACGAAGAGCGCTGGCGATGCCTGCCCCGCACCCCCCGGAGAACAGCTGGCCCGGCGGCGAGCACCAGGGGGAGTCCGTCAGCCGCCCACCAGGGCCGACGAAGCCTTAGCGCACGATCTGACACGGATGTTCATCAGCCCCCGTGACGAAGACGATGTCACCCTTATGCCGGTGAGGCGGGGCAGTGCGCCGTAGGCGGCCGATCCGGTCGAGAGGTGCGCGACGGGGTCGGGGAGATCGCTGCCCAAGGGGGTGCAATCGTCGGCGGCCACGAGGGCATACTCCCGCCAACCGAGCAGGTGCGTGACCATGTCACCCGGGCGCAACGGCCTATGGGCCGACACGGCGACGACTTCGCCGACGGCGGGAGCGAACAGTACATCCCCGCTGCGCAGACGCGGCAGCGGTACACCGTCGGTCTCCCCGCCGAGCAAGGTGCGCAGGCCGGGGAAGACCAGGAAGAGACCAAGTCCGTCTTCGCGGCGCTCACCCGAGCCCCGTTCCTCAACGCCTGAGTGCGCAGGGTGCGGCGGACGGGGGTGGCCGTTCAGGTACAGCTGCGTGGTGAGCGGGTGTCCGGGCGCTCGCCACGGCGATCGAAGGGGCAGACACTCTCGCGTTCATTTCCGTCAGGAGGTCGTCATGGTGACGAGGACCTTGACGTGTTGCGGGTCAAGGGAGGTGGCGAATGCCTTGCCCGCCTCCTCCAGCGGATAGGTGGCGGTGATGATGTCGTTGGTGTCGATGGCACCTGAGGTGATCAGAGACATTGCGGTGCGATAGTCGTCGGCTGTGTACATCAGAGTGCCCTCGATGCGGATTTCGCGGTCCTGGACGAGGTCCAGCCGGATCGGGGTGGTGCCGGGGGCGCCCACGCCTACGACGATGATCTGGCCTCCCTTGCCGACGAGGTCGATGGCCTGGGCCATGGACTGCTCCCTGGCGACGCAGTCGAACACCACGTCGGCCGGGCCCTCCAGAACGGCGTGGGCCTGTGTGGTGAGGTCGGCCGCGTCGGCCCGCAGGGCGGCGCTCGCGCCGAGCCGCACGGCCCGGTCCCGCTTGGTGTCGAGGAGGTCGGTGACCACGATCCGGGTGGCGCCGGCGTGCCGGGCGGCGGTGAGGACGAGCATCCCGATGGGTCCGGCTCCCAGCACGGCCACGGTGCGGCCGGTGAGGTCACCTGCTTTGGCGACGGCGTGGACGGGGGTGGCGAGCGGTTCGACGAGGGCGGCCTGGAAGTCGGTCATCCCCTCGGGTACGCGGTGGACGCGGTCGGCGGGGATGGTGAAGAGGTCTGCCATGCCGCCGGGGGTCTGGCAGCCGAACACCTTCAGCTGCTGGCAGATGTTGTAGCGGCCCGAGCGGCACTGGGCGCACTCGCCGCAGTACAGGTTGGGCTCGACGATCACCCTCTCGCCCGGGGCGAAGTCCTCGGCTCCCTTGCCCGTGGCGGCGACCACACCGACCACTTCGTGTCCGGGCCGGTAGGGCAGGTCGATGAAGGGGTGGTGGCCGAGTGCGGCGTGGGTGTCCGATCCGCACACGCCGACGACGGTGCTGCGGACCAGCAGTTCGTCGTCTCCGGGCACCGGTGCGGGCACCTCTTCGATGGTGATGTCATCAATCGACCGGACGAGCACGCGGCGGTTCTGCTCAGACATGGCGAAGGGGCTCCGTTCGGTTGGGGCGATCAGGCGGCGGTACGGGGAAGGGGCTCGACGTGGATCTTGCGTCCGGCTCAGGCACGGAAGCGGGCGATGACCTCAGGGTAGGACTGAACACGTCGACATCGATCCCATGTGAAGCAGAGCATCGAGGTGTTCACGGCGACCCGGGTAACGACCGCGAGACCGGTGACCCTGGAGCCGACGGCGACGACTTCGTCGGCGAACTCGTGTCCGGGGATGGCTGGCAGCGCGGGGGCAAGCCCGCCCTGCGGGATGTGCGGGCCGGTTCCGCACAGTCCGCAGGCGAAGACGGCCACGACAACCTCGTGCAGCGCTCGGATGGGGTGGGGTCGCCGACGTCTACCGACTTGATACGGCCGGGTTCCGTGATGACGGCTGCCGTCACTTCACGGCGTCCAGCGACAGGCCCTGGACGAGTTTGTTTCCTGGGCGGCGAATCCGGCGATGAGCACCGGGAGGGACACGGCCACGCCCCACCGCCCCGCTGACCCCCGCTTTGGCCCTGACGGCCCGCCGGACCACCTGGCGGGCCGTCATGACGTGTCGGCCCCCGCGACAGGAGGCGAAGCACTGGTGCCCAGAGGCCCGGGCAACGTCCGGCCCGGGGCGCGGCGTTGCTGCGTCCCGGACCTTCGGGGCTTCGCTGCTGTTGAGTTTCCGGTGACACCTGCCCTGCGCCTCGTTCCTGCCACGGCCCGGCCGGCTGACGCCGGTGTGGCTCAGGGGCCGATCACCTGGGCGGTCAGGCTCTCGCCGGCGCCGTACCCGTGCTCTCGGCAGTCGGGTCTGTCAGGACTTGGCGCCGTGCCGGGACTGGCTGACGTCCTCCAGGGATTCGGCCAGTATGCGCCAGATCTCCGCGGCCAGGTCGATGTTGGACTGCTGCCCGGCCTGCTCGCCCAGTTCTTTGAGGCGACGGATGCCCTCTTCCTCGCGGCCCTCCGTGAGCATGAGGCGGCTGTCGAGGATGTGCAGCCTGACCTGGTCCCGATAGGTGAGGAGCAGCACGTCCTGGTGGAGTTGGTCGTGCAGCGCCCGCGCGTCTGCGTACCGGCCCTCCTCGAACGCGAGCTGCGCCTGCAGGGTGAGCAGCTCCTGGCGCATCACCGGCGTGCCGACCAGCGCGAGGGCGCTGGCCGCCTCCTGCAGGCATTCACGGGCCCGGTCGATGTGCGGCGGGGTGCTCTGCAGGTTCAGGGAGGCCGCGGCCAGACGCAGCCGCGCCCACAAGGTCAGATCGGCACCGCTGTCCAGCTCCTTCATGGCCCGCTCGAGATAGCTTCGCGCTACCTCATGGTCGCCCTGCCGGGACCGTACGGTGGCGGCCGACCACAGCGCCTGGGCGGCCAGCGGGTCGGACCGGCCCTCCACCAGTTCAACCAGTTCGTCGACGTGTGCCCTGGCATCGGGCAGCCGGCCCGCCTCGGCCTCCACGGAAACGAGGGTGAGCAGCGCGCTTCCGGTGTCGGTGACGGAAAGTCCTGCGCTCTTGGCCAGTTGGTAGGCGTTGACCGCGATGCCGAGTGCCCGGGTCACCTCACCCGTCGCCCTCAGGGAACGGGCGAGCTGGAAGCCGGCCCTGCACTGCAGTTCGGGAAGGGCGAGTTCGTCGGCGACCCGGCCCAGTTCTTCCAGGCATGCCTGTTCCTTTGCCCGCTCGCCGCGGCGCTGCCAGTACTGGGAGATCAGCCACAGGGCCTGCCAGCGCAGAAACGGTGTTTCCTCGCGGACCTGGCCGAGCACGACGATGAGGTTCTCGATCCCCTCGTCGTCGTCCGCAGAGCTCGCGATGGACAGGGCCTGGGCCAGGGAGCCGCCGCTCGGCGGCCTGTCGAAGGCGGATCGGTCGACCCCCAGAACCTGGGCAAGGTAGGTGACCACGCGCTCTGTGGGCTGCCGTGCGCCCGATTCCAGACGTGACAGGTATCCGGTGGAGATTTCACTGCCCGCAAGTGCGGCCTGCGAGAGACCGCGCTCCAGCCGGAGCTCTTTGAGGCGTCGTCCGAAGGTCGGCTGTTCCAGCATATGAATCTCACTATCAAATGTGTGGTGACAAGGCGCGGCTCGACCTCCTCCGCGACTGTCGGTGAGCAGCCACAACTCCTACATTTACATATTTTAGCGACACGTGAACCACCCCGGCAAGTAGGTTGCCTTCCCTGTTTGCCATCCCCTCTATGGGGCGCCAGTGAAGTTCCGGCACTAATTTGCCTAACTGAGGCAATAGATTGCCAAGTTTTGTTCGGACCCGATACATTGGGCATCGCTTCGGGCCGCCGGCCCTTGAAGCCCTCCCTTCACCTGCGCCTTCCTTCCCTGCAGAAGCAGACATGCGCAAGCACCTCCGCACCGCGTCCGCCGCGCTCTCTCCGTCCTCACCCTGGGTGCCCTCTCGACCGCCGTGCAAGCGGACATTGACTGGCCGAAGCGCGAAAGCGCCTTAATCCCTGCCAGCCTCCACAGCACAGGGATTGACTGGCCGAAGCAGGAGAGCTCTTTCAGCTCTGCCAGCGCTGGCAACGAGGGGATCGACTGGCCGTAACCCCACCGGGCAGGACTCGCTTCGAGAAAGGGTCCAGGGGCGGACCGCACGCCGGACCCACACGGCGTGACGAGTTCGCCACGCCCCCTTCCCCCGGCGCCGCCGGACCGGATCACCTGGCCGGGCCGGTTCCGCGCCCCCTTGAACGGTCTCACCCACTCTCCCGCGCTCAGCCCACGAGACGTCGGCCGCTCCGTCGCCGACAAGCCCGGAAAATCGCGCTGCCCACAGGCCGCCCGCCGGGACCTGGCAGTAGACAGCGGCACCGCGCGCCCCGTGCGCGGCCCAGCAGCGGCTCGGGATCTTCCGTCCGTTCACGGCGGGCCTGCTCTGCGCTCAGACGCAGCCCCCGCTGACACGGGCTCGGCAACCACACCTCGTCGCATCCGTTCCTGCCCAAGCTGACACGGCCTCAGCTCACTGAGCAGATCGAACGCACCCAGGAGGCCATCGCCGAGGCAGTCGGCGGGCCCGCGCCGACGCTGTTCCGACCGCCGTACGGGTCGCGCACCCAGGAAGTCCTCGGACGGCTCGCCGAGTCAGGGCTGACGACCACGCTGTGGGACGTGGTGCCCGACGACAGGTCGATGCCCGGTGCGGACGCCGTCGCCCGAATCGTGCTCGACCAGGTGGCGCCGGGCTCCATCGTCCTGCTGCACGACGGCGGCGGAGACCGCTCACAGACGGTGGCCGCACTGCCTGCCGTGATCAAGGGCCTGCTCGAGCGCGGCTACCGTTTCACCCTGGTGGACGCGATGGTGCCTCGCGCCGAGGAGTCGGCACCGACCGCGACCTCCGCCGTGTGAGCGGGGCACCGCTCGCAAGGTGCCTCGGGGCTGGGTGCGCAGCCCTCTGAGCCCACCCCGAGCGGACGCCGCCGGTTCCGCCCCGCTGTGTCTCGTCCAGCGGGGCGGACCGCTGCGACGGGTGACGTGGGTGCAGGACACCGACCAGTGGCGCCGACGCCACGGCCACCGCGCCGGGATCGAGGGGACCGTCTCCCCAAACCGACCACCGCCTTCGGCTTGCGCATATCCCGCTGCCGCGGACTCGCCAAGACCCGGCTGCACCATCATGTGACCGGCGCCGCCATCAACCTGGCACGTGCCGCCGAAGAAGTCTTCTGCCGCCTGCTTGCGGTTGGTCGCTCTCCATCCGGCCGAGAGGGCCGATGCCGTGATTGCCGGGGGCGTGGTGGAACTGCTGCGCCCATGTCCGGCGCAGGAATTCCACCGCGGGCAGATGCCGCGAGCCGGGCGGCGCCGAGGTCGGCCCGGCCGGCTTCCAGCAGCGCCATGGCGTCGGCTCCACACGGGTCGCCGTGCGCGACGCGGGCAGCCCACCGGGACGGGAGACGGCTGTCCTCCGGCCGGGCGGAGCAGCGGTCGTACCACTCCGGCGCCGTGTCGCCCCGGCCGCCTTGACCGGCCCGTCTCACCGGCCGCCCACAGCACCGCGTCGAGGACCATCCGCTCGGCATGACTGTCGGCCGGCCGGGCCGGCGACACCACCCGCCGCCTCCTCACCGGCGACAATTCCGCGAAGTGGCATCCGCGAGAACCGGCCCGAGAGCGTAACCCACTCGCACGGCCGGACAGCCCTTCGGGAACATCGCACGCGCCACCCGCGTGGTCTCCTCCGGATTCTCCTCCGACCCCGCCCCAGGCAACGACACCGAACCCCACCCGAACACGGTGACGGCCCGCATAACCCGACGGTTCGTACAGGCCGTCGTCACGCAGACCCGGATTCGCCATCAGCGTCCCGAGCGGGTGGGGCGCAGGTCTTTTCCGGGACTCGCGGTGAGGGGCGGTGCCGAGGTCCTTCCAAGACGCGCTGCGGGTGGCGGGGCTCAGCCTTTGCCAAACCCCACCCCCCGAACCCTGGGGCTCACACCTTCCCGAGTCCCGCCGTGAGGGTTGCGGCCAGCAGGACGAGCAGCCCGCAGAGAGTCGTCCGGAGCCCGAGGCCGCCCGCACACCAGCCGACGAGGACCGGGCCGATCAACAGGCCGCTGTACGTCAGGGTGTTGACCTTGGCGAGGGCGTCCGCCGCGCTCGCCGCGCCCAGGCCCTCGCCCCGTGCCCGACCGAGCTGAAGATGACCGGCATGAGTACGGAGAGTCCGAGGCCGAACAGCGTAAATCCCGCGACGGCGGCCACCGGCCCCAGGGCGAGCACGACGACCGCGAGGCCGACGACGGCGACGACGCCGCCCCGGCGGACCAGGGCCCGCGCGCCGTACCGCTCGTGCAGCCTGTCGCCCACCAGCCTGCCGTCCGCATCGCAGGCGCTGTAGGCGATGTAACCGAGGGAGGCGGTGGCGAGAGAGGCGCCGAGCACGTCGTGGAGGTAGATACCGCCCCAGTTGCCGACGACGCCACTGCACACGAGGACGACCGTGCCCGTCAGGCCGAGCAGCAGCAGACGTGTGGACCACCCGGCCCACACGCCGGAGCGGGCCCCCGACGGCGCGTCGGCCTCCCTCCTGTCCGTGGCGCGCCGTCCGGTGCGGTCGGCCTGGGCAGGCAGCAGGTGCCGCCCCGCTGTCAGGGTGAGCGCCACCATGGCCACGCCCACGGCCGCGTAGTGTGCGGTGAGCTGATTGCGGCGCCGCCGAGCAGGGAGCCCACAGCGGAGCCGATGCTCCACGCCGCGTGGCAAGCGTTCATGATGTGCCGTCCGGTCTCCTTCTCCACTGCGATGGCGTGGGCGTTCATGGAGACGTCGATGAGGCCGTCGGCTGCGCCGAACACGGCCAGCGCCAGGCCGAACCAGACGAGGGAGTGCACCGAGGTCGCCGGGACGAAGGCGACGAGCGAGAGCGGCAGAGCGAGCGACGGGCGCGCTGCCGAACCGCGCGACCAGACCGCCCGTCGCCTGCATGGCCAGCAGGCCCGTGAGGATGGGCACCATCAGCAAGAGGCCCAACTCGCCTTCGGAGAGCCCGAATCGCGACTTCCACAACGGAATCTGCACGAAGTAACCACCGCGGACACACCGCGCTGAAGGGCCAGCCACCCGCAAGCCGCGTCCCCAACCTCTCAGGGCAATACAACTAGGCGTCCGGGAGGCTGGGCTGGATCTGGATCTTGCGGCCGATGCCCGCCCGGAAGCGGGCCATCGCGTCCGGGAACGCGGACAGGGGGAGGCGGTCGCTGATGAAGACGTCCGGGTCGATGACGCCGGTGGCGAAGAGTTCCGCGGCGCGTTCGAAGCTGTGCAGGACGGCCATGGAGCCGGTGATGGTGATCTCCTGGTTGTAGATCTGGTACGGCTTGATGGTGGCGCGGGCGGCGTAGTCGGCGACGCCGAACTGCAGGTACGTGCCTCCCTTGCCGACGCGGCCGAGGGCGTCCTGGATGGCGTTGGCGTTGCCGGTGGCGTCGATGACCAGGTCCCAGCCGTGGCGTGGCGGGTTGAGTTCGTCGGCGGACCCGGCACTGGAGGAGCAGCCCAGTTGCCGGGCGGTGGACAGGCGTTCGGCGTTGATATCGACGACGTCGACGCTCGCTGCGCCGGTGGCCTTGGCGAGCTGGAGCATCATCAGGCCCATCGTCCCGGCGCCGTAGATGAGCACGCGGGAGGCGAGGCGAGCGCGCAGGATGTCGTAGCCGCGCACGGCGCAGGACAGCGGTTCGATCAGGGCGGCGTCCTCGGTCCGTACGGCGTCGGGCAGGATCGTGCAGTTGGCGACGGGGGCGGCGACGAAGTCGGCGGCTGCACCGGGGCGGGTGACGCCGATGGCGGCCCACCGTTCGCACAGGTTGTTGCGGCCGATGCGGCAGTAGTGGCACTCGAAGCAGTACAGCGACGGGTCGACCGCGACCCGGTCCCCGACGCGGAGTTCGGTGACGCCGGAGCCGACCGCGACGACCTCCCCGGCGAACTCGTGGCCGGGGACGATGGGTAGCTTTGGCGCGAACTGGCCTTCGAGAATGTGCAGATCGGTGCCGCACAGTCCGCAGGCCGACACCTCGACGATGACCTCCCGCGGGCCGGGGGCCGGGTCGTCGATGGTGGTGACGGTGATGTCGTCGGGCCGGGTGATGACGGCTGCTCTCACTTCACTGCTCCTAGGGATAGGCCGCGGACCAGCTTGTCCTGGGGGGCGAAGCCGGCGATGAGGACCGGCAGGGATACCAGCGTGTCCGACGCGCACAGGCGGGCCGGGAACAAGCCTTCATGGGTGATGAAGCCAACGAGGAACACCGGCGCCGTCGACGCCCTGGTCGCGGTCAGATCAACGGTGAACATGACATCGTTCCAGCTGAAGAGGAAGCAGATCAGCGAGGTGGCGGCGAGTCCGGGCATGGCGACGGGCGCAACGACGCCACAGCACGGTGGGCAGGTGGGCGCCGTCGACCTCAGCCTCCAGGATCTCCTTGGGGACCTCGGCGAGGAGCGAGCGCATGTCCACACCGTGATCGGGAGGTTCATGGCGGTGTGGAGAATGACGAGCGTCCATACGTTGTCCAGCATCCCGACGTCCTTCGCGATGGTGACGAGCCGGTCCCGGGAGAGTCTTCCGGCACGGGCGAGAGCAGGCCGGACATGAACGCGTCCCCGGCGCCAACGGTGTCGGCGACCTCCAGCGGTTCCACGGGCAGGTCGACCGGTCCGTCCGGGCCGAGGGCATGGACGCCGTCCGCTCCGCGGGTCACGACGACCAGGGCGGGGCCGTGACCGTGCCAGCGGGCCGCGACGGCCTGGACCGGTTCTCCGGGGGAGAACCAGGCCAGGTCGTCGGAGCTGACCTTGACCAGGTCCACCAGTGTGATCCAGCGGTCCAGCCGTGCGCGCAGGCGGAGGGGGTCGCGGGCCAGCCGGAGTCGCAGGTTCGGGTCGAGGGTGAGGGTGTGCACGGGGCAGCCCGGGCGCTCCCGCTCGAGCAGCAATTCGAGGGTGTCGCCCATGGCGGGGACGGCGAAAGCGAGGGATCCGCTCACCTGCAGGCAGACGGTACCGCGGGGCAGTGCCGGTGGCAGCTGGTCGGGGCTCCAGGCACCGTCGGCGCAGCCTTCGACGTAAAAGGTGTATTCGGCGCCGCCTTCCGGGTCGAGGGTGACGACGGCCAGGGTGGTCGGTTCGCTGCAGGAGACGGCGATGCTCAGGTCGACGTGCGAGTCGGTGAGGTGTGCCCGCAGGAGCCGGCCGAATGGGTCGTCCGCGATCCGGGCGAGCAGCGCGACGTCGAGGCCTAGCCGGCCGAGACCGATGGCGACGTTGGCGGGGCTGCCTCCCGGCCGGGCGGCGTAGGTGCCCTGATGCTGTTGGTGAACCAGGTCGACCAGGGCCTCTCCGTAAGCCACGATCATGTGTGCCTCCCTTGCACCGGCGGTTCGCCCGTGCCGATCGGCAGGGCCTCCGGTCGTCAGGCGGCCAGCCGCCGGCCGGTGACCGCGGAGAAGAGCTGTTCCTTGCCCGGTACGATCCGTAGTCGGATCTGGTCGCCCTTGGCCGGCGGTGCGTTGGGGTCGACCCGGGCGATCACGGTCTCTTCCAGGAGTCCCGGGTCGGTGGTGTCGGCGTACTGGCCGTAGAGGAATGCGTCCGAGCCGAGTTCCTCGACGACGGTGACGTTGACCCGGAAGGTCCCGTGGCCTTGGTCGTTGTGGCTGACGATCTCGACGGCCTCGGGCCGGAACCCCAGGATGAGACAGTCGCTGCCCTCGGCCTCGAGTGCTTTGAGCGTCTCGCGGGTCAACCGTGTCCGTATCGCACCGGCGACCGCGTCTTCCCTCTCGACGCGGTATTCGGCCAGGTTCATCGCCGGGGAGCCGATGAAGCCGGCGACGAAGACGTTGGCCGGGTGCCGGTAGAGGCGCAGGGGCGTGTCGACCTGCTGCAGGAGTCCGTCCTTGAGGACGGCGACCCGGTCGCCCATCGTCATGGCTTCCACCTGGTCGTGGGTGACGTAGACCATCGTCACCCCGAGCCGGCGCTGCAGGGCGGCGACCTGGGTGCGGGTCTGCACGCGCAGTTTGGCGTCCAGGTTGGACAGCGGCTCGTCCATGAGGAACACCTTCGGCTCGCGCACGATCGCCCGGCCCATGGCCACACGTTGCCGCTGTCCGCCGGAGAGGGCCTTGGGCTTGCGGTCGAGGAACTCCTCCAGGTCCAGCAGGCGGGCGGCCTCGCGGATCCGGCGGTCCCGCTCCGGCTTGGGGACCTTGGTCACCCGCAGGGCGAAGCCCATGTTGTCGGCCACCGACATGTGCGGGTAAAGCGCGTAGTTCTGGAACACCATGGCGATGTCCCGGTCGCGCGGCGGTAGGTGGGTCACGTCGCGGTCGCCGATGGTGATGCGTCCTTCGTCGACCCTTTCGAGTCCGGCGAGCATGCGCAGGGAGGTGGACTTCCCGCAGCCGGACGGACCGACGAGGACCAGGAACTCGCCGTCGGTGACTTCGAGGTCGAGGGAGTCCACTGCGGGCCGATCGGACCCGGGGTAGATGCGGGTAGCACTGTCGTAAAGGACTCGAGCCATCACTCTCTCCTTGGAGAGGTCGTGGGAAAAGGTTCGCTCGGGGGTGGGGCCGGGGCCGCCGGCCGGTGGTGTCCGGCGTCGACGAGGAGCAGGCGCGTGCCCAGCCTGCGCACGGCTTTCTTCTCGGACTGGGGCACGCCCCGGTCGGTGATCACGGCGTCGTAGGCGCTGACGTCGCGGTGGCTGAAGGGGGCGTGGCGGCCGAACTTGGAGGAGTCCACGAGCAGCAGGTGCCTACGGGCTGCGTCCAGCATCGCTTCCTTCACGGCAGCACAGCTCTGGCTCGGGTGGTAGAGGCGGCCACCGGTGACCGCCACAGCCGACATGAGGGCGACGTCCGCGTGGATCCGTTGCAGGGCGCGTGACACCTCGGGCCCGGTCGTCGAGTCGAAGGAGCCCTGGTAGTCGCCGCCGAGAAGGATCACCGCGCTGCGCTCGGTGGCGGCGACGATGTGTGCCACTGCCAGGGAGTTCGTTATCACCGTGTAGCTGCCGCGTTCGTCCAGACGCCGGGCCAGTGGGAACAACGTGGTCGAGCCGTCCATGAGGACCGCTCCCCCGGGCGGCAGTTCCCCCAGGGCGGCCTCGGCTATCGCTTCCTTCTCCGCCACCTGCATCTGTCTGCGCACTTTCACGGAGATCTCCATCGTTACGGCCGGAATGACGGCCGCACGGCCCCGGGACTTACTGAGCAGCGCGCGGTCGGCCAGGACGTTGAGGTCCCGGTGCATGGTCATCAGACTGACGTTGAACTCCTTCGCCAGCTGGTCGATGCCCATCTCCCCGGTCTCCGCGACGCAGGCGAGTACCGCTTGCCGCCGCCCCTCGAGGGCGGCGATCGTGGCTCGGGCCCTGGCCACTCCATTACTCCTGCGGTCGTACCACTGCCTTGACGAGCCCCGGGTCACGGCTGCCGGCCGTGAGGGCCTGCTCGACCTCGGCCAGGCCGTAGTGGCCCGTCACCAGAGCGTCCAGTTGGACGCGTCCGGAGGCGGCCAGCGCGATGGCCGCTGGCCAGGTGTTGGCGTAGCGGAACGTGCCCGTCACCTCCAGCTCGCGTGTTTGCACGTGGGACAGCGGCAGCGGGATCTCGTCCCCGCCCATGCCGATGAGGACGACCCGCCCGGCCCGTCCCACCGCGCGGATGGCCTCGCCGATGGCGGCGGGGTGACCCGAGCATTCGAGCAGCACGTCGGGGTCGAACGCGGCGTCGGCCAGGCGGTTCTGGCGCACGTCGAGGGTCGCGCTCGCACCCAGGTCACGGGCGAGGCCCAGCCGGCCGGGGTTGATGTCGGTGATCATCACGTCGGTGGCGCCGAAGGCCCGTGCGGCCTGCAGGCACAGCAGGCCGACCGGGCCCGCGCCGGTGACGAGCACGCGGGTGCCCGGTCCGACCCGCGCCTTCCGGCAGGCCCACACCCCCACCGACAGCGGCTCGATCAGGGCGGCGGCGTCATCGGACAGAGCGTCCGGGACGGGGTAGGCGAACTCCTCGTGCACGACGACGTACTCGCAGAAGGCACCGTCGATCGGAGGAGTGCCGAAGAATCGCATCTGCGGACAGAGGTTGTACCGGCCGGCCCGGCACTGCGTGCAGGTGAAGTCGGGCACCCCCGGCTCCAGCGAGACGCGCTGCCCTGGGCGGTGACGGGTGACCTCGGGTCCGGCGGCGACCACGGTCCCGGACGGCTCGTGGCCGAGCACCAGCGGGGAGTTCACCACGAAGTCGCCGATCCGCCCGTGTTCGTAGTAGTGCACGTCGGAACCGCACGTCCCCACCGATGCGACCTGTACGAGCACGTCCCGGGGGCCGGGCTCGGGCCGCGGCCGCTCCTCCAACATGATCTTGCCCACGCCGTGCAGTACGGCTGTGCGCATGGTGCGCTCGGTCATGGCCTCTGCTGCTCCTACTCTCCGGTGACGGCGCCGAGGGTGAGCCCAGTGACCAGCCAGCGGCGCACGGCGAGCCCGGCCAACATCATCGGCACGACGACGATCGTGCCAATGGCGGTGAGCTGGCCCCAGTCGATGCCCGTCTGGGTGACCAGCTGGGAGGCGGCGATGGGCAGCGTCTGGGAGTTCGGCCCGGAGAAGACCACGGCGAACGCGTAGTCGTTCCAGGCGAAAACCAGGCACAGCACGAAGGTGGTGACCAGCCCCGACTTGGTCAGCGGGAGGATGACCGTGCGGAAGGCCTGCCAGCGGGTGCAGCCGGCGACCAGCGCGGACTCCTCCAGAGACAGCGGCACTTCGGCGAAGAACGCGCTCATCAGCCAGATGGCGAACGGCAGGTTGAACGTCAGATAGGCCAGCACCAGGCCGGGAATCGTGTCGATCAGGCCGATTCCGCGGAAGATGAGGAACAGCGGGACCACGACCGCCGCGATGGGCGCCATGCGGGTCGAGATGATCCAAAAAGCCAAGTGTCTCTTCCCGCGCATCCGGGTCCGCGCCAGGCCATAGCCGGCGAGCGCGCCGAGCGTCACGGCGAGCAGCGCGGAGATCCCGGCAGCGAGCACGCTGTGCAAGATGTAGGGCCCGAGGTTGTTCGAGCCGGTGAACAGGTTGCGGTAGTTGTCCAGGGTCGGGGTAAACAGGACCTGCGGCGCGGCCGCGGTCACGTCCGTGCGGTTCTTGAACGACGACAGCAGCATCCACAGCAGCGGTACCAGCGTCCAGAGCATGGCCACGGCGATCAGGAGGACCACCCCCCACCGCGAGCGCCAACTGCTCTCCTCGATCGGGGACTGCGGCACCCTTCGCGGAGCGGTGACGACCATCTGCCTATCGTTCTGCAGGGTCTGACCGGTGCCAGTCTGCTGGCGTGTGGGCGGCTGCGGCGTCTCCGGCGTGCTCATCGGGTCAACCCCCTGGTGTCCAACAGCCGGACGAAGGTGCGGGCGATGAAGATCGAGAAGGCCAGCATCGCCAGGCCGATGGCCGCCGCGTAGCCGAGATCAAAGAAGCGGAACGCGGTCTCGTACAGCCGGACAGGCACGATCTTGGTCGCATCGGCGGGCCCGCCGTTGGTGGTGACCCAGATGATGTCGAAGTAGCGGATGGCGTCCATCGAGCGGATGAGCAGGGCGACGAGCAGCACGTTGGAGATCGCGGGGAAGATGATGTACCTCAGCGCCATCCACCCGGAGGCGCCGTCGACGGCGGCGGCCTCCCGCACCGACTGCGGCACGCTGGACAAGCCGGCGAGGGCGATCAGGGCGATCAGCGGGGTCCACTCCCACACGTCCATCAGCACGACGGCCGCGAAAGCGCTGTTGGGATCGCCGAGGATGTCGCCGCTGAACCCGAGGGAGCGCAGCACCCACGAGTAGAGCCCGAAGGTGGAGTCGGTGAGGTAACGGCCCAGCAGACCCACGATCGCGGGTGCGGCGAACATCGGCAGGAGCAGCAGGCTCAGCAGGATGTTGCGGCCGCGCAGCACCCGGTACAGGCACAGCGCGATGCCCACGCCCAGGGCCATTTCCAGTCCGACGGTGAGCACGAAGTAGATGATCGTGCGCAGCCATGACATCCACAGGTCGGCGTCGGTGAAGAAGCGCACCCAGTTGGTCAGGCCCTCAGGCGAGAGCCGCACCCCGCCCAGCAGCCGGACCCGGGAGAAGCTCATCGCGATCAGGGCGAGGAAGGGCAGGATCGACAACGCGGCCAGCAGGATCAGGCCGGGCGTCATCATCCTGCCTTCGAAGCCGACGTGCGACTTCTCGGGAGGGGCGGCCTGCGGCCGTTCGGACGGGCGGACCGCCGATGAGGAGTCTGCGACGTGTGCCATCTAGGCCTCCCACCCTCGCGCCACTGTTCGGTCCACCCGTGACTTGATCGACCGCATCGCTGCCTCCGGTGACGTGGCCCCGGTCAGCATCCGGGACAATTGGGTGAAGACCGAGGTGTTGCACTCGTTCCACATCGGGATCTTGGGCCGCAGACCGATCCGATCGGCCTGCCAGGCCTGCCGCACCGCGTCGGCCGTGAGCATGTTGGGCATCGACGAGGGCCGCTTCTCGGCCGCGCGCACCTGCGGCAGTGCGTACACGGAGGTACGGGTGGGGGTGCCCCCGCCGGCCTTGCTCCTGAGGTTGGCCAGCTGCGTCTCGGGCGCGGTGGCCCACACCAGGAACAGCCAGGCCGCGCCACGCTCGTGGGGCAGCGTGTTCCCGCTGATCGCCAGTCCCGTGCCCCCGTACATGTTGGCCGTGCCGGCCGGGCCCTTGGGCAGCGGCGCGTAACCAGCCTTGCCGGGCATCACCTGCTCGTTGCTGGCCGCGTACTCGTGCCAGTTCGGGCACATCGCCAGCCGGCCCCCGCGGAACGCGGCGCCCACGCCGTCCCAGTCCCACGTCTTCGAGGCCGGGTCGGCGATGCCGAGCAACCGGTTGTAGAACCCCGCGCCCGCGATCGCGGCGTCGGAGTCGAGCCGGCACGGGCCGGGGTCCCGCGTCCCCAGGCGCCCCACTTCCTTGCCGTTGTCGAAGTATTCCCCGCCGTAGGACCACAGCACGTTGCTGAAGTCGTTCATCAAGGAGTCGTGCTGACGGGCCTGGTGCCCGGTGCCGTACGCGACGTCCGACTTCGCGTTCTTGTTGAACCACTGGGCGATCTGGAAGTACTCCTCCCACGTGCGGTCGCCGCCCGGGGTGGGGTCGAAACCGAGATCGTTGGCCATACGGCCGTGGTACTTGTCGAACAGGTCGCGCCGGTACTGCCAGATCATCGTCGGCGCGTCGTACGGCAAGGTGTAGATCGCCGCAGGATCGACGAACCGGCCGGCAGCCTCCAGCTGGGTCGGGATGAAGTCCCCGACACCGCCGGGCAGGTCCGGCAGGTTCGGATCGGCCTGCAACGCCCGTAGGTCCACCAGCCCCGGCTGATACGGCGCAAGCACCTGGTAGGGATCGGCATACACCACCTGGTACTGTGCCCGGCCGGAGGCCAGGTCCAGGGCCACCCGTTGGACCAGCGCGGTCAGCTCAAGCGTCACGATGTTGACGTTGATCCCCGTCAGGTCGGTGAACGGGCGGATGTTCGCGGCGATGGCCGCGGTGGGAGCGGTGTTCTCCGAGATGAAGTTCAAGGTGGCGCCCTGGAACTGGCGCCACTGATCGCCGCCCGCGGTGCGCGGCGCGTCACTGCCGGCCCCGCAGGAACTCAAGCCCCCGGCCAGAGTCAGCGACGCCCCGGCGACCAAGGCACCACGAAGGACGTCCCGCCTGCTGGGCTGGTGTGGATAACGGTCCACAGCACCTCCTGGCACTGCAGGAAAGGGCAATATCGACATTTTTATCTCATATTCTTCATTTCGCAATATGGATATGCGATATACGCATATGTGAGGTCTCGGGTTCTGCCGATCGAGGAAGCCCGGGCTTCCATCCCACGACCACCGGCGGGGATGTCCCGACAATCCCCCGGACAGGCCGCGTGAGGGCGACCTAGGGCCTGTCTTCAGTCGTGATCAAATCCGGGTTTTGGGTCCCGGGCGGGGTGCTGGTCCGGTAGGACGTTGGTGTGACGCGTGCGCAACTCACCGACGAGGAATGGGAGTTCATCGAGCCGTTCCTGCCGATGGGCAGGTTCGGCCCGTACCCCGAGCGGCTGCGTGAGCAGTTCGAGGGGGTGATCTGGAGGTTCCGCACCGGCAGCCAGTGGCGGGAGATGCCCGA
>NZ_JBEXHW010000062.1:0-19168 GCF_040608235.1 Streptomyces sp. NPDC005202 | reverse complement strand
CATCGCGTACGGCCTCGGCGCCGTGGCCGGCCAGCGCCGGGCCGTTCTTGAGCCGCGGGCCATCGCCGTGGCCGTCCATCCGGGGCAGGTGCAGCGCAGGTTCGGCGCCTTGGCGGTAAAGTCCCGGCCGATCAGGTCCGGGGCGGCGGTGGCTTGTCGGTCCTGGCGCGTGAGGCAGGCGCGTCCGGTGCGGCGGTGTACCCCGGTCAGGCCCGCCGCCCGCATCAGGCGGGCTATGCGGTTGCGGCCGACGCGCAGACCGTCGACTTCCCGCAGGTCAGCCTGGATGCGTGGGGCGCCGTAGGTGCCGGGCGACCGCTCGTGGTGGGCCTTGATCTTCTCCGTCAGCACGGCGTCCTCCCGCTGGCGCCGGGAGGGGCCGCGCTTCTTCCAGGCGTAGTAGCCCTGCCGCGACACACCCAGCAGCCGGGCCATGAGGGAGACATCGTGGGCCGCCCTGGTCAGGCCCTGGCAATATTCCTGCCCGGCATCGGCTCCGCGAGTGCCTTCCGCCCTTCGGGCGCATCGAAGGGGTCCGCGAAGTACTGCGTCTCGTGTACCACATGCCCGTGGGAGAATTCCATCATGCTCACCGAGTGGGTGGGCACCCCGTCATACGTGATGACACACTCACTCACCCACAGATCCCCGCTGCCGACGATCCGGTGGACGGTGAAGTGCCGACTGGCAGGGTGCCCGCCACGTTGCGCCGAAATCGTCGCGCGGCCCCGGAATCGTTCACCTGACTGGGGGTAGTCGAGGATCGCGTCCGCGGCGTAGACGGCATGCTCGGCGTCGGTATCCCCACGTTCCGATGCTCGCCAGTGTTCCTCGAGGGCGGCCCTGTTGAGCCCTTCGCGCGGAACGGACCCGGTGTCTGCGCTGTCATTCATCGCAATCCTTTCCATGGCCCGCGCTCTGGCCGCCGTCGACGTGGAGGACCTCGCCGGTGACGAAGGACGCCTGCTCGAGGTACACGATGGCCTGGACGACGTCGTCGACCTCTTCCATCCGCCCGAGTGGATGGCGAGCCACGAGCTCGGGCGTGGTCTCCGGGTTCATCGGCGTACGGACGACGCCGAGCGAGACGGTGTTCACGCGGATGCCCTGCCCTGCGAATTCGATCGCCAACTCCTTGGTGACCGCGTTGAGGCCGCCCTTGGTCAACGACGCGAGCGCGCACGGCACCTGTGCATTCGGCTGGTCGACCAGGGAGGTGGAGATGTTCACCAGGTGACCGCCGCCTTCACCGCGGGAGAGCATCGCGCCGACGGCGCGGCGCGAAACGTTGAAGAATCCGCGCAGGTTCACGCCGACGATCAGGTCGAAGTCCTTGTCGGTGTAGTAGGTGAACGGCTTGCCGATGTAGACGCCGGCGCTGTTGACCACGGTGTCGATCCGACCGAACCGATCCATCGCCGCCCCGACTATCCGCTCGCCCGCACCGGGCTCCACCAGATCGCCGCTGAAGGCGAACACCTGCGGGTCCTCGGATTCCGGCATGGAACGGCTGATGGCCGCGACCGCGTACCCGAGGCCGCGGTAGGCGGTGACGATGGCGGAGCCGATGCCCCCGTTGGCACCGGTGATGATCGCGACCTTCCGGGCGGTGTCCGCATCCGTCGTGTCGTCCACGCTCACTTGAGGATTTCCAGCATCCGGTTGCCCAGGATCGCGGCCGAAGCCGGGTTCTGCCCGGTGACCAGGTTGCGATCCTCGACCATGTACGGCTCCCAGATCGGACCGCGGCTGAAGTTGACCCCGACCTTCTCCTGCACATCGGTCTCCAGCAGCCACGGGGCCAGGGGGGCCAGTCCGACGCTCTCTTCCTCCTCGTTGGTGAAACAGGTGATGTCGAAGCCCTTGAACGGCGACTCGCCGTGGATCCTGGTCGCCAGCATCGAGGCAGGCGCGTGACAGACGATGAACAGAGGGTTACCCGAGGTCAGTTGCTGCGTCAGCAGCCGTCCGGCATCGGCGTCCCAGGCCAGGTCCGACATCGGACCGTGGCCGCCCGGCAAGTACACCCCGTCGTAGTCCTCGAGGCGGACATCCGACAGTCGCAAGGGCCGACGCATTACCTCCGCGGAACGGATGACAGCCTCCAATTCGAGGGCGCTGTCATTTCCGCCGACCATCTCGGGCCGTAGGCTCATCATGTCGACGTTGGGAGTCACGCCGTTAGGCGTCGCCACGACGATCTCATGGCCGGCATCCGTCAAGATCTTGTACGGGTTCGCGAACTCCTCGGCCCAGTAGCCGGTCGCGTACCTCGTGCCGTCCTTCAACACCCAGTAGGTGGCTCCGCTCACGATGAAAAGCACCCTGGCCATGGCAAGGATCCCCTCTCGGACGCCTATTTCAGGGTTCCGCGGGATGAGCCAGGAAACCGACTCGCCGCCGCCGGTCTTCCCCCTCTCTCCAATCTAGTCTCGATCATTCATGCGCGCGCGCCGAGGTTCAGGGCTAATTCGGCGGACGGCAGTCGGGCCAGGGCCAGCCCCGACGTCGCTTCCTTGCTGGGTGATCGTTTAGGGCCCGGGCCCGGGGCTGTGGCTCGTGATCACCCTGCATCAGGTCAGGGACACCACCTTCGCCGAGGACGCCTCCCAGCTCCGCACAGGCAACGCACCCCGCGCAATGGCCACTCTCCGCAACCTCGCCATCGGGGCCCTGCGGATCTCCGGAGCAAAGAACATCGCCGCCGGCCTCCGCCACAACGCCCGCGACAACCGCCGTCCCCTCGCCCACCTGGGACTCGGATGATCACAAACCGGACGTCACACAACTACGCCGAAGCCCTGCATTCACCCAGGGTTCGAAAACGGGGCCAACACCCCGGAAAAGAGGGGGAATAGTGCACGGTCGGAATAACCCCCTCCCGCCAGTAGTCCTGGCCCTGCGCCGCGGCTGCTGCACCCGAGTGGAGCGGGACGACGGCACCGCACGGTTCGAGGTCCGTGGCCGACATTTCAAGGGGGTCCTGGACGAGGACGGCAACGCGATCGGCGAAGGCGAGGAGCGAGCAGATCCGTGGATCGTGCTCGAGCCCGTCGCGCGGGCCATCGCCGTCGTCGAGGAACTCGAAGACGGCGAGCAGCTGTTCACCCGCACCCTCTACCGGTACGCGAAGGGCACCTGCATGCCCCGCACCGGGCTGTCCTCCGACGCCGCTGTGGAACGGATCCGCGCCTTCACCGCCTGGGCCAACCAGCTCGCCACCACCCACGACCGCCCCCACGAGCTGATCCCGCCCGACCCCGACGGCGCCGTCGCCCTGCGCCGCTTCCGCCGCACCATCGCCTGGTTCATCTACCGCCAGCCCGGCGGCCGGATCGCACTGGCGGTGCAGTACGGACACGCGGCTACCGCCATGTCGGAGTCGTACGCCGGCCGCTCCCAGGCCGACATGCTCGAAGTCCTGGACCAAGAGAAGGGCCTGGCCCTGGCCGAGACACTCACCGAAGCCGGCGAGCGCATCGCTGCGGGCGAGAGGGTCAGCGGCCCGGCCGCCGACCGCTACCGCGCCGCGGCCGCCGAGTTCTCCGACCGCTACGCCGGGACCTACCTCGGCAAACGCGAGCTACGCGCGCTGGTCGCCAACCCCAGACTCCAGGTCTACGAAGACCCAAAAGCCTTCCTGACCTGCAACCACGACGCGTTCACCGCGCTATGCAACCCGGACCGCGATCGGCCGCGCGACGGCGGCCGCAGCACCCCCGACCACTCCCGCTGCCATCCGGCGTGCGCGAACATCAGCCGCACCGACAGCCAGATCACCGCCCTGCGGGCAGAGGTCGCGCGGATCGACACGGACGCCGACGCCGGCCTCGACCCCTACCCCATCGCGGCCCGCGAACAGCAGCGCAAGGCCCACCTCACCGACATCATCCGCCGCCACGACGCACGGCAGCCGGGCACGGACGACCCCAAGGAACCACGATGAGCAATCCCAACGAGTCCGTCACCGGTCCCCGCGATAGGGCGGCCCTGGCCCAACTCGTCGGCGAGGCCCTCGCCCACGCCCACGCCCAGGGTGATGCTGGCTCCGAGTCCGAGGACGCCGCGGAGGTCAGAGCTATCACCGACGCCATGGTGCGCCTGCTGGCCGGTGCTCCGCTGCGCTCCGACGGCAAGCTGACCATCGTCTCCCTGGCTGCCGAAGCCGGCCTGCGGCGCAACAAGCTCACCCACAAGCACACCGGCCTCAAGGACCTGTTCTACGCCTTGGCCAAGGCCCGCGATCCTCTCCCCGAGTCGCTGTCCGTGTCGGCGCGGGCCCGCGCGGCCAAGCAGCAGCAGGACCTGGCTCGCGTCCGCGCAGAACGTGACGATCTGCGCGCCCAGTGTCAGCTCCTGGCCCGGATCGTTCAGGTCCTAGAGATAGAGATGCATCAGCTCAAGGAGACCAACGCGGCTCTGCAAGGGCAGGTGGCCGCCCGCGCTTCGGTTCCCGACCTCACCCGATGGCGCCGGTCCTGACCGCGGTGCCGATGCCGAGTGGCGGCACCCGGGCGGTTGTCCCTCTTGGGCCGCCGAAGCGACGGGTCCGCAGCGCACACGCGGCCGGCCGCCTCGGTCCGCCAAGCCTCCGGCTATTGAAGGCGGTCACCTGCAGTCCGGGCTCGCCGAGCAGTGCCTGAGTGTCGGCGATTCCACCCGGCTGTACCCATGCACACCGGGTGTCCGCTCGGGCGGTGGCTGAGCCGCCGCGCGGCAGAGGGGCCGCGTCGTTCAGCGCTGGGCGCCGGTGGCGGCATGGGCGTCTTCGGTGGCAGCCCATGCGGACAGCAGGCGCAGGCCGTCGTGGGCGGCGGTGCCTGGTTCGGCGCTGTAGGCGGTGAGGGTGAGGCCGGGCTGGGCGGGCAGGGCCATGGCGTCGAAGTCGAGGAGGATTTCGCCGATCTCGGGGTGGCGGAAGGGCTTGCTGCCGGTGTGGTGCAGGCGCACGTTGTGTTTGGCCCAGGCGGTGCGGAACTCGTCGCTGCGGGTGACCAGTTCCCCGATCAGCGCGGTGAGTTCGCTGTCGCCCGGGGCGCGGCCGGCTTCGGTGCGCAGCAGGGAGACGGTGGTGTTGAGCGATGCTGCCCAGTCGGGGAAGAAGTCCCGGCCGGTGGGGTCCAGGAACTGGAAGCGCGCGATGTTGACCGGGCGCGGGGCGCCGGGGGCGAACAGCGGGGCGTAGAGGGCACGGCCGAGGCGGTTGATGGCCAGGATGTCCAGGCGTCCGTTGCGGACGAAGGCCGGGCTGTCGGTCATGGAGTCCAGGACGCGCTGGATGCTGGCGGGGATGGGTCCGCGCGGCTTCTTGGTGCGGCGGGCGGGTCGGGTGCGCTGGGCGGCGGCCAGGTCGTAGAGGTGGGAGCGTTCGGCGTCGTCGAGCTGGAGGGCGTTCGCGACGGCGTCAAGGACTTCCTCGGAGGCTCCGGCGAGGTGGCCGCGCTCCAGACGGACGTAGTAGTCGATGCTGACGCCGGCGAGCAGGGCGACCTCTTCGCGGCGCAGTCCCGGAACGCGGCGGTTGCTGCCGAAGGCGGGCAGCCCGGCCTGCTGGGGGGTGATCTTGGCGCGGCGGGTGGCGAGGAACTCGCGGATGTCGTGGGCGGTGTCCATACCGCCAGGCTAGGGCCGCCTCGCCGCAGGTGGGGGGTCCTGTCAGTACCTGTAACGACAGTACCTTCCGCGCGCGGGTGACCTGCGGTTTCCTCGATATCGGCGGTGGTTGGCCAACGCCCCGGAACCATCGGGGGCGGTCGCTGCGGCTGCCGGACGAGCTCCGCTCGCACAGAGTGGACCCGCCGGACATGTAATCGCATCATCGCAAGGAGTCATCGTATGGCGAAGCAGTCCGCACCCCAGGAGCTGGCGCAGATCGCGCCGAAGCTGGTCGAGGTCACGAACGACGTGCTGTTCGCCGACGTGTGGGAGCGCCCGGGGCTCTCCCCCCGCGACCGGAGTCTGGTGACGGTGAGCGTACTGGCCGCCTTGTACCGCAGTGAGCAGCTCCCGTACCACCTGGGCAAGGCTCTGGAGAACGGGTTGAGCGTCGAGGAGCTGTCCGAGGCGATCACGCACTTGGCGTTCTACGCCGGATGGCCTAACGCCATGACCGCGATCACGTTGCTGAAGAAGATCACCGACGAGCAGTCCGCCTGACCGGCCCCCGCCCACCCGCACCGACCCCTATCAGATCGAGGAAAGCTGCCGTGGAACACATCACCTCCACCCCCACCGCCAAGGCTCCGGCAGAGCGCTTCACCGGTGACGTCTACCTCAACCCGATCGAGGCGCCCTCCGACCCGGCCCGTCTGGCCGCCGCCCTCGTGCGCTTCACTCCCGGTGCCCGTACCAACTGGCACTCCCACGCCAAGGGCCAGACTCTCTACATCACCGATGGTGTCGGCCTGGTCGGTACCCGTGACGGCAGTGTCGCGCTGGCCACCGCCGGTGAGACGGTCAAATGCCCGGCCGGTGAGGAGCACTGGCACGGCGCGACCGACACCACCCTCATGGCCCACATCGCCATGCTCGTCGGCGACGAGAACAGCGACGGCACTACCTGGCTGGAGCCGGTCACCGACGAGCAGTACGCCGCGGCCTTGAAGTCCGCCGGCCGCTGACCAATCCCGCGAACGCTGCCGGCGCGGGCCGGACAGCGCCCGCCTTGCGTTCATGAAAGGTTCCACCATGCGCGGAGCAATCCTCTACGCCCCCGGCGACGTGCGTTTCGAGGAGCGCGCCGACCCGAAGATCGTCAATGCGACCGATGCGGTCATTCGCACTGTCGCCACCTGCGTGTGCGGCTCGGACCTGTGGGACTACCGCGGTATCAACCCGGTCGAGCAGCCCACCCCGTTCGGACACGAGTACGTAGGCATCGTCGAGGAGATCGGCGATGAGGTGAAGACCCTCCGGCCGGGACAGTTCGTCATCGACTCGTTCTTCGCTTCCGACAACACCTGCGCGAACTGCCGCAACGGCTACCAGAGCAACTGTCTGCACCGGGAGTTCGTCGGCGCTGAGGGCTGCCAGGCCGAGCGGCTGCGTGTTCCGCTGGCCGACGGCACCCTGGTCGCCACCCCTCAGGTGCCCGACGAGAAGTTCGTGCCGAGTCTGCTGGCCTGCTCGGACGTGATGGGCACCGGCTGGTACGCCGCCGTCGCGGCCGAGGTGCGGCCCGGCGACACGGTGGCCGTGGTCGGTGACGGCGCGGTCGGGCTGTGCGCGGTCATCGCCGCTAAGGAGCTCGGGGCGGAGCGGATCATCGCGATGTCCCGGCACGAGTCCCGCCAGAAGCTCGCCCGAGAGTTCGGCGCCACCGACATCGTCGCCGAGCGCGGCGAGGAGGGTGTGGCCCGGATCAAGGAGATGACCGGCGGGATCGGCGCCGACCGTGTGCTGGAGTGCGTCGGCAACGAGCAGTCGATGCAGCAGGCCCTGAACTCCACCCGCCCCGGCGGCAACGTCGGCTTCGTCGGCGTCCCCCACGACGTGGCGATCGACGGCACCGAGCTGTTCTACTCGGCACGTCGGCCTGCGCGGCGGCCCCGCCCCCCGTGCGGGAGTTCCTGCCCGACCTGATCGACGGAGTCCTGTCCGGCCGGATCAACCCGGGCAAGGTCTTCGACCTCGAACTGCCCCTGTCCGAGGTAGCCGAGGGCTACAAGGCCATGGACGAGCGGCGCGCTATCAAGACTCTCCTGCGCCCCTGACCCCAGGCATGCGCACCGTCTTCTGACCAAGCAAAACGCCCCGGTCAGAAGACGGCATCTTTCCCGTGCCGGGCGGGGTGATGTCCGGCAGCACGAACGACAGGAAGTGCCACAGTGAATCCGCAGTACGACTTCGAGGGCCGGGTCGCCCTGGTCACCGGTGCGGCCTCCGGTATGGGGCTGGCCGCCGCGCGCGCCTTCGCCCAAGCGGGCGCTGCCGTCGTCCTCGCCGATGTCAATCAGCAGGCGGTCGAGAAGGCCGCCCAGAACCTGACCGACGCCGGCCATCAGGCGATCGGTGTGGTGTGCGACGTCACCGACGAGGACCAGGCCGCCGCGATGGTCGACCGTGCGGTGAGCGCCTTCGGCCGCCTGGACATGGCGTTCAACAACGCCGGCATCCAGGCCCCGCCGTCGGACGCGGCCGACGAGAGGGCTGAGGACTTCGACCGCGTCAACGCCGTCAACCTCCGCGGCGTGTGGGCCGCACAGAAGCACGAGCTGCGCCAGATGCGCACCCAGGGCTCCGGCGCGATCGTCAACTGCTCATCCCTCGGCGGTCTGGTCGGCCTGCCCGAGCGCGCCGCCTACCACGCGTCCAAGCACGGGGTGATCGGCCTGACGAAGAGCGCCGCCGTCGAGTACGCCGCCAGGGGCATCCGTATCAACGCCGTGTGCCCCGGGGTCATCGACACCCCAATGGTCGCCGGCATGCTCGAAGGCCAGGCCGAGGCCATGGCCGAGATCATGAAGCAGCAGCCCATCGGACGGCTGGGCACAGCCGAGGAGGTAGCCGCCGCCGCGCTCTGGCTGTGCAGCGACGCCGCCAGCTTCGTCGTGGGCGTCGCCTTGCCCGTCGACGGCGGGTACACGAGCCACTGAACCACCCGCCGCTCGCGGCCCTCACCGCCACCGCACCACCATTGACAGGGAGATCGACCATGCACACGCGTACGTTGGGCCAGGGTCTGCAGGTGTCGGCCATCGGCCTGGGCTGTATGGGCATGTCGCAGAGCTACGGCCCTAACCCGGGCAGCCGCACGGACATGATCGGTGTGCTGCGCGGCGCGGTCGAGCGCGGCATCACGTTCTTCGACACCGCGGAGGTATACGGCCCCTACGTGAACGAGGAACTCGTCGGCGAGGCCCTGGCTCCGGTGCGGGATCAAGTCGTGCTGGCGACGAAGTTCGGCTGGCGCATCGAGAACGGCACGTCGACCGGCCTCGACAGCCGCCCCGAGCAGATCCGGCGGGTCGCCGACGCCTCGCTGCGTCGGCTGCGCACCGAGACGATCGACCTCTTCTACCAGCACCGGGTGGATCCGGACGTGCCGATCGAAGAAGTGGCCGGCGCCGTCGGTGAGCTGGTGCAGGCGGGGAAGGTGCGGCACTTCGGGCTGTCCGAGGCTGCGGCGTCCACGATCCGCCGGGCCCACGCGGTCCACCCGGTGACCGCGGTGCAGAGCGAGTATTCGCTGTGGACCCGCGATCCGGAGCCCGAGGTCCTGCCGACGCTGGCCGAGCTGGGCATCGGCTTCGTGCCGTTCAGCCCGCTGGGCAAGGGATTCCTCACTGGCACCGTCGACGCCGCCACCTCGTTCTCCGACGGCGACGTCCGCACCACGATCCCCCGCTTCAGCGAGACCAATCGCGCCGCCAACCAGCAACTGGTCGACCACGTTGCTGCCCTGGCACAGGCGAAGAACGCCAGCCCCGGGCAGGTGGCGCTGGCCTGGCTGCTTGCCCAGCACCCTTCGATCGTGCCGATCCCCGGCACACGCCGCATCGAGAGGGTCGAGGAGAACGCCGCCGCCACGCACGTGGCCCTGTCCGCGGACGAGCGGGCAGATCTGGATGCGGCAGCGGGACGTCTCGGCGTCCACGGGGACCGCTACAACGAGACCCACATGGGCCTGGTCGGCAAGTGACCCGGTCGCGCCGGCCGCCGTCACGCCCGGCGCAGGCGCATGCCGCGGTGGTGCCTGAGCTCGGGCACAGGCACCGCCTGCAGGGCAGGGGGGTTCTGCCGCTACCGGGAATGACCGTGCCTTCCGCGCGCACGTGACCGGCGGTTTCCTGGAAGCGACCGGGAAGCGGACGCACCGGTTGCTCGAAGTCCAAGGTGCTCCGCCCTTCCGCCCCGCGTCAGCGGCGCAGCCCCCCTTTCATCTGGCTCTGGAGTCTTCACCTCATGTCGTTGCCGGCCCTCTCCGCACCGCACAGCGGTGCTGTCACCGGGCACCGGGGACATCCCGGTTCGGCCCTGGCAGCAGCACTGCTGGGCTTCTTCGTCATCACTCTGGACGCCTTGGTCGTCAACGTCGCGCTGCCCGCGATCCGGACAGATCTGGGCGGCGGGATCATCGGCCTGCAATGGGTGGTGGACGGCTACACCCTGATGTTCGCCGCCCTGCTGCTGTCGGCCGGTTCGCTGTCGGATCGGATCGGCGCGCGCCGCGCGTTCGGCCTGGGCCTGGTGGTGTTCATCGCCGCGTCCGCGGCGTGCGGGCTGGCCCCCAACCTGCCCTCGCTCATCGGAGCGCGGCTGGTGCAGGGCGCCGGAGCGGCGGCGATGATGCCCACGAGTCTGGCCCTGATCCGCGAGGCTTACACCGACCCGGTCAAACGGGGCCGGGCGGTGGCGCTGTGGGCGGTGGGCGGCGCGGTCGCCTCCGCCGCCGGGCCGGTGACCGGCGGAGCGGCCAGCCTGATCAGCTGGCGGATGATCTTCTTCATCAACCTGCCCGTCGGCGCCGTCGCGCTCGTGCTGCTGGCCTTCTCCGCCCGCTCGCCGAGCCGTCGGGTGCCCTTCGACGTCACCGGGCAGATCAGCGCGGTGCTCGCGATGGGTGCGCTGACGTTCGCCGCGATCGAAGCGGGTTCCGCCGGGTTTACAGCTCCCCAGGTCTGGGCCGCGACCCTGCTCACCATCGGGGCGGCCATGGTGTTCGTCCGCGCCCAGGCCCGCGGCCGGCACCCAATGGTGCCCCTGGCGCTGCTGCGCCACCGGACCGTGCTGATCTCCTGCGGCGCCGGGTTCGCGTTCATGGCCGCCTTCTACGGCATGGTGTTCGTCTTCAGCATCTACCTCCAGCAGCAGCGCGGCCTGTCCGCACTCACCACCGGACTCGCGTTCGTGCCGATGACCGTGCTGTCCGCGTTCATCAACCCGCTCTCCGCCCGCGCCGCCGAACGCTACGGGCCCCGGGTCCCGATCGCCTGCGGCATGTTCCTGATGACAGGCGGCCTGCTCCTGCTGGCCCTGGTCCCCGCCGGAACACCCACGTGGGCCCTGGCACTGCTGATGCTCCCGGTCGGAATGGGCGGCCCCCTGGCCATGCCCCCGACCACCGCCCTGCTCGTCAACAGCGTCCCCGCACAGCAGACCGGCACCGCCAGCGGCATCTTCAACACCAGCCGCCAGCTCGGCGGCGCACTGGCCGTCGCCGTGTTCGGCGCCCTCATCGCCGACCAGGCGCATTTCCTGCCCGGCCTGCGCGTCAGCCTCGTCCTCGGCGCCCTGACCACCCTGGCGGCCGGCGCCGCCAGCCTCTGCCTGCGCCCCACACCCGCGGATCCACGAGACGGCGCCGCAGCGACCATCCCACCGCCTGCCTCACCCCTGCCGGAAGCGCGATGCGAGAAGGAGACACCACGATGACGCACTGGACCAGCGACCAGCTCAACACCGCGGAGCACACCAGCGAACTGCACATCCAGCCCCAGCGTGCCGATGGGCGGCTGCGCACGCCCACCACCATCTGGGTGGTCCGCGACGGCGACGACCTCTACGTCCGCTCCTACAACGGCCCGCACGGCGCGTGGTTTCGCACCGCGAAGACCAGCGGCACCGGGCACATCCGCTGCGGCGGCATCGACCAGGACGTCACGTTCATCCCTGTCACCGACCCGGCGCTCAACGACCGTATCGACCGGGCCTACCGCACCAAGTACGCCGCCGCCAGCGCCTATGTCCCCCCGATGACCGCCGACGGTGCCCGCGCGACCACCCTCAAGCTCACCCCCTGCTGACCCGCCCCATCCCGCGAGGAGCATGCTGTGACCACGTTCGCCCTCATCGGAGCCGGACCCGGACTCGGCGCCGCCGTCGCCCGCCGCTTCGGCCGCCACGGCTTCGACATCGCCCTGATCTCCCGTTCCCAGCCCCACCTGGACACCCTGGCTGCCCAACTGGGCGAGGACGGCATCACGGCCCGCGGCTTCGCCGCCGACGTCCGCGACCCCGACGCGCTTGATGCCGCGCTGGACGCCGCGACCAGCACACTCGGCCCGATCGAGGTCGTGCAGTACAGCCCCGTCCCCCACAAGGACTTCATGAAGCCCGTCCTGGAGACCACCGCCGAGGACCTGCAAGGCCCCTTCGCGTTCTCTGTGGGCGGGCCGGTCACCGCGGTACGCAACGTCCTGCCGGGTATGCGTGAACTGGGACGGGGCACGGTGCTGTTCGTCAACGGCGGCTCCGCCGTCCAGCCCCACCCCGACCGGGCCGGCACCTCGATCGCCTTCGCCGCCGAGAGCGCGTATGCCCGCCTGCTCCACGACCAGCTCGCACCGAACGGCATCCACGTCGCCCAGCTGATCATCCCCGGCGCCATCACCCCGGGCGACGCTCGCAAAGACCCCGACGTTTTGGCTGGCCTGCTGTTCGACATCCACCGCGAACGCACCGGCTTCAGGCACTTCGCCGAACCTCTCGACTCCTGACCAGCTCGCCGAGCCGCCGGAAGATTTTTGATGAACCATGCCGCGCTCGTCACCGCAGTGGCGGCGGTCGCACTCACCGTGCCCGCATGGAAACCGCCCGCTACCCCGACGAACCGCGCCTGGCCAACCTCGTCGAAGAACTCACCGCCAGCGACGCACGCTTCCGCCGCTGGTGGAGCGAGCACGACGTGGCCGCGCGAGGCAAGGGCACCAAGATCCTTCACCACCCACGCGCCGGTGAACTCACCCTCGACTGGGACACCCTCAACTGCGGGCCCGACCCCGACCAGCACATCATCATCTGGACCGCAGCACCCGGATCCCCCTCCCGGGACAACTTCAGCGACTGCGGAGCACGGCACACAACGCTCAACAGCAGTCAGACGCCTAATCCTGCTAACCTCGGCGGCTAAATAGACGGCAACACCGTAGTGTCCGCAGAAGCGGTGCGCGCCCCAGTGGCGGACGTTCCGTGCGCCTACCGCGTGCAAGGCGTCTCGTAGCCAGAGGGCCGGGTTGCAGCCGGCTCGAGGCGCCGGGGCTCCGAGCGACATGAGCTTGGCTTCGACGTATTCGTGCCCTTGTTCCTGTCTTCTGACCTTTTGAGCTGCGCGGTCGTTGAGGACGGTGCCGTCGGGCAGCAGCTTGATCGTGCGTGCGGTGGCGCGGCCGGTGTAGGCCGCGTTCGACCCTTGATAGATTGTACCAATATGCCCAATTGCTACAAGTTCACCCTCGTTCGTTCTGTGTGGTACGAAACAGCGGGCCAGGAACCAGCTTTCGGTGTTTGCCGGGCATTCGTCCAGGAGGACGAAGCGTGAGCACTCCAAGGAAGCCACGTTGGCTTCAAGGTCGGGCAGGGCGCGCTCGAGGACGGCTTTGCTGACGGAGAGTCCGAACACAGCCACCCCGCTCAGGCGCGGCTCGCCGTCAACGGTATTGAACAGGCCGAACGTCTTTTTAGCGGTCGGGAAGGAGCCGGAGTAGTGGTGCCGGAGTACGAACTCCTTGGCCGTGCGTACGGCGAGCGGCTCCAGGTGGAAGTGGCGCGGGTCAAACCCGCCGGCACTCGTATGACGCCATGAGTGCCGGCGGTTCTGCCACCGCTGGCACCATGCCGTCGCCGTGGGCATCTCCCCGAGGTTGTCGGTCGGCAGGCACTCCTGGGGTGCTGGTGGAGGCATGCGAACGGGAGCAGGCGGGGTGCTGGACATGCTGGGCACGAACGTCTCCTTCGGGCGTTTGGAGGGGGGACGGTGGCGTCATGGGGCAGGTCGTTTCGCCGGACGTGGGCCGGAGCTGATGCAGGCGGGGCCGTGGCACGCTGACACCGGGGCAGTCGGAGGGGAGAGTCCACGCGTGGCGGCGCGCCTCCGCCGTGCAGATGGGCCCGCGACCGTTCTCCGGCCCTGGCTGGACGGTGGACGGTCGGTCGGCTAGCGGTGCAACTGCGAGATCTGGGAACGCTGACGGCCCGCAGCCGAACGGGCTGCGGGCCGTGGGGTCCGGCGGATGTGTCAGGCGGCCAGGTCGCAGGGGCCCTCGCTCGCGGTGTCGTAGGGGGTGTGGCATCCGGGGCAGTGGCCGTCGCGGTGGTCCGGGATGAGCCTGGTGGGCACGTAGCGGGCGGCCTGCGTCGTGTCGGAGACGTAGACGGTGCCGTCGGCGTCGCGGCTGAACCGGATGGCGCCCGGGGCGCGGCGGTCCCGCGCACGGCGCAGGGTGGCGGAGACCTGTCGGCGGGTGAGGATCGCAGGTTCATCGTGGCTGGGCAGGCGCCAGGTGCCCGCAGTCCTCAACTGGATCACGTACTGGTCGGCTTCGAGCAGGTCGGTAATACGTCGGACCTGGGCGCCCGTGATGATCGCACCGGGCATCGCGTCGTAGACCGATGCGCCTTCGGGGATGGGATCCCCGTCCAGGACGCCGCCGGTGGGGTTCGCCGGGGGATAGGTGAGGTACAGCCTGAGCCAGTCTCCTGCTGCGGGCGTCTGAAGGTCGGCGAGCGCCTGAAGGACGGCCCGCAGGGCGGGGGTGTTGTAGCGGGGCTCGCGGCTCCTCGCACCGTCACGGAATCGGGCTACGGCCTGGTGGGCGAGCCAGGCGGGGGTGTCTCCGAAGTGGCCGGCTGGAAGCTCGATGGCGAGCGGGCAGGGCTGCATGTTGTGGCTCATGGTGCGCACCGCCAGGCGGGCGGTCTCGGTGAGGAACGCGGCGGTGGCCTCACGCGGGAACGGCAGTTCACGAGCGGCGGCCTGACGTGCGTAGGACTCGAGCTGGGGCAATGTGCGGGTGTTGTCGTGGCGGCGATGTCGTTGGCCTCGTAGGCGAGGTTGGCGAGTTCGAGGACCTGGTTCCCGCTCAGGCCGGGGCGATGGGCTGCGGCGCGGGCATGGATGGAGAGGATGAACAGGCGGGTCCGTGCGTTCAGTTCGGCGGGCGGCTGGATGATGGGTCCGAGGCCCAGGCGGAGGGTGAGCGGGCGCAGAGAACCCGAGGCGGTCAGACGGTCCTCCGCATGCGCGTCGAGGTCTTCGGCGAACTCGGTGTTGGTTAGGTCGATGTAGGCGAGGGTGCCGTCGTCGTGGCGTACGGCCACGTTTTCGCTGTTGTAGGTCAGCGTGTGGCGGGCGGGGTCGTGTGTCGTGGTGATGGTCAGGGTGTTGACGGTCTGCTCGTTGGCGCGGCGGGCGGTGAGAGCGTCACGGGCGGCGGTGATCAGTTGTGCGGTGTTCACGTGCGGTGTCCTTTCGGCATGGAGTGGCGTTGGGAGGCGGGGCGGGGCATCGGGTGTGCGCCGTCCGGGCCTGACGCCACGAACGGTGGCCGGGCGTGGGGCTAGAGCCGCAAGAGCGGACATGGCAGCGCCCCGGCACGGACCGGTGGTCTTTGCCGGGGCGCTGGTGGTGGTCGGAGCCGCTGGCCTGGAGGGCGATGCGGTGGGCCACGAACGCGGGCACCTGCCCTTTGGGACGGAGGAAGGCCAGGGCCTGGGTGCGGCGCGGCGCGGGCGGCGGAGGCACGAGGAGGACCCTCGCTGCCCTCGCGGCCGCAACCGGGCTACTGAGTCCCATGGTTGCGGCCCGGGCGGGACGCCAAGGATCAGCTGGACCCGGGCCCCTGGGACGCCTCCTCGCCGTCGGCTTCGTCGTCGCGCTCGGTTGCGGTGTCCTCGGGCCGTCCCCGCTCGGCTGCTCCGGCGGTGTTCACACTGTCGGGCTTGTACCAGGCGTATGCACTGGCCAGTTGAGCCAGGGCCAGCACGGCAAGGACGGCGATCCAGGCTGGGGCTGCCGCTTTGGCCAGGCTCATGGCGGATGCGGCGGCGGGCAGCAGCCCCGAGCACGTCAACAGGCGGCTGTTGAGCATGTTGCGTCCCGTGCGTTGGACCGGCGCGCGGCCGAGGAACAATGCCTTGAGCGTCCGGTTTTGTCCGCACTCGTCGTCCGGCGAGTCCGGCGCAAGCGCGGTGTGCAGGGTCATCCCCAGCATGGTGAGGATGTGCAGGAGCCCGGCGCACATCAGCAGTACGGTCAGCATGTCGTTGGACTCGGACACGGTCCCCCCTTCTCAGTTCAGTCGTTGCGGCGCGGTCGTGCGCCGTCGTGGGAACTGTGGCGAGGACCGGTGTTAGGCCCGCAACTGGCGTGCGGGCACTGTCGCTCTATTGGTTGCGCCCCCGAGCGGATACAGGAAACCGAGATGTCCCCGCAGCGGCCCAGGCGAGGGCCACTGCGGGGACGTGCTGCGCTGGTCGAAGTACGCCAAAAAGGGCGGCTGCGGCGGTGTGGGAACGATGCACCCGCTGTGGGTAAGCCCGGAAGCCACCGTCGCGGCCCCGGGCGGTCGCGGGAGGTGCGGTGCCGGGGCCGTACGGTCTGCCCGGTCAGTGGGCGGCGATGCTGCTCGCCCGCGCGGCCGCGGCAATGGCGGCGGCTTCGTCGGCGTCGCGGTGCCGGGCCTTGAGCCGGGGGCCGCCGGCCAGCTCGATCCGAACCGTCGCCAGGCGGAGACGACGCTGCCAGGGACCTTGGAGCAGTCCGATGCCTTGGATCTTAGAAGCGGGGCAGAGGTGGACGACGTTCCGCAGGAAAAGACCCCGCCAGACGCAGAGATAGCCGGAGGCCGCTCGGTAGGACAGGGCTCGGCTGAACAGCGTGGCCCAGCGGGCGCGGTGCGGCGCCGGACCGGCTGTCTCCATGGCGTCGACGGCCTCCGGCCCGTACAGGTCGCGTACCAGGTGCTGGGCCTCCTGGTAGGTGGCGACGGGCGCCAGCAGTTGGGGAGCGTGCCCGGCGGTGGCAAGACTGATGCGGACCCAGTTCTTGCGGCGCCACAGCACGGGCTGCTCCAGGAGGAGGGCCTGGGTGCGCTGGTGTCGCAGCGTGTGGTGCTGGGTGTCGAACAGGCCGAACTGGGTGCGGTTGCCGCCGGGTTCGGGGGTGACTCGCCATCCGAACCACTGGATCCAGGGGCGCGCGGTCATGCGCCACACCGGCCCGAGGACCCCGGCCAGGGAAAACAGGGCGAGCGGCTCGGTGGACAGGAGGTAGGGCATCAGCCCGACCAGCAGCATCCCTGCGGCGCTGGCCATGATGCGGGCGTCGAGCACGATGGCCAGGGCCAGCATGCGCGGTGACACGGACATCAGCGGGCGTGCGGTGTCCTCGTTGTGCGACGTGGATTCGGATGTGCTGTCGCGGGCCATGTTGGCCAGGAGGGCGCGGTGCAGGATGGCTGCCTGCCGGGTGCCCAGGTAGGCGAGGTCGCTGCTCTGTCCGGTTACGGACAGGCGCAGGGTGCACACCCCGATCAGCCGGCCGAGTAGCGGACGCCGGATGTCGGCCGCCTGCAAGTGGGCCAGCTCGAAGCGGCGGCGGCGGTGGAAAACGATGCCCGAAGAGTAGTAGAGGGCGTCTGGGGTCAGCCGGTAGGAGGTCTTGCGCCAGGAGCCGTACCCGTAGGTGACGGCGAGCAGGGCGACCCCGGCGATCAGCAGAGCGAGCAGCCATCGGGGCCACTCCCTGGCGGATTCTGCCAGTTCCGGCAGATCGCGGAAGACGAGCATCGCGACGGTTGCCGTGATGGCCCATGCGCGGCGCCAGGGGGTGATGGGATGCAGGCGTCCTTCAACGGTGTCGGTCACAGCGCGACCTGCTTCTGCTGGGCAAGGCGGGTGAGCACGTCGCGGATCCACTCTGCCTCGGCGGTGTCGAGGTTTTTGAGGGCCGCGCCGCGGTAGGAGCCGGTCCGAGCGTGCACGGTGGCGAGGCCGAGGCGGCGCTGCATGGGCCCCGAGCGCACTTCAACGGTCTGGATGCGTCCGTAGGACATCGCGGTGAGGTGCTGGTGGAGCAGTCCGCCACGGAGTAGGAGTTCGTCCTCGGTGAGGCAGTATCCCGTCGCCTGCCAGCGGGCGCCGAGGCGTTTCCAGCATACGACCGACCATCCGGCGAAGGCGGTGACGAGGGTCCAGAACGGCCACACGGCCAGATCGGCGTGCAGGAACTGGACGAGCGTGGTGGGGACAATCCCGAAGAGAAGGGCGACGAGCGTGGTCCAGAACGCGAGGGTGAGGCGCCACACGGTCAGGGCCTTGCGGGGCAGGCATGTGAAGGTCACGCCGGGTGGCTGGAACAGGGCACGGGGCTCGCAGGGTGGGGTGTCGCTCATGGGAAACTCCTGTGGGAGTGGAATGGTCAGGGGTGCGGGGCCGTCCTGCTGCGCGAGGCGCCTCGCCGCTGGCCGGGCACGGGCCGGCGGACCGCACAGTGCGGAAGCTGTGACTTAGCGCCGCAACCCCGGGGCCTCACTCACCCAGCGGCCCGTGAGCGCCCGCCGCGGTGCGGGAATGCTCACGGCGAGCAAGCGGCGAGGGCTGTCCCCGCTGGGGGACGGCCCTCGCCTTGGTGAACGGATGCCAGCTCGGTGTTGCAACTAGGCTGCGATGCCAGGCCGTTCGTAGCCGTCGATGACCTTCCTCACGCGGGTGCCGAGGATGGTCTCCCCGGGCCCGGCGAGCCACTGTGCGGTCGTGAGAGCAGGTGTCTCGCGCAGGCTCGCGATGAGTTCGGACAGGTCGATGTGAGGTGCCCCGTTGGCGTTACAGGGGCTCTCGAAGACACCAACCTCGGGGACGTGCGCGACGTTGTGGCCGTCGGCTTCCTCGAAGTAGGGGTCCTGCCACAGCAGGAAGGTGGTTTCCGGCGCGTCGGCTCGGAGGCGGGCGGCCAGGTCGTCAGATGCGCCCAGCGGGGCGTGGTGGGTGCCGTAGGCCTGCCCGAGGTGGAGGAAGACCTGCTTGGTCTTGGTGAGACCGCCGGGCAGCCCCCAGTCCGTGGCGAGGCCGAAGGACTCCATGGCCCGGCAGACGGCGGGGTGCTCGTGTTCGGGAGAGTCGTAGACGATGACTTGCAGGGGCGATTGTGAGGACATGTGGACTCCTTGTCGTCGTGGCGCACCGCGGAACGGTGGCCCGGTGGAGCGCACTGTCGAAGGGCGCTTGCCAAGCGGCGCAACCACCCACTCGGCGTCTGTTGGACGGCTGAAGGTGCGAGGGTCCACTTGGCCGCAAAGAGCAATCGGGCCCGCACATCTGTGTGCGGGCCCGAGGCGGAGGCGGCCGGTGGGGAGGCGGAGTGGAGTTGCTCCGGTCCGGTAGACACGGACGGGCTTGCGTTCTACGCGGCAGCGTAGGCGAGGTTAGCTGATGCTTGTGGTGCGTGTCGGCG
>NZ_JBEXHW010000061.1:0-20230 GCF_040608235.1 Streptomyces sp. NPDC005202 | reverse complement strand
TCACGGCGTCCACGTACCGGAAGGCGGCGTGGGAGAACACGGTTCCGCGTCGCACCATCGTCACCAGCCGCCATACGCAGATCAGGGCGACCTGGGCTGACGCCATGCCCAGGATCGTGATCACGCGCAGCGGGGTCAGCGGGAGCGACCCGTCCTCCGGGTCGGTGGCCAATGCCCACACCATCAATGCCTGTACGAACACGGTGCCGGCGAGCACCACCGCGAGCACGGTGCGCAGCGCACGCACTGTCAGCTTTCCCATGACCCAGCCTTCCATCGAGTTACGATGGGAATCTATCGAATTTCGATAGGTGAAGCAAGGGCTGGGACGGAGGGTGGGCGGCGGTTTCGCACCGTGGCGGTGCGCCGCCACCCCTCCCATGGCATGGCGTTCGCGCGAACCGTCTTGATCTTGTCGAAGTCGGCCTCGCTTGAGCACAAATCGGACGCCACCCGACTACGCCGAAGCCCTGGGTGAAAGTCGTCTTCCCCGCGCCGTTCGCTCCGATCAGCACGCTGAACCGTCCCGGCAGATCGCAGACCATCGGACCGGCACTGACCGCTGCGCCGGGCCGGTCTGCCGCACGAGGTGGCCCGGGGCGTCGCGTTCCTCGCCCGGCACGACGCCTCGTTCGGCACCGGTGCCGTCCTGCCCGTCGACGGTGGCCTGTCCGCCCGTGTCCCGGAGCTCGACCTCTGACGTTCGGCACTCGATGCTGCCGTGGCCGCCACGCGTCCCCCGTCTCACAGTGAGACGCAGTGCGCCTGCTCGCTCCGGCACTCTTCGAGTGACGAGCGGGAGGACGGGCATGCCGATGAAGTCATGGGGACACCGGGAACGACTGGTGGGGTTGTGCTGGTTCGGGGCGCTGGTCGCGCTGTGCGGCGTAACCGCCACGGTGTCGGGGGTGCCCGCGGGCCCGGGCCTCGCCCTCGCCGGGACGGTGCTCGGCTGTTGGGAGGCGGTCGGGCTGTGGCTGTGGAGCGTGTACGCCACCGGGTCGCGGGACGGCTCGCGGGGACGACGCTGACCGTCAGCCCTTGTCCGGCCCGAGCCTGATCCCGTAACCGGTGATCTTCCGATAGATCGTGGCGCGGGAGATGCCGAGGGCTCGCGCGGCCTTCGTCTTGTCGCCCCCGTGATCCAAGAGCGCCTGGACGATCATGTCGCGCTCCGTGGACTCCCAGGGGGACAAAGGGTGTTGGGCCTGTGAAAGCAGGGACGGCGGCAGGTCGGTCTCCTCGATCAGCGGGCCCGAGCGGTGTGCGTCGGCGTATCGGAGCGACCCTTCGAGCTGACGGACGTTGCCGGGCCACGGAGCCCGGCACAGGGCCTGTAAAGCGCCGTCGGTGCATGGGGCGTCGGCCTTGTTCCGGCCGTGGCGGGCGAGCAGACAGGAGACGAGCGCCGGGATGTCGGCGGTGCGGTGACGCAGCGGCGGCACGGTGACCTCGGCGCCGAGTCTGCCCGTCACGGTGGCGAAGGCGGTGGCCGTCGCCGCCCCCTGCCGCCCGTCGGCCGCCGTCCCGGTGCCCACGTGCGGCCGTCCCTCGGTCCACTGCGGGGAGGTGGCGCCGGGGGTCCGGTCCCGGGTGAGCAGCGCCGCCACCCAGCCGGAGCGTCCGGCCGTGGCCCGCAGTACGCCGTCGAGCTGGCCGAGGTCGGAGGCAGGCAGCAGGTCGAGGTGGCGCAGCACGACGGTGCCCCGGTCCTCGGAGAGATCCTGGAAGACGGCTTGCAGCCAGCGGGCCGAGCCGTTCCGCGCGTTGGTCGCGTCGTGCACGCCGAACGGGGTCGTGGGGGACACGTGCCGGTGCACGGACCGGACCAGTTCGAGCTTCCCGGTGCCCGCCTCCCCGTCCACGAGCGTCCAGCGCCCTTGTTCGCAGTGGCGGATCAGCTGGGCGATGACACCGCGGAACAGGGGGCTGGAACCGGCGACTCCGGGCAGGCGGGGCACCTGGGCCGTACCGCGTGGGGCGGTCTCCTTCCGGTCGGCGACCAGGCGCAGCTCGATGAGATGGGCGACCGGGCCCTTGTCGGGCGCCTCTCCGTCCACCTGCCGTCCGCGCACCTGCACCGTCCGGCCGTCGCTGAGGAGCAGCCGCTGCTCGTGCCGTTCGGAGAGGCTGCCGGCGAGCTCCCTGAGCCTGCGGTGGTCGTCCGGGCTGAGCATCTCCGTCGCGGCGGCGTCGGCGAGCAGCAGACCGTCGGTGAGCGTGACCAGCGCCCACCGTGAACTGGGACGGGACGTCAAGAAGGCGCGCAGCGCAGCGCGTTCGCGCTCCGAACCGATGTCGAGGAGACGCTCCTCGATGTCGGCGGCGGCCTGCCGGACCAGCGCCACCATCAGCGGTGAGGCGCTGTGCTGCCACGAGGTCAGGTCGATCAGACCGAGCATCCGCCCGCTGGCCGGATTGCGGATCGGAGCGGCGGCGCACGACACCCGCTGGAGCCGCTCGGAGAAGTGTTCCGAGCCGAACACGTGCGCCGTACGGCCGTCCTCGGCAGCCGTTCCGATGCCGTTCGTGCCGACGTACTCCTCCGCGTAACTGAACCCGGGCGCGAGGCAGATGTCGTCGAGGTGGCGGTGCAGGGCCCGGTCGCCGGTCCTGCGCTCGCGCACCCGCCCCTTGGAGTCGGTCAGGATCAGGCACATCGGGGTGTCCTGGAGGGTTTCGGCGAGCCGGTCGAGAACCGGGCGGGCGGCGGTGGCGAGCCGCGAGTGCGGGTCGAAGTCCCCGTTGTAGGGCGCCTCGATGCGATCGGTGTCCACGCCCCAGAAGCGTGAGCGCTGCCAGGAGTCGAGGATGGGCGGCCGTACCTCGACGGACGGCACGCTCGCGCCCTCCAGGAACTTCGTGCGCGCGCGGACCGGGTTGAGGTGCGGTACGGGCCGGTCCCGGCCGAGCGGCGAGACGGTGTGCGACGGCTTCGTCCGGGCCGTCCCTTCCATGGGGTCCACAGGTTCCATCGGTCTGTGTGCCTTCTGCCGTGCGGTGACGCTGCGGGTGCCGGTGCTTCCCGCACGTTACGACCGGGTGTCCTGTGGTGGCCAGACCCGTGTCCGGAAGGCTGTCTCAACTTGAGACGTAAGGCGTTGCCGTGCGCCTCCACGATGGTCGACATCCCGGTCACAGACGGCAGTGCGCCGCCGCGGAACCGGGCCCACCGAGGATTCCCCAAGCGCCCGACTTCGCTTGAGCGGAGGGGACCCTCACCGCCGCCGAGTCAGCCGGAGGAGTATCACCCGTGAGCCGACAGAGCCTGAGCAAGGCGCACAAAAAGATCACTGAGCTGTCGTGGGACCCCACGTTCGCGACCCCGGCCAACCGCTTCGCCACCGACTACCGCTTCGACAAGGCGCCCAAGAAGGACCCGCTCAAGCAGGTCCTGCGCTCCTACTTCCCGATGGAGGAGGAGAAGGACAACCGCGTCTACGGCGCGATGGACGGCGCGATCCGGGGCAACATGTTCCGGCAGGTCCAGCAGCGCTGGATGGAATGGCAGAAGCTGTTCCTGTCCATCATCCCGTTCCCCGAGATCAGCGCGGCCCGCGCGATGCCGATGGCGATCGGCGCGGTCCCCAACCCGCAGCTGCACAACGGGCTCGCGGTGCAGATGATCGACGAGGTACGGCACTCGACGATCCAGATGAACCTCAAGCGCCTCTACATGAACCACTACATCGACCCCGCGGGGTTCGACATCTCCGAGAAGGCGTTCGCCAACTGCTACGCCGGCACCATCGGCCGCCAGTTCGGCGAGGGGTTCATCACCGGTGACGCGATCACCGCCTCCAACGTGTACCTCACGCTGGTCGCGGAGACGGCCTTCACCAACACCCTGTTCGTGGCGATGCCCGCCGAGGCCTCCGCCAACGGCGACTACCTGCTGCCCACCGTCTTCCACTCGGTGCAGTCGGACGAGTCCCGGCACATCTCCAACGGCTACTCCATCCTGCTGATGGCCCTCGCCGACGAGGAGAACCGCCAACTCCTGGAGCGCGACCTGCGCTACGCCTGGTGGAACAACCACTGCGTGGTGGACGCCGCCATCGGCACGTTCATCGAGTACGGCAGCAAGGACCGCCGCAAGGACCGCGACAGCTACGCCGAGATGTGGCGCCGCTGGATCTACGACGACTACTACCGGTCGTATCTGATCCCGCTGGAGAAGTACGGCCTGAAGATCCCGCACGACCTCGTCGAGGAGGCCTGGAAGCGGATCTGGAACCAGGGTTACGTCCACAAGGTGGCCCAGTTCTTCGCCACCGGCTGGCCGGTGAACTTCTGGCGCATCGACGGCATGACGGACGACGACTTCGAGTGGTTCGAGTCCAAGTACCCGGGCTGGTACGCGGAGTACGGCGCCTGGTGGGAGGCGTACAACCGGCTCAAGCACCCCGGTGCCAACAAGCCGATCGCCTTCGAGGAGGTTGGCTACCAGTACCCGCACCGCTGCTGGACGTGCATGGTGCCGTGCCTGGTCCGCCAGGACATGGTGGTCGACAAGGTCGACGGCCAGTGGCGCACCTACTGCTCCGAGACCTGCGCGTGGACGGACACCACCGCGTTCAGGCCGGAGTACGAGGGCCGGGCCACCCCGTCGATGGGCCGGCTCACCGGCAAGCGCGAGTGGGAGACCTGCTACCACGGGCAGGACCTCGCCGACATCGTCAAGGACCTCGGCTACGTGCGCGACGACGGCAAGACCCTCGTCCCGCAGCCGCACCTCGACCTCGACGACCCGAAGAAGCTGTGGACGCTCGACGACATCCGGGGCAACACCTTCATCAGCCCCAACGTGTCGCTCAACGAGATGTCCGACGAGGAGCGCGAGGCGCACGTCGCGGACTACCGCAGCCGCAGCAACATCACCCCGTCGATGCTCTGACCCGTACCGCCAGGGGCCGAAACCCTGCCCCCTATCGCTAGGGAGGGAACAGCGGGGGCGCGCCGCCGTCGCGGGCACCACCAGGTGCGGCGCGCCCCTGCCGAACCCCCTCCCGGAAGGCTGGTCCTTGTGGGCGACAAGCACCGCATCCGATTTGAACCGGTCGGCATCGAGATCGAGGCCGACGAGGACGAGACCGTACTCGACGCCGCGTTCCGCCAGGGCGTCAATCTCATGCACGGCTGCAAGGAGGGCCAGTGCTCCTCCTGCAAGTCATTCCTGCTCGACGGCGACCAGCAGATGGAGCGCTACTCCACCTTCGCGCTGGCCGACTACGAGAGTGAGGAGGGGTACGTCCTGCTCTGTCGGACGCACGCCTACGGCGATCTCAGCGTCGAACTCATCAACTACGACGAGGAGATGCTGCTTTCCGGCATCCCGCCCCGCCAGGCCCGCGCCACGGTCGCCGCCGTGCAGTCCCTCACCCACGACATCACCCGACTCGTGCTCGATGTCCACCCCGCCGACGAACTCCCCTACCGGACTGGGCAGTACGTGGACATCGAGGTGCCCGGAACAGACCAGTGGCGGTCCTTCTCCATGGCGGGTCTGCCCGCCGAGGGGCCGGGCGGCAAGCTGGAGTTCATCATCAAGCGCTACCCGGGCGGAAGGCTCTCCGGGATGCTCGACGGCGCCCTGCGCCCCGGTGACCCGCTCACGGTCAAGGGCCCGTACGGCACCTGCGTGATGCGCGACGCGCCGGACCGCGACCTGATCCTGCTCGCGGGCGGCACCGGCATGGCCCCGATCCTGGCCCAGCTGCGCGGCCTGGCCGCGACCGGCAGCACCCGGCGCATCCGGTTCTACTACGGGGCGCGCACCGAGCGGGACCTGTTCGCCCTCGACGAGATCGCGGAACTCGGGTCCGGGCTGGCGGACTTCGCGTTCGTGCCCGCCCTCTCCGAGGCCGCCTCGGGCAGCTACGAGCAGGGGCTGATCACCGAGGTCGTCGACCGGCACGAGGGCGACCTGTCGAGCGCCGACGCGTATCTGTGCGGACCTCCGCCGATGTGCGACGCCGCGATGGAACTGCTCACCGGCAAAGGCATGCCCGAGGAACGCATCTTCCTGGACAAGTTCACCACGTCCACCGGCACCTGACATGCCAGCAGCTGATCACCCAGTACCGAACCTCACTTCACCCGACCGACGCGAGGAGCCGTACGCATGACCACGCAAGCCGACAAACTGGTCAAGGGGGAACGCAGCTTCCCCAAACCGCAGTTCACCGACGCCGAGGCGGGAGCACTGGTCTTCCCCAGTTCCGGCAGCCGGGCGTTCACCTACTACAAGCCGCAGAAGATGCGGGCCACCATGTACGAGGACGTCACCTTCGACGTCCAGCCGGACCCGGAGCGCCACCTGCTCCAGGGCTGGATCTACGGCTTCGCCGACGGATCCTCCGGCTACCCGCAGGACTGGACCGAGCAGCGCTCCTGCGACTGGCACCGCTTCCGCGACCCGAACGAGGAGTGGGAGCAGACGATCTTCCGCAACAACGCCAACGTCGTGCGGCAGATCCAGCAGAACCTCGCCAACGCCCGCAAGGCCGACGCCTACCAGCAGTGGACGCCCACCTGGACGCACTTCGTGGAGCGCAACGTCGGCGCCTGGATGCACGCCGAACAGGGCCTGGGCATGCATGTGTTCGTGGCGATCCAGCGGTCCGCCCCCACCAACATGATCAACAACGCCCTCGCGGTCAACGGCACCCACAAGCTCCGCTTCGCCCAGGACCTCGCTCTCTACAACCTGGACATCGAGGAGGAACTGCCCTCCTTCGACGGCTCCGCGCACATCCAGGCGTGGCAGAGCGACCCGGTCTGGCAGGGCGTGCGCGAGACGGTGGAGCGGCTGACCGCTGTGCAGGACTGGGCGGAGGCCGCCTTCGCCACCAACCTCGTCTTCGAGCCGCTCGTAGGCGAACTGTTCCGCAGCCAGTTGGTCATGCAGATCGCCGCCCGCAACGGCGACTTCACCACCCCGTCCGTGATCGGCGCCGGCGAGGGTGACTACGACCGCGACCTGCGCTGGACCCGCGCCCTGTTCGAGCTGCTGCTCGGCGACGAGAAGCACGGCGAGGCCAACCGCGCCACCGCGGAGCGCTGGCTGTCCCAGTGGCTGCCGCCCACGCTCGACGCCGCCCGCCGCCTCCAGCCGCTGTGGTCGCAGGCCGACGAGAAGGTCCTGCGCTTCGAGGACAGTCTCGACCGGGCCAAGGACCGGTTCGTACGACTCATGGACGGCCTCGGCCTCTCCGTCGCCTCCGCAGAAGGGACCCCGCGGTGAACACCAAGCCCTCCTCCGCCTTCTCCTCCGACCGCAGCTCCTCCAACCGGTGCGGCGTCACGCTGATGAACAACCAGAACGGCCATGTCGTGGCCGACGTGATGCGCACCAAGGAGCACGTCACCGTCACCGACTACCCCTCCATGATCCGGGTGGACGGCGAACGCCTGCTGACCTTCGACTTCGAGGAGATCTCCGACGCCCTCGGCTTCGACTTCGGGGTGAGCGACTTCGAGGAGATCATGTCCACCCACTACGGCCGGATGGTCCACCTCGACGACCGCACCATCCTCTTCGCCAACCCCGAGGACGCGGCCGAGTACATCGACTTCGACCTTGTCCCCGTCGACTGACCGCCACGGGCGCAGCCGCACTCAGCAGGAAGGCAGGCAACCGGCCATGTACCGCAAGGACGGCGTCGACTACTTCATCGTCGACGGGCACATCCACTTCTGGGACGCCAGCGAGGAGAACATCGCCAACAAGTACGGCGAGGGCTTCATCCGCTGCTTCTACGACTACCAGCGCAACCTCAGCCCGCAGGAGTGGGTCTGGTCGCTGGAGAAGTTCCGCAAGTACAGCGAGCAGGACCTGATCCACGACATCTTCGACACCGGGTACGCGGACTGGGCGATCTTCCAGCCGACGTATCTCGGCGAGTTCTACCGCGAGGGCTTCAACACCATCGAGCGGAACGGCGCGTTGGCCCGCAAGCACCCCGACCGGCTGATCGTCAACGGCGCCTTCGACCCGCGCGAGGGCGAGGCGGGCCTGGAGCGCCTGGAGAAGCTGCACGCCGAGTGGAACCTGCGCGGCGTCAAGCTCTACACCGCCGAGTGGCGCGGCTCCTCCAAGGGCTGGAAGCTGTCCGACCCGGAGGCCCAGGACTATCTGGCGCTGTGCGAGCGGCTCGGCATCCGCAACATCCACGTCCACAAGGGCCCCACCATCTGGCCGCTGAACCGGGACGCCTTCGACGTCGCCGACATCGACCACGCGGCCAGCGCCTTCCCCGGCCTGAACTTCATCGTCGAGCACTCCGGGCTGCCCCGTCTCGATGACTTCTGCTGGATCGCCACCCAGGAACCGAACGTCTACGCCGGCCTGTCCGTCGTGATGCCGTTCATCCACACCCGCCCCCGATACTTCGCCCAGATCATCGGCGAACTGCTGTACTGGCTCGACGAGGACCGCATCGTGTTCGGGAGCGACTACGCGATCTGGAGCCCCAAGTGGCTCATCGAGCGGTTCGTCGACTTCCAGATCCCCGAGGACCTCCAGCCCGAGTACGGCGTCCTCACCACCGACGTCAAGCGCAAGATTCTCGGCCTCAACCACGCGCGGCTGTACGACCTGAAGGTCCCCGAAAGCGCGCAGGTCCCCACCTCCGGTGCGGCGGCAGCGGCATGACCGCTGTCACCGAGGCGGTCGACCGGGTCACCGCCGTCAACGCGGCACTGGCGGCGGTGCTCGACCCTGAACTCGACCGGCCCATCACCGACCTGGGCTTCGTGCGATCCGTCAGCGTGGGCTCCGACGGCTCGGTGGAGGCCAGACTCCGGCTGCCCACCTACTTCTGCGCCCCCAACTTCGCCTGGCTGATGGTGGAGGACGCCCGGCGCGCGCTGGCCGGGCTCTCCTGGGCGGGGGAATGCCGGGTGATCCTGGAGGACCACTTCGCCTCCGACGAGATCAACGAGGGCGTGGGCTGCGGCAAGACGTTCGCCGACGCGTTCCCCGGCCTTGCCGATCCAGACCGCATGCAGGAACTGCGCGCCGTCTTCCTGCGCAAGGGGCACCTCGCCGCGCAGGCCCGGCTCGGCCGACGGCTCCTGGAACGCGGCTGGACCCTGCGACAACTCGGCGACGCGGTCCTCGGGGACCTGCCCGAGCGCCTCACGGTCACGGTCCGCAAGCGCCGCTCGCTGCTGGGCCTGCCGGCGGACCCCGGCGCCCCGCTGTTCGCGGACGACGAGGGGAAGGCCGTGCCCACCGTGGCGCTGGAGGGACACCTGTGCCGGGGCCGTACCGCGGGCGTCGGCATCGAGGCCAACACCCAAGTCTGCGAAGGCCTGTTGGTCACCCGCTACGGGCCGGACGACCGCGATACGGCAGCGGGCGGCGGCAGAAAGGAGGCAACGGCATGAAGGCCGTACGACTGCACGGTTACCAGCGCACCCCGGTACTCGACGACGTACCCGACCCGGTGGTCGCCGGGCCCCTCGACGTGATCGTCAGGATCGGTGGCGCCGGGGTGTGCCGCACCGACCTGCACATCATCGAGGGCCAGTGGGAGGCCAAGAGCGGGGTGGTCCTGCCGTACATCCAGGGGCACGAGAACGCGGGCTGGGTGGCTGAGGTCGGCGCGGCGGTCACCGGTCTCGCACCCGGTGACCCCGTCATCCTGCATCCGCTGGTCACCTGCGGGCTGTGCGCGGCCTGCCGGCGCGGCGACGACGTGCACTGCGCGGCGAGCATCTTCCCCGGCATCGACGCGGACGGCGGGTTCGCGGAGTACCTGCGCACCAACGCCCGCGCGGTCGTCCCGCTCGACCCGGGACTCGCTCCGGCGGACGTGGCCGCGCTCGCCGACGCCGGGCTCACCGCGTACCACGCGGCGAAGAAGGCGGCCCGCAGGCTCGCACCCGGTGACAAGGCCGTGGTGATCGGCGCGGGCGGGCTCGGGCACATCGGCATCCAGGTGCTGGCCGCCCTGACCCCGGCCGAACTGATCGTCGTCGACACCTCCGCCCAGGCGCTCAAGCTCGCCGAGACGCTCGGCGCGCACCACACCGTCGTCGCCGACGGCAGCCAGGTCGACCAGGTCGCCGCGCTCACCGGCGGCCAGGGCGCCGAAGCCGTCCTCGACTTCGTCGGCGAGGGCGGGGCACTGGAGGACGGCGTACGGATGCTGCGGCGGGCCGGCGACTACTACGTCATCGGCTACGGCGGCACCCTGTCCGTGCCGACCATCGACATCATCTCCACCGAGATCAACTTCATCGGGAACCTGGTCGGTTCGTACACCGACCTGGTCGAGCTGATGGACCTCGCGGCGCGCGGTCTGGTCACCCTGCACACCGTCACCTACCCGCTGGACGCCTTCGACCGGGCCCTGGACGACCTCGACCGGGGCCGGGTGAGAGGGCGCGCCGTGTTGGTGCCCTGAACCGGCACCGCCCTGTACAGGTGGCGGCGGCCCATCCGTGGACCCTCCCCCAGCCTTCGGCCGGGGATACCCCCCAGAGGGTCGGCGCACCACGGAGACCGCACCGGCCGCCGCCACCGCTCCACCGACACGCATGCACCCCGTACACCCCTCGACGTATCCCGCTGGACGGAAGGGACGACACCGCCATGGCGAAGGAACTGCGCTTCAACGCCGAAGCGCGCGCACTGCTGGAGAGCGGGGTGAACGCGCTGGCCGACGCCGTACGCGTCACCCTCGGCCCCAAGGGCCGCAACGCGGTCCTGGAGAAGCTGACCGGGCCGCCCACCATCACCAACGACGGCGTCACCATCGCCCGGGAGATCCAGCTCAAGGACCCCTTCGCCAACATGGGCGCCCAGCTCGTCAAGGAGGTGGCCACCCGCACCAACGGGGACGTCGGTGACGGCACCACCACCGCGACCGTGCTCGCCCAGGCGATCGTCCGCGAGGGACTGCGGGCGGTCAACGACGGTGCCAACCCTGTCCTGTTGAAGAACGGCATCGAGGCCGCCGTGGCGGCGGCCGTCGACTCCCTGACCGCCCAGTCGCGCCCGGTCCGCTCGGACGACGAACTGGTGCGCGTGGCAGCCCTGTCCGCCAACAACGACCCGGCCATCGGCGGGGCCATCGCCGAGGCCGTGGCCCGCGTCGGACGCAGTGGCGTCGTCACGGTCGAGGAGTCGTCGGCGTTCGGTCTGAGCGTCGAGTACGCGGAGGGCCTGGACTTCGACAACGGCTGGATCTCCCCGTACATGGTCACCGACCAGGGGCGCATGGAGGCCGTACTGGAGAACCCATACCTCCTCTACTGCGACACCAAGATCAGCAAGGTGCAGGAGCTGATGCCCGTCCTGGAGCAGGTGACCCGCACCGGTTCCCCGCTGGTCGTCATCGCGGAGAACGTCGAGGGGGCCGCGCTCGGCATGCTCGTCACCAACGCGGCGCACGGCACGTTCCGTTCGCTCGCGGTGCGCGCGCCCGGCTTCGGCTTCCGGCGGATCGCCGAACTGGAGGACATGGCCGCGCTCACCGGCGGGCGCGTCATCACCGGTACGGCCGGGCGCACGCTGGAGGGCGCCACGCTGGAGGATCTCGGCCGCGCCGAGAAGGTCATCGCCACCGAGCGGTCCACCACCGTACTGGGCGGCGCGGGCGGCGACGAGCGAGTGGCCGAACGCATCGAGAACCTCAAGACCGAGCTGGAGCGTGCCGTCAACGAGCACGACCGCGACAAGCTCGGCGAACGCATCGCCAAGCTCTCCGGCGGCGTCGCGGTCATCCGGGTCGGCGCCGCGAGCGACGTCGAACTGCGGGAGAAGCAGATGCGGTTGGAGGACTCGCTCGCCGCGACCCGGGCGGCGGCCGAGGACGGCGTCGTGGCGGGCGGTGGCGCGGCCCTGCTGCACGCGCGCGCCGACATCGTGGCGCTGGACGCGCCAGGTCACGGCGATCCCGAACTCCCCGACACGGACGCCGCCGTGGGTCGGGCCATCGTCGCCAAGGCGCTCGCCGCGCCGCTGCGGTGGATCGCGATCAACGCCGGTCTCGACCCCGACGAGGCGGAGGAGCGGGTGGCCGCGCTGCCCGTCGGCAGCGGCCTGGACGCCCTGCGCGGCGACTACGCCGACCTGCACCTGCGCGGGGTCATCGACCCGGTGAAGGTCACGCGCAGCGCGTTGCTCAGCGCCGCGTCGATCGCCGCGCTGCTGCTCACCACCGAGACGCTGGTGGTCGAGGAGGTCATCGGGAACCCGGGATCCATTCACTCGCCGGAGATCGGGGACCTCGCCGAGGGGCTGCCCCGGCCCTCCAACATTCCCTGACCGCAGTCGGCCGCGCGCCGCCGCGTCTGCGGTCTGCCGCCTGCCGCGGCTCGATCGTGGCCGGGCGCGCGGTTCCCCGCGCCCCTACGGGCGCATCCCAGTGACAAGGAGCGCGGCGACATCATGACGGCTGATCCCTTCACGACCTACACCGACCAGCTCGCGCCTGCCCCCGCCAGGAGTCCCGGCGCGGGGGCCGAGGACGACGGCCGTACGCCAAAGGAGCGGCGGCCGCCGTTGCGGGCGGGGGTGTCGTACGCCCTCCTCGGACCCGCTTTCGTCGCCGCCATCGCGTACGTCGACCCGGGGAACTTCGCCACCAACGTCCAGGCGGGTGCCACCTTCGGCCCGCTGCTGCTGTGGGTGCTGCTCACCGCGAACGTCGTGGCGATGCTCCTGCAGTACCTCTCCGGCAAGCTCGGTGTCGCCACCGGCAGGAGCCTGCCGGAGCTGTGCCGCACCCGGTACCGCAGACCGGTGGTGTGGGGGCTGTGGGTGCAGGCGGAGGCGGTCGTCGTGATGACCGACCTCGCGGAGGTCATCGGTGGTGCCATCGCCCTTCACCTGCTCTTCGGGCTCCCGTTGTGGCTCGGCGGCCTCGTCATCGGCGCGGCCTCGCTGGCGCTCATGCCGATGCGCGGCCGGGGGAGACGCCGCTTCGAGGTGCTCATGGCGGCCTGCCTGGCCTGTCTGCTGGCGCTGTTTCTCAGCCAAGTGCTCGGCACCGGAGCCCCCTTGGTTACGGCCAACGGACTGATGCCCCGTCTGTCCGGAGCCGAGAGCCTGGTGCTGGCCGGCGCAATCGTCGGCGCCACCGTGATGCCGCACGTCATTTACCTGCACTCGGCGCTCACCAGCAACCGTTACGGCCTGTCCCTCGACCCCGGGTCGCCCGGAGCGGACAGTGGCCCGCCGGGCGACCGCGACCGGCTGCTCCGCCACCGGTTGCTGCGCCACGTACGGGCAGACGTCCTGCTCGCGATGGGCCTGGCGGGCGCCGTGAACGTGGCACTGCTGGTGTCGGCGGCGACGCTGTTCCATCCCGGCGCCCCGGAGGCCGCGACCTCCCTCGGCGCGGCGCACGACGCGTACGGGCGGCTCGTCGGCCCCATGGCGGCCCTCGTCTTCGCCCTGGCGCTGCTCGTCTCGGGCCTCGCCGGCACGAGCGTCGGCATGTACGCGGGAGAGGTGGTGATGGGCGGCTTCCTGGGCCGGCGGATCCCCGTGCTGCTGCGCAGGCTGCTCACCATGGCGCCCGCCATCGCGGTGCTGGCCGCCGGCGGCAGCGCGACGGCCGGCCTGGTCATGAGCCAGATCATCCTTTCCTTCGGCATCCCCTTCGCCCTGGTTCCGCTGGTCCTGCTCACCCGCGATCCCGCCGTCATGGGCGGCTGGGTCAACCGGCGCGCGACCACGTACTGCGCCTGGGCGGTCAGCGCCGTGGTCGTGGCGCTCAATGCCGCCCTGCTGGTGAGTCTGTTCACGGACTGACACTGCTGAGAGGGTCCGCCCCTCTGTCGTACGAGGAGTTCCGCATGATCTTCATCGCCGTACGGTTCACCGTCCGCCTCGAGTTCCGCGACCAGTGGCTCGACCGGGTGGCCGACTTCACCGCCGGGACCCGCGCCGAACCCGGCAACCTCTTCTTCGAGTGGTCCGTGGACGCCGCCGATCCGAACCGCTTCGTCCTCCTGGAGGCGTTCGCGTCCCCGGAGGCGGGCGTGGAGCACGTCAACTCCGACCACTTCAAGACGGCCATGGCGTGGATGCCGGACGTCGTCGCCGAGACGCCCGACATCATCAACGTCGAGATGGAGGGGCAGGGGTGGTCGCGCATGGCCGAGGTCGCGCCTCGGAAGTGAACCGTTCCGGGTTTGTCGGAGGCTCCGGACTGTCCCGAGTCGGGTGGAGTCGAGTCTGCAGTACAAGCTGCTGCAGGTCCTGCGGTTCGGCTGCTCCTACGAAATCATCGCCTATATCACCTGCTCGGGGGCTGCCCCCTACGGCGACAGGAGCCCGTTGTCCCTGCTCTCGCCGCGGGAGTGGTTCCGGGCACGATCTCGGCCCTTCTGATCCGCCACCGGGACGATCAGGAGGGCGACCCCGAAATAGAGGATCAGTACGCTGAGGCCGGCGACCAAGGGCGTGATGAACGAGACCGCGGTCGGGCCGGCCGGTGACGGCACACCAGGGCTGATGGACACCCGCGCCGCGAGCATGCCGGTGTAGTGCATACCGCTGATGGCGAGACCCATGACCAACACGGCGCACGTGGTGGCCATGACACCCTTGACCTGCAGTGTCGCCCATAGCGCCGCGGTGGTGGCGACGATCGCGATCACGATCGAGAGTGCGACCAGATCCCTCGAATAGCTGATCGATCCAGGCACCCGCAGGGCTGCCATGCCTAGGTGGTGCATGGCAGCCACTCCAAGGCCGGAGACGAGGCCACCGCACACGAGGGAGAGCGTAGTTCCGTCGCGCCCCGCGATGAGCATGCCGACTCCCACGGTCAGGACGGCCAGCACCCAGCTCACGATGGTCAGGGCGACGCCGTACCGCACGGTGACTCCATCGACCGTGAACCCGAGCATGGCGATGAAGTGCATCCCCCAGATCCCGGAGCCGAGTGTCAAGGCCCCGCCGACGAGCCATCCGAGGCCGTCCGGGAGGCCTCTGGCACGGTAACGCCCCGCGCAGCCCAGGCCGAGAGCGGAACCGATGCAGGCCGTGCTGTAGGCCAGCAGGGGAACGAAGGCATGGGAAAACAGATGCTGGTTGTGCGTCATTTCAGGCATGGATGGCCGCCGTTCGCAACATGTCAACAACTACGGGTCGCTGCCTCCGCGCCGCAGGCCCGCGGGGAGGGGGATCGGCGGCCGCGCGGCGTCAGTGATGAAGGCCCGGCGGGGTGGGCGGTGAGGACCGGGCCGGGCCCTGATCATTCAGGTGCGCGTCAGGAGGGGCTGTATTCCCTCCCGACGCGCATCAACTCCTGCCTGGTGCGCGTGATCCGCTGGAAGTACCCGCTTCGGCCGGCTCGGTGGAGAACACCCGGCTGGCGAGGAAGTCCTCGGGCTCCAGCCGTATGAGATCGTCCTTCGACAGCGGTTCGGCGCCGCGGTCGACCAGCCGGTTGGCGTGCCGCAGCCGGGCGCGCTCCACGGCGTTGCGGACGCTGCGGGCGTTGGCGAACCGCGGCTGCTCGCGGCGTCTTTCGAGGTAGTCCCGGAAGGTGCTGCGCGCCTTTGGGGACAGCGCGTAGCGCTGCTCGCCCACGATGAGCTCGCCGATCTGCGCCAGCTCGTCGAGGGTGTAGTCGGGGAAGTCGATGTGGTGCGCGATCCGCGAGCTCATTCCCGGGTTGGACTGGAAGAAGGTGTCCATCCGGTCCTTGTACCCGGCGAGGATGACGACGAGGTCGTCGCGCTGGTTCTCCATGACCTGCAGCAGGATCTCGATGGCTTCCTGCCCGTAGTCGCGCTCGTTCTCCGCCCGGTACAGGTAGTAGGCCTCATCGATGAACAGCACGCCGCCCATCGCCCGTTTGAGGACCTCCTTGGTCTTGGGCGCGGTGTGTCCGACGTACTGCCCCACGAGGTCGTCGCGGGTGACCGCGACCAGATGACCGCGCTCGAGGTAGCCCAGCCGCTTGAGGAGCTCGGCCATGCGCAGCGCCACCGTGGTCTTCCCCGTGCCGGGACTGCCGGTGAAGGACATGTGGAGGTTGGGGCGGCTGGCCGAGAGGCCGAACCGTGCCCGTTGCCGGTCGACGAGCAGCAGCGCTGCGATCTCCCGGATGCGGGTCTTCACCGGGCGCAGCCCGACCAGGTCCCTGTCCAGCGCATCCAGCACCTCGTCGACACCCGAGTCCTGGCGCTCCGCATTGAGGTCGACGGTCGCGTCCTCGGGCAGGAGCAGCTCGGCCGGATCCGGCGGCTCAGGCGGCCCGTCCGCTCCGGGCACCAGGCCGGGCGCGGACGGACGCATCCCGAAGACCGGACGCTCGTTGTCTGCACCGGTCATGTGCAACGTCGCCTCACTGGTTGGGGGCGTAACGCCGGCCGGCCGGGCTGTCGGTGGCGTACGCGTGCGTCGTGTACTGGATCCGACGGTCGCTCATCTCGTGCCGGTCAAGCCGGAAGCCGGGCTCCTCGGCAGGCCGGTTGACGATGAACGACAGCGCGGTGGTCTGCCGGCCCAGCCGTGCGTCGTAGGCATTGACCCGGACGTAGCGGTTGGGGTACGCCTTCCGGCACTCGTTGACCTCGTACATCACGCCGGCGGCGTCCTTCAGGTCGAACATCGGCAGGCCCCACATCTCCCAGTAGTTGTTGCGGGGGTGAGGGTCGTCGGTGAACTCCACCGACAGCGGCCAGCCGTTGTCCAGCGCGTACTGGATCTGCTTCTCGATTTCCTCGTCGCTCAGGTCGGGCAGATAGGAGAAGGTGCCCTGGGTGATCCGCATGCTGTTCCTCCCAGCCGTCAGGCCGTCGTCGGGGTCGCGATGACGTCCGGCGTGTCGGTGGACTCATAGTTGAAGGTGATGTCGCCCCACGTGGACAGCGCGACCTCGAGCTCGCGGTTCTGCTTCGCCGCGGCCCGGAGGATGTCCGGACCCTCGGCGAGGTAGTCCCGGCCCTCGTTGCGCGCCTTGATCATCGCCTCGAGTGCAACGCGGTTGGCTGCGGCGCCGGCGGCGATGCCCATGGGGTGGCCGATCGTGCCGCCGCCGAACTGCAGGATCGTGTCCTCGCCGAGGTAGTGCAGCAGCTGGTGCATCTGGCCGGCGTGGATGCCGCCGGACGCGACCGGCATGACGCCGGCCATGGAGGCCCAGTCCTGCTCGAAGTACAGGCCCTTCACCGGGTCGGGGTCGACCTTGTCGAGCCGCAGCGTGTCGTAGAAGCCGCGCACCGTATTGGGGTCGCCCTCGAGCTTGCCGACGACCGTGCCCGCGTGGATGTGGTCGACACCGGCCAGGCGCATCCACTTGGAGATGACCCGGAAGCTGACGCCGTGGGTCTTCTGCCGGGTGTATGTCCCATGGCCGGCGCGGTGGAGGTGCAGCAGAACCCCGTTGCGGCGGGCCCACTTCGCCATCGACTGGATCGCGGTGTAACCCACCGTCAGATCGATCATCACGACGACGCTGCCGAGCTCCTTGGCGAATTCGGCGCGCTCGTACATGTCCTCCATGGTCGCCGCGGTGACGTTGAGGTAGTGGCCCTTGATCTCACCGGTCTCCGCCTGCGCCCGGTTGACCGCCTCCATGCAGAACACGAACCGGTCCCGCCAGCGCATGAACGGCTGCGAGTTGATGTTCTCGTCGTCCTTGGTGAAGTCCAGACCGCCGCGCAGGGCCTCGTACACCACCCGGCCGTAGTTGCGCGCCGACAAGCCGAGCTTCGGCTTCACCGTCGCACCCAGCAGCGGGCGGCCGTACTTGTTGAGGTACTCCCGCTCCATCACGATGCCATGCGGGGGACCCTGGAACGTCTTGGTGTAGTGCGGCGGGATTCGCATGTCCTCGAGCCGCAATGCCTTGAGCGGTTTGAACCCGAAGACGTTGCCGATGATCGACGAGGTGAGGTTCGCGATCGAGCCCTCCTCGAACAGGTCGAGGTCGTACGCGATGTAAGCGATGTACTGGCCCTCTGTGCCCGGCACCGGATCCACCCGGTAGCACTTGGCCTGGTAGTGGTCGTACGCCGTGAGACGGTCCGTCCACACCACCGTCCACGTGGCCGTCGATGACTCGCCCGCCACCGCGGCGCCGGCCTCCTCGGGCGGCACGCCCGGCTGCGGCGTGATGCGGAACGCTGCGAGAACGTCTGTCGGCTTCGGCTCGTAGTCGGGCTGCCAGTAACCCATTTCGGCGTAGGGAATGACCCCGGCGCCCCAGCGTTCCGTCATGTTTCCTCCTGACGATGGGGTGTATCGGAATGTCCCCATGATGACCGGAGACATTTCGCATTTCCATCAAGTCTTTTTGCGGACACCTAAGTAATCGTTCAGGTGTTGACGCGGTGCTGGGTGGCAGCTCAGACGCGGGTGGGCCGAGCCATGGACGGTGTGCCCGGCCTGTGACTACTCCGATCGCGGGGCGACGGGCACGCCGAGGGTTGCGCACACCTCGACGTAGTCCTCCCATGTGTCGATGTCACGGGGGAGCGGCCGGTCCACCGCGAGTCGCTGCAGGCGGTCCGGAGGCGCGTGGTCGACGATCTTCCACACCGCCTTGTCGCCGTGCAGGCCCCGCAGGGTCGCGAAGGCGTCGGCCGAGAAGATGAACGGATGGCCGAACTGGCCCCGGTAGCTGGTGATCGCCGCCCAGCTGGGCATTGCCCGCCAGCGCACCAGAAGTTCGTCAATGACCGCTGTGTCGATCTCCGGCATGTCGCCGAGGAGGAGCATGACAGCAGCGCACTCGCCGGCCGCGTCGAGGCCCGCGAGCAGCGAGGACGCGCACCCGGAGCCGTAGGCGTCGTTACGCACGACACGCGCCCGTCCGGGATGCAACGACCGGACGACGTCGTCGCCACCACCGCCCACCACCACGACGACACGATCGAGCGAGGAGCGTTCGACGCGAGCGACCACCCGGGCGAGCACCGTGGTGTCGCCCAGCGGGAGCAGCTGCTTGGGGCGCCCCAGCCGGGTGGACGCGCCCGCCCCGAGCACGATGCCGACGACCGCTTGGGAGGCCGGGACGCTCGGGCCCGGCGCGACGCTCATGCGTGGATCGGCCCGTGCCCGTCGCGGAGCGGCCCCACCGCACCCGTGCGCCCGGCGCGGGCCGCGATGATCTCGGCGCAGATGGAGACGGCGGTCTCCTCAGGTGTCCGCGCCCCGAGGTCCAGGCCGATGGGTGCCAGGACCCGGGCGATGGCGGCATCGTCGACGCCTTCCTCCTTCAGTCGCCTGACCCGGTCCGCGTGGGTCCGCCGGGAGCCCATCGCGCCGAGGTAGCCGACGTCGGTGCCGAGGGCTGTGACGATGGCCGGCACGTCGAATTTGGCGTCGTGCGTGAGCACGCAGACGGCGTCGCGGGGGCCGAGCGTGGGGCCGACCTCCTGCAGCAGCCGGTGCGGCCACTCGGCGACCACCGCATCGGCCATCGGGAACCGCTTCCGGGTGGCGAACACAGGTCGGGCGTCGCACACCGTCACGTGGTAGCCGAGAACCTTGGCGACCCGGGCGAGCGCGGCGGTGAAGTCGACTGCCCCGAAGATGAGCATGCGGGGGGGCGGCACGAACGACTCGATGAACACAGACACCGTGCTCCCGCAGGAATCGCCGTGCTCGCCGTAGTGCCGTACTGCGGTCGTCCCCGCGGCCAGCCCGAAGCGGGCGTCGAGGGCGACGACGCGGTCGAGGTCCGGGTCACCCAGGGAACCGACCGGCTCGACTGTCTCGTCGTGGCGAACCAGCAGCTTGGCGCCGGTGTTCGGCCCCTCGATCACCGTGGCCAGCGCGAACGGCGTGTTGTCGAGCTGCAGCCGGCGGACCTCGTCGTAGAGTGACCACCAGTCGAGCGGCTCGACGTAGAGGTGGATCGTGCCCCCACAGGTGAGGCCCACGGCGAAGGCGTCGTCGTCGCTGTAGCCGAACGTCACGACGGTGCGGTCACCGGACGAGATGGCCTCAAGGCCCTCGGTCACGACCGCGCCCTCCACGCACCCGCCCGAGACCGAACCCGCCACCTCGCTGTCCTCGCTGACGGCCATGGCCGCACCCGGGAGCCGGGGGCCGCTGCCATCGACGTCGATCACCCGCGCGATGGCGACCCTCTTGCCCTGGGTGCGCCATCGGTCGAGGTCGTCCAGGATCTCCTTCACGGACTCTTCGCCTACCGGGTCAGCCAGAAGATGACAGCGGCGAGGACAACGAGGACGGCGGCCGGTGGGAGGGCGCGCTTGAGGACGGCGCCGCGGGCCACGCCCATCA
>NZ_JBEXHW010000060.1:0-22762 GCF_040608235.1 Streptomyces sp. NPDC005202 | reverse complement strand
CGACCCCCGCAACTACCTGGCCTTTCTCGGACTCGCCGCAGCCCTGTGCTGCTACAAGCGACTGCTCCGCCTCACCACATAGGACACGGTCTTAGGGCCAAAAGGGCTGGACGAGCGAGCGTGAAGCTCGCCTCGTGGCGTTCCGCTGGCTCCACCGCTACAACACCCCGGCATTCCCGACTCGGACAACGCAGCCCGATCGACTACGAGAACACCTTCCACACAACATCAACTACGCTGACTGGAGCCGCATAGACGTGTCCAGGATTCGGGGTCAGGCCCAGGAACCAAACATCAGCGGGTCAGGTGAACCGCCGAGGTTAAACAACAAGCTCAGTGCCAGGTGCTGCGCCTTTGGGCGACGGTCGAATCAGCAACATTGGCGTGCCCCGTTGCCTTACCGCGCCGAGAAGACCGCGACTGCGACACCCTTCCACTGAACCTTTTTCATCCTGACCGCCAGGCGATCTCGATGGCGTGAACCGCGGCCACGGTGCGTCCAATGCGGCTGGTGCTGCAGCGGGCCTTGCGGAGGATGCGCCACTGCTTGAGGCGGGCGAAAGCCCGTTCCCCCGGTGCGCGAAGGCGGGCGTGGTCGCGGTTGAACTGCCGGTACTGCTGCGGAAGATCGCGGCCCTTGTACGGGGTACGGACGGTACCGTGGGCCCCCTGGTAACCCTTGTCGGCCAGGACGAGGACCATGCGGGACAGGCACGCCTGGACGACCCCGTGCGCGCGGGCCGCGGTGATGTCGGCGGTCCGGCCGGGCAGCGCGCGGGAGAACCACAGCGCGGTGCCGTCCGGTGCGGCGATGACCTGCACGTTCATCCCGTGCCGCCTGTGCTTTTGCGAGCAGTAGGACTCATCCGCCTTCACGCGGTGGGTGGCGATCAGGGTGCCGTCCAGGATGACGAAGCCCTCCGTGGGCGGCTTCCGCAGGGCGTCTCGGAGCGTGGGCGCGTGCTCGGCGAGGAGGTCGACGGTCTCGGTGACGTAGCGGCCGGCCGTGGCGGTGGAGACACTGAAGCCCCTGCCGAGTTCGGCGAGCGTGGCGTTCGTGCGCAGGTGGACCAGGACCAGCAGGGCCTGCTGGAAACAAGTCAGACGACGCCAGCGCGAGCGCCGGTCACGCCTTCGGGCGTAGATCAGCCAGGAGACGTGCTCGACGATCTCGTGCGGGATGTCGAGCATGGCACGATAGGGGACCAACAAGGCTCCTGTGTCGAAGCGGTTGGCGAGTGGAATCACCAGCGCAACGGCCAGGAGCCCTGTCACGTCACGCGCTACCAGCACAGCCCGTCATCAGCCCTGCGCCCCAGGATGAGAAAGGCTCACTCAAAGAGCTGGATCGGTTGACACAGGAGCTCCGAGGGCCGTGGTATCGGAGGCTTACGCCCCAGAGGCGTTGGTTCAGGAAGGACTAAATTTTCTTTCTATTTCCTCCCTTAGTTGACGGATCTCTTGCGGTCTTCCCTCTCGGGTTAAGGAGCGGCGTTAGCCCGGCTTACGGAGTCCTTGGACGCTCAGGGAAACCGCGCGGCATCCCTCTCGTCATAATAGGAAAGTCTCCGCAGTCCGATTCCGAGGGGATTGACAGTTCGGAATGAACAGTGGCTTCTCCGGAAACACCGGGTGGCGGGTTCGGCGTTCTCCTGCCACGGGTGGCGGCGCCGTGTTGCGGGCCTCCGTGCCCAGTGCGACGGTGTGCGAGGGGGCAATGCCGACGGCCTAGCAGGGGACAGTCTTGCCTGGCGACGGCACTACGCGTCGATATACGACTGAACCGCGCCCCACCATCCTTGGCGCCTGACACTCCGTGAATCGATGCGCGTCCACGAACCGGCAGAAGCACACAGAAAGCGGGAATTTCAATGGCGAACGGACCCATGGACAGGCGCGCCTTTGGCGAGCAGCCCGATCGGCCCAATGGCCCCGTCACGGGCCAACGTACGGAGTACACCGGTCGGTACGTGGTCCTGCTCGACCCGAGTAACCAGGAGAGCGGACTGAACGCACTGCGTTCGTCCGCCGACATCGCGCCCGTCGAACGTGTCCGAGGAACCGAGGCCGCGAACGTCGCCGAACTCCTCGAGCGCCCCGACGTCTCGGTACTCTTCGAGGAACTCGGCGCCGCCGTCGTCGAGGTGCGGCCCGAGAAGCGCCACGCGCTGGTGACCACGGCCGAGGCGGAATCCTCGATCATCGCGGCGGAGCCGGAGCGCATGGTCTACGCCTTGCCGATCACCGCCCCGCAGCAGGCGCCGACCGAGTTCTTCCCGGCCTACCGCAGTGACGAGGAAGTGGTCGCCCGCCAGTCCCAGGCCGAAGCCGCCGCGTCCCAGGGCGCGGCCTGGGACGAGCAGAAGTGGACCTGGGGCCTGCAGGCGGTCCGGGCCAACCTGTCCGGACTGACCGGACGCGATGTGAAGATCGCCGTCCTCGACACCGGCGTGGACACCGACCACCCGGACCTGGCCGGGCGCATCGAGGCGACGGTCTCCTTCGTGCCCGGCGAGACCGTCGAGGACGGCAATGGCCACGGCACGCACTGCATCGGCACCGCTGCCGGTCCGGCCAACCCCCAGCAGGGGCCCCGCTACGGCGTGGCCTGCGACGCTCGGATCCTCGCGGCGAAGGTGCTCAGCAACGCGGGCAGCGGCACCGACGGCCAGATCCTGGCGGGCATGGCCTGGGCCGTCGCCCGCGGCACGCGGGTGATCTCCATGTCGCTCGGCGCGCCGGTCCGGCCGGGTGAGCTCTTCCCGCAGACGTACGAGATGCTGGCCCAGCGCGCGCTCGAGCGCGGGACGGTGATCGTCGCCGCTGCGGGCAACGACAGCGGTCGGCCCCCGCGCATCGAGCCCGTCAGCCGGCCCGCCAACTGCCCCTCCATCCTCGCGGTGGCCGCGCTCGACAAGGCGCTCACACCGTCGTTCTTCTCCAACGGCGGCATCAACGGCCAGGGCGGCGAGGTCAACATCGCCGCGCCCGGCAGGGATGTGCGCTCGGCTGCCCCTGGCGGCGGGTACCAGAACCTGAGCGGCACCAGCATGGCCACGCCGCACGTCGCGGGTGTCCTCGCGCTGCTCGCCCAGGCGAACCCCAACGCATCCGCGGCCGATCACATGGCCAGTCTGCTGTCCGGTGCGTTCCCGCTGACGCAGCCTGTCAGGGACGTCGGCTCAGGTCTGCTCCAGGCGCCGTGAGCGAGTCGTCCCAGTCCGCGCCGGTCGGGGTCATCCTCGCGGTCGACCCCGACCGGTTCGCGGAAGTGGTCGAGGCCTTGCGGCGGGCCGGGCTGACGGTCACGGGCGAGCAGCCGATCCTCGGCACGCTCTCCGGCACCGTCGTGGAGGACCGGATACCGGCCCTGGAGGCGGTCGACGGCGTCGAATCCGTCGACCGGGAGCGCACCATCCAACTCCCCCCGCCCGACTCCCCGATCCAGTGAGTCCGAGGAACGCCCCGGGCCTGAGTCCGGGGCGTCTCTCTCCCGGATGATCTCTCTCCAGCAACACCTTCCCGAACGGCCGAATCGTCACACCGATCACGCCCGACCAGCACCCCTCAACAAGATCGTCTTACGAGCTCTCATAGCGATTTCATGCCCAAGCCCCGGCCTTGGGCCTTGCCGTCGGACGGGTGACAGCCGGATCAGACCGATCAACATTCGCGACTTTTCGGGTATCTCTTTTCCGCTCATGCGTGAAAAGTTCAGCCAGAGGTATCACATGCATAGATTTCCGATCGTCTATATAAAAGGATACGTCGGGCTGGCGGCCGGTATCAACACCGCGGTGGACGACCCGTTTTACGGGCTCAACCGCGGTTCCACCCATGTGCGGGTGGGGGAGACGGCGATCTGCTCTTCTATCAGTTCCAGGGGTCTCTGCTGTGACTGATTACCGATGATAACTACGAGCTGCTGCAGGGGGACCAGCATCAATACCCTCTCGACGCTGCGGCTGGGACGGTGAAGCAGGAGTCGCTGTGGGTCTACCGGTTCTACGACCAGACATCGACCACCTTCACGCTGCCGCCCCATGAGAACGTCCTTGAGTGCGTCGTCAGGAAAGCGCACAGGAACACCACCGCCGAGGGATTCGACATTGAGTCCGATTTATATTGATCCGAAACGGTAGCGGTTCTGGGTCGTTGATCGCTGTGTGAGTGAACTGGTGGGGGACGCACAGCACTTGTCGCCGTCGGCGCAGGAAGCGTTGCGGATGCGGGCGGTGGCCGCGCTGGTCGAGGGCCGGGATCGCGAGGACGTCGCGGCGATGTTCAAGGTCTCGCTCAAGGCGGTGGACGGCTGGTGGGCGAAGTGGTTGGCCGGCGGGCGCGAGGCATTGGCGGCCCGTCCCCGCGGGCGGCGCGTTGGGGAGCATCAGGCGCTGTCGCAGGCCGAACAGCAGGCGGTGCGGCAGGCCATCCTCGAATACCAGCCGTGCGACCTGGGACTGGCCGGGCAACTGTGGACGCGCGGCCAGGTGGGCGAGCTCATCGCGAAGCTGTACCGGGTGCGCCTGACAGAGCAGGGGGTGGGCAAGCTCTGCGTCGCTGGGGCCTGTCGTTCCAGCGTCCGGACAAGCGGGCCGTCGAGCAGGACGCGGAATCGGTCCGCGTCTGGCGGGAGGAGACGTGGCCGGCGATCCAGGCGGAGGCGAAGGCCGAGGGCGGCGAGGTGCTCTTCGCCGACCAGGTCGGCATCCGCTCCGACCAGGTCACCGGCCGTACCTGGGGCGCCAGGGGGTGCACCCCCGTCGTGCGCCGCTCGGGCAACCGGTTCTCGGTGAACGCGATGTCCGCGATCAGCACGAAGGGCCGGATGCACTTCATGGTGTTCACCGAGACCTTCGACGCCGACGTGATGTGCCGCTTCCTGGACCGGCTCGCGGGCCACTTCACCCACAAGGTCCACCTCGTCCTGGACGGCCACTCCGCGCACCGCTCCCGCAAGGTCCGCGCCTGGCTCGCCGCCCACCCCGACCGGATCGAACTGCACTTCCTGCCGTCATACTCACCCGAGCTGAACCCCGACGAACTGGTCAACGCCGACCTCAAACGGAGTCTGCCCATGCACAGCCGGGCCCGTGACCAGGCTCAACTCGCCACCGAAACCCGCAGGTTCTTCCACCGGCGCCAACGCCAGCCGCACAACATCCGCGGCTACTTCGGCGGCCCCCACGTCCGATACATCCTCGAATAGAACCGATTGAGTTTCGGATCAATAAGGCAGTCGGTGGTGATGGCGTAGACGCGTTGTTCGAGGCAGGTTCTGGCGATGCGTCCGGCCTGGGCGGCGCATTCGGTTCCCGGATGCAGTTGACGCCGGTTCAGATGGCGAGGGGGTCGCCGAGGGTCCGTGTCCAGGGGGCTTTTCAGCTCAACAGGGCTCCCGAGGCCGTGGAAGAACCCAGCCGGGCGCCTGCCGAGGTCAGCGACCTCAACACCGCCGCCTGCACCTGACGTCACCACAGTTACGCTCCGTCGAGGCCCGGCCGCACCAGGAGGGCCGCTTCATCCCGACTCAGGCGCGGGCCGCCGAGGGTATCGACGCACGAGCACTTGTCTTACGAGACAACGAACCTCTTTACTGCTCCAGGCGGCGGGATCGCCGCTCCGGGAGGTTCCATGTACCGCCAGGTCCTCGACCCGCTGGCCGGCTCGTTGTACTGGTCCGCGTTGTGCGCGGCCGTACCCCTGCTGACCATGTTCGTGCTGCTCGGCGCCTTCCGGGTCAAGGCGCAGATCGCCGCGGTCGTCGCGCTGGTGCTCGCGCTCACCCTCGCCGTGCTCGTGTGGGACATGCCCGTGTCGCAGGCCCTCTCCGGCGCGGCCGAAGGCGGCTTCTACGGCTTGTTTCCGGTCCTCTGGATCCTGGTGAACGCACTGTGGATCTACCGGCTGACTGAGATCACGGGCTGGTTCGCGGTGTTGCGGCGGTCGTTTCGCACCGTCTCGTCCGACCAGCGGGTCCAAGGCATCCTGATCGCGTTCTGTTTCGGCGCGCTGATCGAGGCGCTGGCGGGCTTCGGTGCCCCGGTCGCCATCACGGCGGTCATGCTGGTCGCGGTCGGTGTCGCCCCGCTCAGGGCCGCAACCGTGGCGCTGGTGGCCAACACCGCGCCGGTCGCGTTCGGCAGCATGGCGGTGCCGCTGATCACGTTGGCCGGTGTGACGGGCCTGCCGCTCGACGATCTCGGTGCGATGGCCGGACGGCAGACCCCGCTGATTGCCGCCTTCATCCCGCTCGTGCTGGTGTTCCTGCTCGACGGGCGCCGGGGCGTCCGGGAGACCTGGCCGGCCGCAGTGGTCGCGGGCCTGGCCTTCGCGCTCGCCCAGTTCGTCTCCGCGAACTACGTCAGCGTCGAGGTCACCGACATCATCGCGGGCGTCGTCGCTCTCGTGACGGTCCTCGGCTTTCTGCGGGTCTGGCAGCCGGACGCGGTCCAGCCCGATGAGCCGGTGTCGGCCGTCACGGAGACGGCGGCCGTGGGTGCCGCCTCTCCGGGCGCCCTCGACGCAACAGGCCGCTCGGGTGGCGTGAGCGAAGGTAACGGATCGGGGCGGGAGGAAGGGCCGGGGCGGGGAAAAGGACCGGGGCGGGGAAAAGGACCGGGGCGGGAAGAAGCAGCAGGGCGGGAGGAAGAGCGTCTGGAGACGGGCGAGGGCAGCGCGCTCATGGCCTTCGCCCCGTACATCATCATCGTCGCCCTCTTCGCGCTCACCCAGATCGGCCCGGTCAAGGAGTGGCTGGCCGCCCACGGCGTCGTTCAGTTCACCTGGCCCGGTCTGCACGTCGAGTCCCCCACCGGCCAGCCCGCCGGAGCCATGACCTTCAAGCTGGAGCACCTGAAGGCCGCGGGCACCGTACTGCTGATCGCCGGCCTGCTCACGATGGCGCTCTACCGGGTGGGCCCCGGCCGGGCGGTGAGAGCATACGGCGCGACGCTGCACCAGCTGCGCTGGACCGTCGTCACGGTGACGTCCGTGCTCGCGCTGGCCTGGGTCATGAACCTCTCCGGCCAGACCGTGACCCTGGGTACCGCGCTGGCCCAGACCGGCACGGCGTTCGCCCTGTTCTCCCCGATCGTGGGATGGCTGGGAGTCGCGCTGACCGGCTCCGACACCTCGGCCAACTCGCTCTTCGGAGTGCTCCAGGTGACCGCGGCGCACCAGACCGGACTCAATCCGGTACTCCTCGCCGCCGCCAACTCCACCGGCGGCGTCCTCGGCAAGATGCTCTCGCCGCAGAACCTGGCCGTCGCCGCCGCGGCGATCGGCATGGCCGGCAGCGAGAGCACCATCTTCCGCAGGGTGCTCGGCTGGAGTCTCGGCCTGCTGGCCGGGTTCGCGCTGATCATCTATCTGCAGTCCACCCCGGTCCTGGGCTGGATGACCGTCTGACCGCCACAACCGTCCGCGAAGGGGACGACGACCATGCGCGTCGTCTGCGCCCCGGACAACGCCCGGACAACGCCCCGGACAACGCCCCGGACAACGCCCCGGACAAGCTGCCCGGTTCACTGGACACCACCACGCCGCTGCCGCGCTCGCCGCCGGGATCCGTGCGGCCTGCGGTACCCCGCCCGTTTCTTTCCGGCGTATTACGGGCCCGTGATCCGCACCGTGGCACACCGCACCTGCCGGGCGCCGCACCGCCCGTACCGGTGGGGCGCCGAGTGCCGCCGACTTCACTGCGGGCACGAACCGCTACGGCTTCACCGCGAGCAGGAACCACACCGTCTTTCCGATGCCGCAGGCCCGTGGTTCCGCGCCCCACTCGTCCGCGAGCGCGGCCACCAGGGTCAGACCGCGGCCGCCCGACTCGTCGTCCGGGCTCGGCCGGCGCGGCTGCGGGAGCGCCTCGTTCGCGTCCGTGACCGCGATGCGCAGACTGCCGTCCTCCAGGACGCAACGAGCCCGGATCTCACGCCCGGTGAGACTTTGGCGTGGCGGTACGCGTTCGTCACCAACTCGTTGAGCAGCAGCACCGCCGTCTCGGTCACGTCGCCGGGGATCGTCCACGACGCGGCCTGCTCGCGCAGGAGCGTTCGGGCCCGGCCCACGCTTCTCGCGTGACGCGGCAGGCGCCACTCCACGTCCCGGGGCTGGGCACCTGCGGCACCGTGCCCGGGGAGCCGGGGCGGGAGGGCGGGGGCGGAGTCGTCTCCGGGCATCGCCATGCGCTTGGGTCCTCGAGGGTGATTCTTCGTCAATTACCCGGCTGAGACTGCCGGTTCCCGCCTAGCCTCATCAGTCGCGACGCGGGTACAGAGCGTGGCTGTACCCGCTGTGACCTGGGGGAAGGGTGGGCGCGATGGCCGAGGGGAACTCCCAGCCGCCGATCGCATGGCGCTACTGCGGCAGCCAGATCAAGCACTGGCGCGCCGAGGCCGGCGTACGCCGTGAGGATCTCGCCAAGGAGGCCAACTACAACTACGAGTACGTCAAGTCCATGGCGAACGGCCGCCGCCGCCCCACGCTCCGGCTCCTCCAGGTCGCCGACCAGATGTGCCGGGCGAGCGGCAAGCTGGAGGCGACCAAGGGGTACCCTCAAGCCGGAGCCATTTCCGGCGCGTTCGCAGGAGTTCATGACCCTTGAGGCCGAGGCCATCGCCGTTCACTGGTACGAGCCCCTGCTCATCCCCGGCCTCTTGCAGACCGAGCAGTACGCGCGTGCGCTGATCAGCGGCAGTTGCCCTCCGCTCGACGACGAGACGGTGGAAGAGCGGGTACGGGCCCGGCTGGGACGACAGGAAGCGCTGACGTGCCGCACGCAGACGGTGTACGGCTTCGTCGTCTACGAGGCTGTCCTGCATACGCTGGTTGGAGGCCGGGAAGCCATGAAGGGTCAGCTCAGTCACCTTGTGCACGTTGGCGAGTTGCGGAACGTGTCGGTCCAGGTTCTGCGCTTCGGACAGTGCGCGGGCCTCGCACTCAACGGCTCCTTCGTACTCCTGGAAACCGTCGCTGACCGAAATGCATGGGATGATCCGCATGCAGGCTCTCAACACCGAGGAGTCGGCCGCGTTGATCAGGAAGTCGGCGGGTGAGCTATGAGTGATCGGCACGAATGGTTCAAGTCCAGCTACAGCGACAGCCAGGGCGGCGCCTGCCTCGAGGTGGCCCATACCGGCCCGCAGGACACCGTGCACGTACGCGACTCCAAGCTTCCGGCCCCGGGCCCCGAACTCACCGTCCCGGCCGACGCCTGGACCGCCTTCGTCGCCTACGCCGCGGGCAACGGCTGACGCGCCTTCCCCCGGCGACGGCACCGACCCTCGGGCCTTGGTCCAGGCTTCAGCAGCTCACGCGGCATCTGAAGCGGGCCTAGACTCGGAAACGTAGCCCGGCCGGGGTGCAGGCCGGTCGGCCGGAGGGCGGTGGCCTTCGGTGTCGTATGTCGCTGTGAGTGCGTTGAGCCATCCCGGGCTGCTGCGGGACAAGAACGAGGACAGCCTGGTCGTCGGGCCGTGGACGTTGTGTGCCACCGTCACCGAGAATCCGCAGACGCTGGTGTTTCCGCTGGGTACGCCCCTGGTCGTCGCGGTGGCCGACGGGCTCGGCGGGCACCCCGGCGGCGAGGTGGCCAGTGCGCTGGTCGTCCGCCGGCTCGCGTCGATCGGTCCCACCCTGAGCAGGGAGGACGCCGTCCGCGACGCCCTCGACTCCTGCAACCGCGCGGTCTACGCCGCTGCCGATGCCAAGGGCGGCGACGGAGGCAGTGAGCTCACGATGATGGGCACCACCGTCGCGGGCGCTGTCGTACTGCCCGAGTCGCTGCTGGCGTTCAACGTGGGCGACAGCCGGGTGTTCGCCGCACCGCGGGGCGGGCTGCGGCAGGTGAGCGTGGACGACAGCCCGCGGCCCGCGCCCGGGCGGCGCACCACCTCGCTGGTGACGCAGTGCCTCGGCGGCACCCCGCACTACCGTGCCGTCGTCCCTCATGTGACGGCCGCGTCGTTGTCGCCCGGTGACCGGTACCTCATCTGCACCGACGGTCTCACCGATCCGGTGCCGGACGACGCTGTCGACGGCCTCCTGCGCGAGTACGACGACGGCCGCGCCGCCTTCGAGCTGTGGAAGGCCGCCATCGCCGCGGGCGGGCCCGACAACATCACGCTCGCCGTCGTCCGCATCGCCGACGATTAGCTCCCAGCCGGTCCCCCGTTGACCGACGGTCCCTCGCTCAGCCTCCAGCCGGTCCCTCGCTGCCCGCCGGCCCCTCGCGCCCGGTGTCCGCGCCGGGCGGGCGCTTCACGGGACCGCCGTGCCCGTCGTGCGCCGGCGAGGCAGGAGGCCCGGCATCACCGGGTACGGGATCGGGGGCGGCGGGCCCGTCGGTTCCTCCCACGACGGGTGGCCCGCGATGGCCGCGACGATGTCGGCCGCGGTGACCAGGCCGATGAGGCGGCCCTGTTCTCCCATCACCGGCAGGGCGTCGCACCGGGTGTAGCGCATGAGGTTGGCTGCCTGGCCCACGGTCTGCTCGGCCTGAACGATCGCGGAACGGTGGCGCAGCAGATCGCCCACCCGCAGGCGGGACAGCGAGGAGGCCGGTGCCGCGCAGGCGACCGCCAGCTCGGCCCGGTTCAGCAGGCCGGCGCAGTGGCCGTCGGGGCGTACGACCGGAAGGTGACGGGCGCCGGAGCGCTCCATCAGCTCCCAGGCCATGAGGACCGTCTCGTCGAGAGCGATCGAGTAGACGGTGGTCCGCATGACGGTCGCGACCTTCTGCGTCGTCACCGGCGTCGTCGCCTGCGTCGCCGCACGGGCCCTCTCCGCCGCCACCTGGACCCTCTGCGTCATCGCCTGGGCCATCGCCTTCGCCGTCTGCGTCGCCGCCTTGACCGCCGCTGTTGCCGTGTCCTTCTGCGTCAGGGCTTCCGGGGCGGCCGTATCGTGCGGAGCGGCATCGTGCGGCGCGGCACGGTGCGCCTCGTGCAGGGCTGCCGCCTCCTGCGCCGCCGCGAGCACCTGAGCTGCCGCGAGTACCTGCGCCTCCGAGTCCTCCGTAGCCGCGTACTTCGCCGCCGAGTCCTCCGTAGCCGAGTCCTCCGTAGCCGCGTCCTCGGCTGCCGTTTCCCGCGCCGTCGCCTTCCGCGCCGCCGCCCCCTGTGCCGCCGCGTTCGTCGCCGTCGCCTCCGGCTCTCCGTCCGGCGGGTCCGGATGCTGCTTCATGGTTTTCTCCTGAGGGCTCTCCTTGAGGCTCTTCTCGGGGTTTTCCTCGGGGTTCTCGTCGGGGCTCTTCTCGGGGCTCTTCTCAGGGTTCTCCTCGGGGCTCTCTCCTCCCGCCGGGCGGGCCCGCGAGCCACGGCCAGTGCCGACTGTGCCCCGGTCATCAGCCGACGCGCAGCCGCGTCGCGGTATTCGACAGCCACGTCACCGTACGGCTGATGTCCGACAGCGAGACGATGCCGACCAGCCGGCCGTCCTCCACGACCAGGGCCCGGTTCTCGGCACCGGGCTCCATGCGCGGCAACAGGTCCGCAAGAGGGTCGTCCGGGCCCACGACAGTGATCTGTGACAGCGGCGCCATCACCTCGCCCACCGTCACCGCGCCGCTCTGGTCCCCCGGCACCTTCCGGGCGCGGTCCAGCGTCATCAGCCCGAGCGGGGCGCCGTCGTCGGTGGTCACCGGGAACGCCGAGTGCCGGTAGCGGTACTGCGGGTCCTTCAGGAAGGCCGCGACCGTCGGGCCGGCGGGCACGGTGAGCGGGTCCGGAGTCATGGCGTTGCGGACCGGAATGCCGGCGAGTACCTGGCGCACCTGCGCCTGCTGGCCCTCCGCGGTGGCGGCCGCGACGAGGAACCAGCCGATGAGCGCGGGCCAGAGCGCGCTCAGCGTGCCGCTCCGCATGAACCAGACCAGCCCCAGTGCCACGAGCATCCATCCGAAGACCCGTCCCGCCGCGGTCGCCCGGACGGTCGCCCGCAGCCGGTCTCCCGTACGCCACCACAGGTAGGCACGCAGCAGCCGGCCGCCGTCGAGGGGTGCGGCCGGGATGGCGTTGAAGACCCCGAGCAGCACATTGATCCCGGCCAGCCACGCCGCGACCTCGACCACGAGCCCGGGCGCGGAGGACAGGCCGAGCAGCCAGGTGGCGAGCACGAAGAATCCTCCGAGGAGGATGCTCACGAGCGGGCCCACGCCCGCGATCTTCAGCTCGGCGGACGGGCTGGACGCCTCGGACTTCAGCCGGGCCGCTCCGCCGAGCAACCACAGGACGATGTCGTCCACGTCGACGCCGTTGCGCCGTGCCACCACGGCGTGGGCCAGTTCGTGGGCGAGGAGCGAGGCGAAGAAGACAACCGCCGCGGCGAGGCCGGCCGCCCAGTAGACCCCCTGGGGCAGGCCCGGGTACGCCTGCGGCAGGCGGCCCTGTGCCAGGCCCAGGGCGATGAGGACGAAGATGAAGAGCACGCTCCAGTGGACCCCGACCCGGACCCCCGCGATCCGTCCCAGAACGAAGGTCGCCCGCACAGCGTCCTCCCTGCTCGAGGCGCGCGTTCTCGCGCGTTTCCCGTACCGTCACTTTCCAGTGAAAACCCGTCGGGCCCTTCCGTACAGGGCCGACCGGGCCGGTCCCTCACACCTGGGCAAACCCGGTACCAGGCAGCCTTGCGACAACCGCCAAGCGCATCCCCTTGCCCGAGTTCAGCCGCCTGCGAGGCACCCGGCACCGGGGTGTGTGCATGTGCGCACCCCATCGCCCTGGGGTCCCTCCAGGCACGCCCTCCAGGCACGCCCTCCAGGCACGCCCTTCAGGCACCGGGGGCGGAACAACGCCCATAGCGGCCCGGTACGCCCCCACCGAACCTCTGGCTGAACCGCCGGCCCCGTACCCGCGTACCACTCCCCGAGACGGCGAGATTCCGCGCCACGCATGAGGAGGCCCAGTGTCGACACCCGCCGCGGGGCCGGACATTGTCACCCGAACGGTGGCACGTCCACTCGCGGCCTCGATCTGCCGGATTCGCAGAGCCGCGAGGCGGGGACGGGACGGCCCGCAGGCAGCCGCCCGGGAAAGCTTCCCGGGTGGCTTGGAATGCTCAGGCCGGTATCCGCCTGGTGTGCGGGAGGCTGGTGCGGTTGTGTGTCGTGTACCTGCGCTCTGGTAGAGCTCCGGTGTCGCCCCGGCGGCTCGACCTGCCGCTCCGGCCTCGCGCAGTGCTCCGCCCGACCGACCGAAGGGCTTTTTCATGAACCGTGAATACTCTGCAGTTCCGCTGCCGACTGCGCTGGGGGCGACGGTCCGGGGCCCGGGGGTAGAGCTTCGGGAATCCGCGGGCAAAGGGGCCGGGGTGTTCGCCACGCGCCCTTTCCGGTCGGGAGAGCTAGTTCTGGCCGGTGTCATCGAGGCCGAGCTCGACCGCAACGATGCCCACGCCTCCCAGATCAGCTGGAATCGCTTCGTCCGGCACGGCGGTCTGATGCCAAAGGTGAACCACTCATGCGACCCGAACTGCGGCATCGGGCTCAACGCGTCCGGGGCTCATGACCTGCTCGCCCGCCGCCCCATCATGACCGGCCAGGAGATCACCTTTGACTACGCGATGCGCAACTACACCATTGAGCACTTCCCGGCTCGGTGCCGGTGCGGGACAGTCCTGTGCCGCGGCCGGATCACCGGCTGGAAGGACCTGCCCGCCGATCGCAGGTACGCCTACCGGGGCTTCGTCGCTCCCTACCTCCTCGACGGTCCGACAGGTCCATGAGGAGGGCAACCGGAGTGCGGCCCCGGAGTGAGGCCGACATGCCTCGGGACTCGGTTGGCTGCGCGGGCCGAGGCAGCACGGGTGTGGCCGTAGCCTCGGCGAGCGCGGTTCGACCGCCCATCAGTTCCGGGACGTACTTGTAGATGGTGTTGCGGGAGACGCCGAGGAGCTTCGCGATCGAGGCGACGGTGTTCTCGGGGCGGGTGAGCAGGTCGCGGGCGTGCCGGACTTTGCTCGTCCGTCATGGCTGGCGGCGGCCGAGCCGGGCGCCGCGGGCGCGGGCGGCGTCCAGGCCCTCGCCGCCCGGTCCTTGTGGTCCGGGCGGGATCCGGGGGCTTGCCACCGCGTGATGCTGGATCAATGCCACGAAGTTAAGAGCTCAGCGGCGGTGTCAAGCGTGGGCGGGATGCGGGCCTCTGCTATCCAGGGGATCGACCAAGATCTTCCTGAGAAAGCAGAGGCCCAGTGGCTCAGTCTGTCACGGGCGGAACCGATGACGTGTTCGCGCCTGGTCATATCGGTGAGTTAACGCAGGTCATCCCGCCCGAGTTGGTGGATGCGGTACTGGACGAGAGCGGGGCTCGCGAGCGACGACTGAAGCCTTCCCTCTCACGTCGGGGTGTACTTCGTGCTCGCGCTCGGGCTGTTCGAGCATCTGGGCGCCGGGCTGGTGTGGGGCAAGCTTGTGGCCGGACTGGCCGCCAGAGTGCCGCAACCGCCGGAGAAGGCACTTCGCGATCTGCGTCGGCGGGTCGGCGTGGCCCCGCTCAAGCGGCTGTTCGACGTGCTGGCCGGCCCGCTGGCCCAGCCGTCCACACCCGGAGTGCGCTACCGCCGCTGGCGTACGGTCGCCTTCGACGGCTGCGGGAGCCTGTCCGTCCCCGACCACGAGCGCAACCGGTCCTGGCCCGGCCGCGTCGAACGCCGCTACGGGCCGGGGGGCTACCCCCGGCTGATGCTCATGACCTTGTGCGAAACCGGCACCCGCGGCCTGATCGGAGCTGTCTTCGGTCCCGCCACCAAGGGCGAGACCGACTACGCCCACGACCTGGTCGGCCACCTGACCTCGGACATGCTTCTCCTGGCGGACCGTGCCTTCGACAGCAACGAACTGCTGGCAGACATCGCAGCTCAGGGGGCTCAGTTCCTGATACGCGCCACAAGCGTCCGACGCCCGCCGGTGCTGGCGCTGCTGCCCGACGGCTCATACCTGACCCGGATCGGGGGCCTCCCGCTCCGGGTGATCGAGGCCGAGGTCCGCTCCCGCACCGCTGACGGCGGCGTCTTCGGCGGCACCTACCGCCTGCTGACCACGCTCGGCGACCACCGCACCGCCGACCACCTGGTGCGTCTCTACCACGAGCGCTGGGAAATCGAGATCACCTACCTGGCGCTCCGTCACACCCTGCTCAAAGGCCGAATATTACGTTCGAAGGACCCGGCGGGCCTCATCCAGGAGATGTGGGGACTACTCACCCTCTACCAGGCCCTGCGCTCGGTCATGGTGACCGCGGTGGAAACAATATCTGGCTGCGACCCCGATCGGGCCGGCTTCACCATCGCTCTGGAGGCCGCCCGCGACACGGTCGTCTGAGGTTGTCCCTTGAGCGTGGACACCCCTGACAATCGGATCGAGGGATCCGGGAGGGGAAGTCCAGATGGGACGTCGCGTTCCACAGGGCGGCATTGCCTCCCCGGTCCTGTCCAACATCTACCTGCACAAGCTGGACAGTTTCATCGAGAACGTACTCATCCCGGAATACATCCGAGGTGCCCGACGGGCATCGAACCCGAAATACCACAGGGTCTACTACGCGATGCGCAGAGCCCGCGAACGCGGCGATGAAGCCACGTTCCGTGAACTGCGCCAGCGGCTGCGTGACCTGCCGAGCACGGTCCGCCGCCGACCACATCGACGCCGCCCGCCTGGCCCTGGCCCAGCTACCGAAGAAGTACCGGCGCGGGCACCGCACCCTGATCCGCACCGATTCCGGCGGCGGCACCCACGAGTTTGTGGCCTGGCTCGCCCAGCGCGGGCGCTGGCTGTCGTACTCGGTCGGCATGACCATCACCGATGCCATCCACCAAGCCGTCCTCAAGGTGCCGGCCTCCGCCTGGATGCCCGCATTCGAACCGGACGGCGAGATCCGCGACGGTGCCTGGACCGCCGAACTCGACTGGAACGTCCTCAAGGACTGGCCAAGAGGGATTCGGCTGATCGTTCGCAAGGAACGCCCGCCCCCCGGCGCGCAGTTGCGCCTCACCGACGCCGACGGGATGCGGCTCACCGCGTTTGCCACCAACACCAAGCACACCCCGATCGCCCTGCTGGAGTTGCGGCACCGCCAGCGGGCCCGCGCCGAGGACCGCATCCGCGCCGCCCGCGACTCCGGCCTGCGCAATCTGCCCCTGCACGGCTTCGCACAGAACCAGATCTGGCTGGAGATCGTGCAGCTCGCGCTCGACCTGCTGGCCTGGATGCCTTGCGAGGGTCCGTGGAGTGGTCACTGCGGATCGAATGGGGGGAGGCTGGAGGGAGATGATCCTTGCCCCCCGACGGCGGCTTCGATCGCCGAGAGGACCGCGACCGGGTGGGGTGACCGGCGGAAGGGAGGAAGCCATGAAGGTGGGAGTCATGACCGGCGGCGGTGACTGTCCCGGCCTCAACGCCGTGATCCGCAGCATCGTCCGCAAGGGCATCCAGGAGTACGCCTTCGACTTCGTCGGACTGCGAGACGGCTGGCTCGGTGCGCTCCAGGGCAATGTCGTGCCGCTGGACATCTCCAGTGTGCGCGGGATCCTCCCCCGCGGCGGAACCATCCTCGGCTCCTCCCGCACCAACCCGCTCAGGCATGAGGACGGGGCGCGACGGGTGCGGGAGACCCTGGCCGCGCACGACGTGGGCGCACTCGTCGTGATCGGCGGCGAGGACACGCTCGGCGTGGCCACCGAGCTGAGCCGTCAGGGGCTCCATCTGGTCGGCGTGCCGAAGACCATCGACAACGACGTGTCCGGCACCGACTACACCTTCGGCTTCGACACCGCCGTCGGCATCGCCACCGAGGCCATCGACCGTCTCCACACCACTGCCGAGTCGCACATGCGCACCCTGGTGGTGGAGGTGATGGGGCGGCACTCCGGGTGGATCGCCCTGCACGCCGGCATCGCGGGCGGCGCCAACGCGATCCTCATCCCGGAGCGGCCGTTCGACATCGACCAGGTCTGTGAGCAGGTGGAGAGCCGATTCAAGATCAACTACGCCCCGATCGTCGTGGTGGCCGAAGGGGCCGTCCCCAAAGAGGGCCAGATGATCCTCAAGGACCAGACGGTGGACGAGTTCGGCCATGTGCGATTGTCCGGCATCGGCGAGTGGCTGGCCCAGGAGATCTCGCAACGCACCGGCAAGGATGCCCGCACCACGGTCCTTGGGCACATCCAGCGCGGCGGCACGCCGAGCGCCTTCGACCGGTGGTTGGCCACACGCTTCGGGCTGCACGCCATCGATGCCGTGAAGGACGGTGACTTCGGCGTGATAGTGGCCTTGCGCGGCACGCAGATCATTCGTCTTCCCCTCGCCGACGCCACCGCGACGGCCAAGAGGGTCGACCCGTCGCTGTACGACGAGTTCGAGGTGTTCTTCGGCTGACCGCCTGGGCACGCCGCGGATCGCCGCCGGCCTGCCTGTCCGCCGTCAGCCGACGTGCGGCACCACCGCCACGGGCAGCGGGTGTGGTGCAGTCCGGCGTGGGCGACCGGCCGCAGGCAGCTCTCGGCCGCCTGCGGACCGGCGCGGCGACCCACGACGAGCAGGTCCGCTCCCCGAGATGTGTTCAAGAGCACTTCCGCAGGGTGAAGCAGCACGACATCGGTGCGGACCGTCACCCCCGGGTACTTCTCCTGCCACGCGCGCAACGCATCGGAGAGCCGCAGGACCTCCTGATCCTCCCACGTTGCGCGGTCCTCCTCGGTCACCACCAGCATCCGGGGGGGTGCCCCTATGGGTTTCGTCAACCCGTGGGGGCGGGTTGGGGGTCGTAGAAGGTGCCGTCGCGGAGCATCGCGAAGAGCACGTCGGCTCGTCGTCTCGCGAGGCAGAGGAGGGCTTGGGTGTGGTGCTTGCCCTGGCTGATCTTCTTGTCGCAGTAGGCCCGCGAGGCGGGGTCGGCCAGGCGGCGAACGCGGACAGGAAGAAGGCCCGTTTGAGCTGCTTTTTGCCTCTGCGGGAGGGCTGTTCACCGCGGATGGAGGAGCCCGAACTCCTGGTCGCCGGGGCGAGTCCGGCGTAGGAGGCCAGATGTCCGGCGGTGGGGAAGGTGCTGCCGTCGCCGACGTCGATGAGGATGCGTGCTCCGGTCCTGACCCCGATCCCCGGCATGGAGGTCAGGACCTTCGAAAGAGGGTGGTCCTCCAGCAGTTCCTCGATTCGGGTGGCGAGGAGTTTGGCTGGTCAAGCACGGATTTCAGTTGATCGGCGAGGCTGGGGACGATCAGGGCCGCGGCGTCGGTTCCGGGCACGCCGACGGTTTGTTCGTCGAGTGCCGTGAAGGTGTCGTCGACCAGGCGCTAGGCCATCCGCGGGGCCTTGGCCCGTATCAGATTGACCAGCCGACGGCGTCCCGCCTTCCTCAGCTGGGCGGGAGAGCCGAACCTTTGGAGATCAGCAGCACCGCCGGGTGCTGGATCCGCGGGCCCAGCACCCGCTCCAGCGACGGATGGATCTGGGTGAGCAGACCGCGAAGCCGGTTGCTGATGCGGGTCGCTTCACCGGCGAGATCGTCGTCGAAGCCGACGATCATCTCCAGCTCGGCGATCGTCTCGTCGGCGAGCTCGATGGACCGCAACGTGTGCGGCATGGCGCGGGCGGCGTCCGCGATGATGAACGCGTCGCGGGCGTCGGTCTTGGCCTCGCCGGGATAGAGGTCGGCGATTCGCCGCATGGTCAGGCTTGGCAGATAGGCGACCTTGCAGCCTGCATCACGGGCCACGGCCAGCGGCAGGGCACCAATCGAGGCGGGCTGGTCGACGACCACCAGCACGGTGCCGTGCTTGGCCTGCAGCTTGGCGAAGACCTCGCGCAGCTTCGGCTCGCTGTTGGGCAGCCGCTTGTCGAGTGCCTTCTTCCCTGCCGGGGTCAGCGCGGTGGCGTGGTGCTCGCCTTTGCCGACGTCCGGGCCGAGGAAGGCGCCGATGTCGCTGGTGTCGATCACGTGCGTCCCTCGGTCGTACCCGTCCCGGCCTCACCTGCGGCACCAGCTGCCGGCATCCACATTACGAAGAGCCTCCCAACCTCCCCCGGAGGGAGTCGGTGGTCATGCCCCTAATCAGCGGTCTACCAGTGGCCCGGTGACACCACCCCCCAGATCATCGACGACAGGGGGACAAAGTCATGCCGGTCCCGGAGGCCGGGAACCCCGTTGCGGGGCCGAGGAAGACGGTAAGTGGGGGGACACGGCCTCGGCAGGGGAAGCCCATGCCTGGACCACCCGGAGACGTGCTCTGCGCACCTCAGCGGCCGAGAACGCGAAGTCCGCCGCCTCACTGACCGGGTGGTGCGCGTCGAACCCCACCACCACCTGGGCAGCGCCGCCCCGTGCGTCCCTTCTCCGAAGGCGCCGGCGGGACGTTCGGGCACCAACACGACGGGGCAGGCGGCTGCCGCCGCCACCCGCAGGGCCACTGAGCCGACCGCGAGACCGCCGAAACCGCCCGACCCCCGGGTGCCGACGACGAGGAGTCCGGCACGGCATGCCGCGGCAAGGAGTGCCGCGGCGGGGGCGCCGTCCGCATGCTCGCCTCGCACCTCGATGTCCGGGTGACGGGCGCTGAGGTCGGCGACCGCCCGCTGGAGCATTCGCTCGCCCACCTGATGCAGCGTGTCCACGGCCGGGGCCGGCACGGCGGTGCCCGGAAACGGTGGAGAGGCGTGCACGAGGCACAGTGGAACGCCACGCAGCGCTGCCTCCGGCGCCGCCCAGTCGGCTGCCGACAGACTCCGTGCGGACCCGTCGACACTCGCCAGCACAGGGTGATTCATGGTGTCCTCCTTCACCCGACGTGCACCTGTCGGCGTACGAGCTGAAGTGCAGAGGTGTGTACGGATGAACGTGCAGAGGTGTTAGGCGACTTCGGTCTCTCGCTCGATGGCCTTGAGGCGGTTCTTCAATCGGTAGCTGGGGCCGTTGATTGAGATCACTTCGCAGTGGTGCAGGAGGCGGTCGAGGATGCGCCCGCACCGGAGCGACTGCTCCGCCTGAGGGTCCGGCGGCCGTCGGCACCTCCCGGCGCGCGGCCCACCAATCGGCCCTACCAGCCCGCCCCCACCAACGTGACCTACCGCGTGGCCGACCCGGCGCTCACCCCTCAGTCTCCCGCGTTCAGTCCAGTCAGTAGCGCAGGAGAACGCCGATCCCGTCCTCCAAAGGCGTCTTCTCCCGGGCAACGACGATCAGTTCAGCACCGGTGGTAACGGCGGCGTACAGCAGGGCGGCGTCCGCGGGCTGCTTCTCGTGGCCGGTGGCACCGAAAGTTTGCAGGTCGGCGGCGGACAGGGCGATCTGGTCGGGGGCGGTACCGATACAGAGCGGGGGCCACTCCTCGGCGGGGTAGTTGACCACGAGGGCGTCGGCCTGGCCGCGTTGCAGGGCTGCGACGGTGGCGGACAGCCCCTCGCCAGCGGGATGACGGGCGCGCTGGGCGGCGAAGCTCTCCAGCCGGTCGCGGTCGTGGGCGGAGAGGCGGTCGCGGAAGAGGCCAGCAAGCTGGGGCTCGAGCAGGGCCCGGCCGGTCTCGACGTCCTGTCCGTTGCCGGGGACGGTGGCCACGCGGTTGCGTACCGGGGCGGGCAGGCGGTTGACCAGGACGCCGCGGGCCCAGGTGTCCCCGCAGACGACGAAGGTGTCGGCGTGGCCGAGGTCCATGAGGTGGGTCAGCTCGCCGGCGAGCCGCCCGGCCTCCTGGTGCCACTGGTGGATCGGTAGGCGCCGGTGGGTGAGGGCACGGGGGGCGACGGAGCTGCTCGGCCAGCGCCCGGTTTGCAGCTCTACCTGCAGGTCTCCGGAGGCGGTGTCGCTGTCCTTGGGTTCAACGCGAGTGAGGAGGGCGACGGCGTAGGGGATGTCAGGAGCATGCTGCAGCGCCAGGGGCATGGCGTCGGGAAGCAGGGCGTAGCCGGTCTTGTCCACGGGTGGAGGTTGCGGCAGCTCCTCGGTGAGGACCAGTTCGCCGTGGGTGACGAAGAGGGCCTGGCCGTGGCGGCCGGGCAGGTCGGCGTCGGTCCCGACCGCATCGGCGGAGGCGCCGGCGGTGGCCGGGTCGGCACCGAGTTCGATCAGGTCCGAGCGGGCGTGGCGCCGGCGCAGCTCGATCGCCTTGTCCGGGTCGTCGATGTCCCGGGAGGTGTCCACGTAGACGGAGGCGTACGGGCCCGGCCGGGCGTACAGGGAGTCGAGAAAATTCAGCCTCATGGGGATTGCTCCTTGCTCCGGTTCATGCGGCATCCCGGGCTGCTTCCCGGCAGTTCCTGCCCCGCAGTGAGGAGCCGCAGCGGCACCGACAGCCGAACACCGTTCGCGACTAGACGGCGGTCCGGCATCGCCACCACGAGCCGGAAGGCGGCACCGCTCAATGCCCTGCCAGGCGCCGCCTCAACTCATCCACACATAAGTCGCGATACCTGGTAGCGACGTCCTGGTAGTGGTCCTTCAGCGGCTCCGGCTGAAATTTTCTAGGATATAGGCGTTCATTTTCCCATGCCAGCGGGGCTGAGTCGTCCGCTCGCCCAGGTAGCCTCCCCAACACCTTGCGAGGCTTGCTACCGATGACGGACTCTGGTCGTAGTCGTCCATAGGCACGGGCCAAGTACACAGCTGCCCTACCTTGCTGCTCCTGCGGTCCGCGGGGGGCGAAATGAAAGTCAAACTGATCGAACAGGCTGCCAACGTGCTGTTCGGCGTCCCGGACGATGTACATGAGGAGATCATCACGCTCATCACTGCTGTGGCCCGGGCCCCGAAGCCACAGGCCCCGGAGCTGGCCGCAGCGTTCGGTGAATGGTGCTGGCTTGTCTACACCCGCCATGGTGACGTGATCGAAGTACTGGACGTCGGCTGCGCCCGGTGACGTCAGCTGCGCGTGGGGCCTTGCACTGTGGTCTGGCGTGCTGGGCCTGTACCTGGTCTTCCTCGGGACCGTGTTCAGCGGCATCTGGCTCGTACTCATCGGCTGGTTCGTGATCGCCTCAGCGACTGCGGAGAGCGGGCAGGCCACGCTCCGAGAATTCCTGCGGGGCGTCCCAGTGCGCGGGGCCATGACCGCCAACCCTCTCGTGGCCGCAGCCGACACCACCGTCGCCGGCTTCCTCGCCGACCCCGCCTTCCGCTACCGTCACTCGGCCTTCCCCGTCACCGACATAATGCCGTGGGGCGCCGACCGCATTTGGGGTGCCTCCCATCCGGTGCCGACAGGACGTCCCCGCTTATGGCCCCGCGGTGAAGCCGGAGCGAGCATGGAGGGGAGGGAATGACGATGGCGCGGATCCTCGTCAAGGGCGACGACCTCGTCGTACGTCTGTCGTGGTGGGAGAAGGCGGCCGCAGGCCGCGGCAATGTGCGCGTGCTACTGGCGGCGGTGTGCCGGGTGACGGTGGAACCCGACTGGTGGCGCGCCCTGCGCGGAGTCGCTCAGCGCGGCGTCTGGATTCCCGGTGCGATGTGCATCGGCACGCGGGGCCACCACGGCGGAAAGGATTTCGTGGCGGTGCGGCCCGGCAGGCCCGTGGTGTGCATCGAACTGTGGCCCACGGCTCCTTTCAGCCTGCTCGCTGTCTCCGTGCGGGACGACGCCGAGGCCACGGCACGATGGCTCTGCCGTCTGGCACCGAAGATCGACTCGTCCACCTGTTGGCGGCAGGCTATTCCCGTCCCTGAGGAGACAGACCATTCCTGAGAGGGCGTTTAGGTATTGCTTGTGCCACTAAGTCGCTTTTGCGGTCAGTGGCTTTTGGTGGGATTTACACTGTACGCGGCCGTTCGTACACCCC
>NZ_JBEXHW010000059.1:0-23288 GCF_040608235.1 Streptomyces sp. NPDC005202 | reverse complement strand
GCACCCGCACCAGCCACTTCGCGCGACTTCGCCCCGCCGACCAAACGATCGACGGGGCGAAGAACGCGTAAGGCCCCGAATTAACCAACAGCGTCGTCAAAGACCTGCGGGGCCTCCGATCCATGTGGGGAGCCGACGCAACTCGCTGTCGCACGGTCAGGCCGTACGGTCGCGGACGAGGGCGGCGAGCCGCGCGAGACCCTCCTCGATCCGTTCGGGGGTGAGCACGCTGAAGGAGAGGCGGATCTGGTGCGTACCTCCACCCTGGGGGTAGAAGTAGCGCATCGGGGTCCACAGCACCCCGAATCGGTTGGCCGAGTACTCGAGCATCGCGGCGTCGGCTGCGAAGGGCAGGGAGACCACCGCGAACATGCCACCGCCCGGGATGTTCCAGGTCGTCCGGGGACGCGAGCCGTCGTCCGGAGCGGGGAAGTGTCTGTCCAGGCCGGCCAGGACCGCGGCGAGGTTGCGACGGTAGATCTCCGCCTCACGCTCGGTGGCCCTGGTCATGCTGCAGTCGTTCGCCAGCAGCTTCCCGCCGATCACGGCCTGGGAGATGGTCGACGTGTTCAGCGTCAGCATGCTCTTGAGCTTGGCGAGCTGGTCGGCCAGCAGCGGGCCCTCGCCGGCGCCGGTGCCCGAGACCAGCTGGTCGGCGACCAGATAGCCCACGCGAGCGCCCGGGAAGGCCGTCTTGGCGAACGAGCCTACGTACACGACGCGTTGAGCGGTGTCCAGTGACTTGAGCGAGGGCAGGCGCCGGCCATCGGCGTTGAACAGGGAGTACGGGTTGTCCTCGATGATGAGGACGTCCTCGCGCTCCGCGACGTCGAGGAGCCGCCGGCGATCGGCGAGGCTCATGCTGAGCCCACTGGGGTTGGCGAAGTCCGGCACCACGTAGCAGGCGCGCGGGTTCAGTCCCCGCTGCCGGGCCCGGCCTATCTGTGTCACCAGGTCCTCAACGTCGATGCCCCCGGTGCCCTCCGCGACGGGTAGGACCGGCATGTCCATCAGGCGCGCCGCCCCGAGGAAACCCACGTAGGTCGGTGCCGGAGCCAGGATGACGTCCTCACTGCCCGTACGCAGGGCGCGCAGCAGCAGGATCATCGCCTCCTGGCAACCAGTGGTCACCACGACGGACTCGGGGACGACGCTCACCCCTTCGTCGACGGCCAGGTGCCGCACCAGGAGGTCCGTCAGCAGCCCCTTGGTGTGTCCGTACTGGAAAAGCGCTGTCCGTACCTGGTCGGGGCCGAGGCCGCGCTCCACTTCGAGATATTTGCGGAATCGCTCCAGGTAGTCGTGGATCTGCAGCGGGTCGTAGAACTCCTCGTAGGGCCGCCCGGCCGCGAAGGACACGGCCTCCGGGAATCGCCCCGTGATCTCGTTGAGGAGCGTCATGGAACTCAGCACCGGGTCGGACAAGGAGCCGTGCAGATCCCCCAGTTGCAACATGGCACCACTGGCGCTGCCTGTGATCATGAATACACCTTTCCGTGTGGTGCGGGTCAGATGTGCGGGATCCTCCGGGGAGCTGTTTCGAGGGAATACGAGGCGGCCAACCGCTGTATGTCCCGCTCGACTTCCGCCGTGCTCGCGCCGGCGAACGCGAATTTGCCGGCGGTGGGGAAGACCGTGATGTCGCCGTTGAGCGCCTGGCCGATGTTGGGGATGTCGGACAGCACCACCGAGTCCGGGCACGTGTCGAGGCCCCGGATCCGCCTGACCACGCAGGGCTCACTCTCCGGCAGTGCGGAGTAGAGCCAGCCGGAGGCGCCGACGCCCTCGTGGTCGAGGATGCCGGTGACGGTCCCGACCTCGGACGGCAGGCCCATGCAGGCGAGGACGGACTCGCGGACCAGATCCACGCCGTAGACCGCGCGGATGGAATCGCTGATGTAGGCGCCGCCGAAGCGGTTGCCGACCTCGAGGAAGACCAGCTCGTCGTCGGGGGTGAGAAACAGCTCCAGATGGAAGGTGCTGGTGTGCAGCCTCAGTGATTTCAGCACGAGTGCGGTGAAATCGGTGATCCGTGCCAGCGTCGAGGCGTCGTCGAATGTGACGCCCGAGAGATGCTGCCGGTTGTTCTGGAAGTTGAGGCAGTCGCCGATGTACCGAGAGGCGCTGATGAAACGGATCTCACCGTCCCGTACCACTCCGTCGACATGGCACACGTCGCCCTCGATGAACTCCTCGACCTCGTGATCGTCGGGGATGCCGTGGGCCCGGGCATGGGCGAGGAACTCCGTTCCGTCGCGGAAGACCGAGATGCCGAAACTGCCGGCCTGTCGTTGTGGCTTGAGGACGAGCCGGCCCGGCACTGCGTCCGCGATCTTCTCGAGGTCGGCGTACGGAGTGCTCGCGTCCACCGCCCAGAACGCGGGGACGCGTATGCCGCCGCTCCGCATGGTCTCCTTCATACGGACCTTGTCACGGCAGAGCAGCGCCGTCTCGGTGTCGACTCCCGGCAGACCGAAGTGGTCGCGCAATCGCGCCGCGGGCAGCGTGACGTGTTCGTACATGGCGACGACGGCGGTCGGCGGCCCGAGTTCCGCGGCGAACTCGTCGACCAGGTGAATCATCTGGTCGAGGACCTGGTCGTAGGTGTCGAACTCCAGTGTGTGCGGTACGTCCAGAACGCCGATGCGGGCGAACCGCTGCCGCGCGGCGTGTGACATGCGCTCGGCGACATGCCGGTGCACCAGCAGGGACACCTGATGTTCGCCGAACTCGATCGAGTCGATGTGCTGCTCGGCGAAGCCGATATGGACTACATGGCTGCTCGTGGTATCCACGGCACTTGCCTCCTTCGAGGGGTCCAAGTGTCACGAGGGGGAGGTGATCAGGTCGGTGCGGCCGCGGTCGAGGGCGGTACGGACCGTCCTCACCACCCGCTCCGCGGTGAGGCCGTAGTGGTTGACGAGGTGTTCCTGGTTGCCGACCGTGTCGACGAACTGATCCGGCATGCCGAGTCTCAGCACTCTCGTGGGCATCTCCTCCGCCAGTGCTTCGGCCACTGCGCCACCGAGACCGCCGCCGCGCCAGTGCTCCTCCAGCGTCACCACGAGCGAGGCCGGCCGGGCCGCGGCCACCAGCGTCGGCGTGTCGAACGGCCGCAGGGTGTGCATGTTCAACACGGTTGCCTCGACGCCCTGTTCGGCCAGGACGTCCGCCGCGGCGAGGCAGGCGAGCACGGGGTACGGACCACAGCTCGCGAGCAGCACGTCGCCGCCCTGCCGCAACGTCTGCGCCTTCCCGATGACCGGCGGCGGGGCCGCGGGCAGGTCCGGCGTCGGTTTGCGGCCGAGCCGGACGTAGAGCGGGCCGGGCAGGTCCAGGCTCTGCTCGACGAACGCCTCCGTGGCGGCGGCGTCGGCGGGCACCACCACGGTCATCCCGGGCAGTACCCGCATCACGGCGAGATCCTCCAGGGCCTGGTGCGTCGGACCGAGGTGGCCCGCGGCGAGACCGCCATGGGTGGCCATGACGCGGACCGGCAACCGGTTGTAGGCGATGTCGATCTTGATCGCTTCCAGTGCCCGGGACGTGGCGAAGGCGGCCATCGTGTTGACGAACGGGATCCGCCCGCACGCCGCCATCCCGGCGGCGATGCCCATCAGGTTGTGCTCGGCGATACCGAGGTTGAGGTACTGGTCGCCGGCCGCCTCGGCGTACTCGGCGTTGAAGAGACCGGTGTCGGAGTCCAGGCACATCAGCTCGGGATGCCGCTGCAGCAGCGGCAGCAGACTGTCCCGGTACGCCTCTCGGGTCGCGCGGCTCATCCGGCGGCCTCGGTGTCTCGTAGGGCGCGGACCGCCCGCGCGTGGTTGCGCGGGGACAGGGTCACGTAGTGGCTGGCACTGCGGCCGGCGAGGAACGGCAGCCCGTGGCCCTTGACCGTGCGGGCGATCAGCACGCTCGGCTTGCCCGGTTCCCACGGCGCGGCGCCCAGATGCTCCGCCAGTCGGTCCGGGTCGTGGCCGTCCACGTCGCGGACCGCCCAGCCGAAACTGCGCCAGCGGTCGGCCAGCGGTTCCATCGGCGCGATGCCGTCGGTGGAGCCGGTCAGCTGCAGTCCGTTGCGGTCCACCACCGCGACCAGCCGGTCGAGGCGCAGTGACGCGGCCGCGATGGCCGCCTCCCACACCGAGCCCTCCTGGAGCTCGCCGTCGCCGAGCAGTACGAAGGTGCGCGCGTCCCGCCCGGCGTACCGGGCGGCCAGCGCGAACCCGCAGCCCAGCGCGAGTCCGTGGCCGAGCGATCCGGTCGGCATCTCCACACCGGGCACCGCACGCACCGGATGGCCCATCAGTCTGCTGCCGGGGCGGCCGTATCCGGCGAGTTCCTCGACCGGGAGGAAGCCTCGTTCGGCCAGCGTCGCGTAGAGGCCGACGGCGGCGTGACCCTTGCTGAGCAGAAAGCGGTCGCGATCCGGATCGTCCGGCCGCAGCGGGTCCACGTTCAGCACCGAGAAGTACAGCGCGGCGAGCACGTCGGCACAGGAGAAGGCACCGCCGAGGTGGCCGCCTTCGGGCCCCGCGCACATGTCGACGACATGGGAGCGGATACGTGCGGCGACCGTGTCCAGGACGTCCCGTTCCAGGACCGGGGTGACGGTCATGAGGCCGCCTTCGCGAGCGTGGCCACCATGTCCCTGTTCGCCCACACCTTCTCGAAGGCGTCCGCGTACAGGCCGAGCAGTTCGCCCACCCCCGGGTGGAGGTGACGCTTCTGGATGGTCAGGGAGTCGGCGATGACCGCGCGGGTCACCGGGTAGCCCGCACCCGCGACCGTTCCGCGGGCGCCGGTCACGGACCACGGGTAGCCCGAGCCGAAGCCGACGCGGTCCACGAACACGTTCTGGTCGGGCAGCGGCATGAGCTGGTACTGCGACATCGGTACGCCCTCGGCGCGCAGCAGTCGCCGCAGAGCCGAGCGCAGGGCCTCCGGCCGCACCCCGTCCAGGCCGAACGCGGCCGGGTCGAACCGGAACCGCAGGATGTGCCAGGCGTGGGTGGTGTCCGGCAGCGCGGTCGGCACCTGCAGGCCGGGCATCTGCGCGAGCCGCGCGAGGAACTCGGTGACGTTGTGCTGCCGCGCGCGCTCGTAGTCGTCGTACCGGGCGAGCTGCGCGTTGGTGAACGCGGCCTGGAGGGCGTTCATCTTGTAGTTCCAGCCCAGGCCGTAGGACACGTAGTCGCGCTCGCGGCCGGCCTCGATCACCTCGCCGAACTGCCTGCCGCGGCGCATCGCCTCGGCCAGTTCGGCGTCGCGGGTCACCAGCAGGCCGCCCTCGCCACAGGTCGGTATGTTCTTGCTGACCTGGAGGCTGAAGGCACCCGCGTCGCCGATCCCGCCGACCGGCCGCCCACGGTGGGTGGCCCCGGGCGCCTGTGCGGCGTCCTCGATCACCGCGAGGCCGTACTTGCGCGCGATCGCGGTGATCCGGTCCATGTCGGCGGGCGCGCCATGCAGGTGCACGGGGATGATCGCCTTGGTCCGGGGGGTGATCCGGCGCTCCAGGTCGTCCGGGTCGATGTTGAAGGTGACCGGGTCGATGTCGGCGAAGACCGGAACGGCCATCTGGTGCACCGGTGCGAGGCCGGTCGCGATGAAGCTGAGCGCGGGCACGATCACCTCGTCCCCCGGTCCGACGCCGAGCGCGGCCAGCGCCAGGGCCAGTGCCGCGGTGCCGTTGGACACCGCGACGCAGTGCTCGAAACCGAAACGACGGGCCCAGTTCTCCTCCAGGTCGGACACCGGATTCACACCGTCGGTGTCGGACACCAGCCGTGCGCCGTCGAGCGCGTCGAGGACGGCCTTGCGGTCCTCCTCCTCGACCAACGGCCACTGCACACGGCGCCGATCCCTCGGCACGGCCGCCGTGCCGCCGAACGCTGCCAGCTTGCTCATCACTCTCCACTCCACAGGGCCACGGTGGTCGATATGTGTGTGGTCACAGCCGCGCCGCCGCCGCTCCGACGGCAGCGACCGCACGCTCGTACGCGCCGCGCAGCGTCGTGGCGTGGTGCGCGATATCGGATGCGGCCGCGCTCGGGTCCTGCAGTCCGTGTGCACCGGTGAACCGCAGTCCGGTCCACGCGTGTGCGACGGCCTCGACCGCGCGTCCCGCTCCGGCGAGCGCCGGATCGTCCCATTCGCGGCCGCAGCGGCGCAGCAGCTCACCGTGGAGCGACGCCTGCGCCTGCATGGCCCAGCCGAACGGGTACAGCTCGCGCAGCACGCCGGCGTCCGCGGCCCGGCACCGTTCGAGCAGTTCCGCGGCGAACGCGTCGTATCCGGCGAGACCGGTACGGGCGGAGCCGGCCGTGGTGAAGCTTTCGACGTCGGTGCGCAGGTAGCCGCCGAGCAGTTCGGGCGTCAAGGGCGCCGGCGGGGCGTCGAGGCGGACGTCGAGACAGCGTCGGCCGATCCGTGAGTCGCTGAAGAACGCGTCCTGGACGTCGGTCGGGTTGGCCGAACCCCAGCTCAGCAGGAACTTCTCGATCGGGACGGCACCGCGGAACGCGGGCGGCATCGCGTCCGAGACGTAGACCACCCCGCGGGTCTCGTCGAGGCCGTAGATCACCACCAGGTGCGCGGCGTGCACGTCTCCGTACGCGGGCCGGAACGGCAGGTGGTAGTTGTCCACGGCCGCGATGACCAGACGGTCGTCGGCCAGCGCCGCACGCACCTCCCGCCAGACGTCGTTCTCGTCAGCGGGCTGCCACCAGCGCGCGTGCAGTTCGTGGTGGGGTGCCAGCGCGGCACCGAGGTCGGTGCCGCCGGACTCGTCGGTGGGGCACGGGTAGTAGAACTCCTCGGACCTGACGTCACCCGCCAGGTGCAGGAACCGCCACCCCGCGCCGAGCACGGCCAGCGGGTCGGCCCCCTCCCGTATCAGGACCGAACCGAACGTGGACTGGAGGCAGCTGACGAGGTCGCGGTACCACCACTCGGGTTCCGGTCCGGTGATCATGTACGTCCGTGTCGTCACGTCGACGGTCATGTCAGGTCTCCGTCCGCTGGAGGGTGACCGCGAAGACATGCACCGCGACATTGCGGGGCAGCAGGATGCCGGTGAGGCCGGCCCGCCGGGTGACCGGCACGCGCTGCGCCCACATCACTGCCGGAACACCTCGTTGCACGTGGTGCGGGTAGTGCATGACGAGGCTCTCGAACGCCTTGACCTCGCCGAACCACGCGGGTGCGGCCCAGAAGTCGGAGACCCGCAGCGGTTCGGTGTCGACCGAGCCGTCGGCGAAGCTCAGCTCGACGGTGTCCTCGCAGCGCCGTTCGGACGCCGCCAGGACATGGATCCAGTCGTAGCGGCCCTCGGGGACACGAATGAACTGTCCGGCGCAGCGGACGTTGTCCGGTCCGTCGCAGACCGGAGGAAACTCGAAGGGAACACCGTCCACGTGGACGAGGCTCCTGCCCGCGGGCAGGTATTCGGCCGCGAACGAGTTTCTCCATACATTGAATGCGCCCGCTCTGGTCTCCGTCGCCGCGGAGATGGCCGTGTTGTTGCGATGACCTGAAATGTCGACCGGTTCGTATATTCTTGTTCTGACACTCACTGAAACACCGCCTTACATTCCAAACCTAGCCTGGTCGTACAGGCTTTTCATCCGCACCGTAACTACCCTGAATACCCGAATCGCTGTCAGGTGCACTCGCCGGGTAATCATGTCGACTATTCCGGTCTGAGCGGTCACGGCCGGAGCGCGACGGCGCGCAGCTTCTCGTAGTACGGCAGGTGGTAATCGCGGTAGGCGCGCAGCACCGGGTCCGCCGCGACCGCCTCGGCTCCGTCGCTCCTGCTTCGGGTGAAGCCGGCGGTCTGACTGGTCGACTTGTGCCACTTGCTGGTCGACTGCCATTCCGACCGCATGCCCGGCTCCCAGCTCAGCGCGTCCGGAAGGAAGGGGATGCCCACCGCCGCGCAGTACGCCCGCACGGTCTCGGCCGGCCGGTCCAGCAGGTCGTCGGAGTCGATCACGACAGGCGTGGTGCCGGTGGCGGCCTGCACTGCGGTGAAGATCTCATGCAGCCGGGCGAAGCCGATCTCGTCGCGGCCGAGGTTCGGGTTGAGCGCGTGATGCGACGCGATGGCCTCGGCCGGGTCGCGGATGATGAAGGTGTGCGTCGCGGCCGAGAGGAAGTCCTCGTCGGTGAGGAGCGCCGGGTAGTGGAAGTCCGTGGTGTCCTTGAAGAACACCGGCTTCCGAGTCGCGATGGCACGCAGCGCCGCGAGCACGTCCTGCTCGTCGCGCGCGATCCGGTCGGCGACCTCCACCTCACCGAAGTCCACCACTCGGGAGAACGGTTCGTGCACGACGACGCGGTCGCCCCGCTCCGTCATCATCCGTGCGAACGCGGTGGAGCGGCAGCGCGGCGCGCTCCACATGGCGAGCACCGGAATCCGTTTCGGTCCGTGTCCCACAATTCCCCTCTTCTCTGGCGGCAGTGAACTATTGCGGCAGGTATTCGAACCCATTCAAGAGTGGCACAGCGGCCGCCGGGGCCGGGTAATCCCAATTCGCAGCCGCAGCAGGAAGAACCAACACGACGAGGACCCGCGGATAAACTTGCCGCGGACGCACACGGTGTCGATGTGCCCATAGTTTCCTTTCTACGCGGAAGGCCGGTCATGCCGTCCGACTAACCAGTGGTTCTAATACGGAGGTCACGTGTCAGCGACACCGGAGCGCCCAGGTGACCGCAGGATCGCGGTGCTCGCCAGCAGGGTCGGCGCGGACGAGAAGAGGTTGTTCGACGCGTTCGACCGGCGAGGTGTCCCCTTCGACCATGTCGACACGCGCCGACAGTGGTTCCTGGCTGGTCAGCGTGACCAGCCCTGGAGTCTCGCGCTGAACCGGGAGATCGGTCAGGTCCGCGCGGCGTACGCGGCCCGCTGCCTCACCGCGGCGGGAGTCGATGTGGTCAACAGCGCGGACGCGACCGAGGTGTGCGGCGACAAATGGCGCACCATCATGGCCCTGGAGGCGGCCGGGGTACCGACTCCGCGCACCGCACTCGGCCTCACCCCGCAGGCCGCGCTGGCCGCCCTGGACTCCATCGGCTACCCGGCACTGATCAAACCGCTGGTCGGCTCATGGGGCCGGCTGGTGGTCCAACTACCCGACCGCGCCAGTGCGGAAGGGGTGCTCGAGTACGCCGCCGCACTGCCCGGCCCGCAGTCGCACCTCGGGTATGTGCAGGAGCTGATCGAGAAGCCCGACCGGGACATCAGGGTGATCGTGGTCGGTGGTCAGGTGCTGGGCGCCGTCTACCGGACCGGTGAGTCCTTGCGCACCAATGTGGCACTCGGCGGGCAGACCCGGCCGTGCGAGGTGACACCGGAGATCGACAAGCTCTCCCTCAACGCTGCCGCCGCCGTCGGCGCCGACATCGCCGGTGTCGATCTGATCGAGGACCGCGACGGCCGACTGCTGGTCCTGGAGGTCAATCACCGGGTCGAGTTCTCCGGCTTCCAATCCGCGCTCACCGACCGGGTCGACGTCGCGGACCACATCGTCGACCACCTACTGGAACGAGCGCAACGATGAACTGGGCGTTCACTTCTTCCGGCAACGTCACCGAGACGTACGCCGCCGGACTGCTGCGCGAGATGCTGGAGATCCCCTCTTCTTCCTACCAGGAACGCGAGCTGGCCGACTACCTGGCCGAAGCGATGAAGGACCTGGGCTTCCGGGCGCACATCGACGGCGTGGGCAATGTGATCGGCGTGATCGAGCGCGGTGACGGCCCGACCGTGATGCTCCTCGGGCACATGGACACCGTCTCGGGCCAGTTCCCGGTCCGCTCCGAGGACGGCAGGCTCTACGGCCGCGGCGCGGTGGACGCGAAGGGACCGCTCGCAGCGATGATCTGTGCCGCGGCCGGCGCGGTGGATTTCCCCGGCCGGATCGTGGTGGTCGGCGTCGTCGAGGAGGAGACCCCGCGCTCGCGTGGCGCGATGGCGATCCGCGCCACCCACGCCCGGCCGGACGCGCTGATCATCGGCGAACCCAGCGGCTGGTCGAGCGTGGTACTCGGCTACAAGGGCAAGCTGGACCTGCGCTACACCGTCAAGTGTCCCGCCACCCACCCGAGCAACCCGGTGCCGAAGGCGTCCGAACTGGCCGTCGCCTGCTGGGACGCGCTGGTCGATCTGCTCGGTCCGGGCGCGAGCCACGGTGTGTTCGACCAGCCGGGTGCGACCCTGTGCCGGCTCAACGGCGGTCTGACCACGGCGACGGCGGACCTCAGCATCCGCATCCCGCCGGGATTCGATGTCGACGAGCTGGTGAGCGGGCTGCGTGACCGGTTGCCGGCCGGCCACCTCGAAGTGCTGAACTCGGTGGCGGCCTGCCGGGTGGGCCGGGCCGACCCGGCGGTGCGCGCGCTGGTGTCCGGCATCCGGCAACTGCACGCCCGGCCACGTCTCGTGGTGAAGACGGCCACCTCGGACATGAACACCCTCGCCGAGGTCTGGGACATCCCGATGGCGACCTACGGCCCGGGCGACAGCAGCCTCGATCACGCCGACGACGAGCACATCGTGCTCTCGGAGTACCTGCGCGGCATCGACGTACTGACCACTGCCATCTCGGAGTTGGCCCACCTGCCCGTGCGCTCGGACGACCGCGCGGGAGACGCGCCGCTGCCCGTGAGGAGTCTCAGGTGTACGACATGACCCAGCGCCTCGCCGCGCTGCCCGCACAGCGCCGCGCGCGCTTCCTCACCCGGCTGAGGGAACATGCGGAAGCCGTGGCGAGGCGAGGACCCACATCGCGCGGCACCACAGGTCCGACGCCGCTGTCGCACGCCCAGCAGACCCTACGGTTCTTCGACCACCCGGCGCCGGACAGCCCTGCCTCCGGCACGCCGCTGTGCCTGCGTCTGCGGGGCGGACTGGACACGGACGCGCTGCGCTCGGCACTGGCCGCGGTCGTGTCCAGGCACGAGGCACTGCGGACCACGATCGTGGCGCGCGAGGACACTCCGATGCAGGTCGTCGCCACCGAGGTCCCGGTCGAACTGCCGGTGATCGAGGCGGCGGAGGACGACCACGAGCAGCGGTTGGCCGCCGCGCGGGCACTGGTCGGGCGACGGGTCGGCGAACCGTTCGACCTGACCCGGACGCCGATGTGGCGCGCGGTGCTGATCAGGGTGGCGCCGGACGACCACCTGTTCCTGTTCCACGTACCCACCGTCGTCTGCGACGCCTGGTCGCGCGGCGTGCTGATGCGTGAACTCGCCGAGTTCTACCGGTCGTTGCACGACGGTGATGCACCGCGGTTGGCCGGCCTTCCGGTGCAGTACCCGGACTACGCGGTGTGGCAGCGCGACCGGCTCGGCAGCGCGGATCTGGACGAACTCGCCGCGTACTGGCGGGACAGGCTGGCAGGGGCCGAGGTACTGGAGTTCCCGACCGACCGGCCACGGGGCGAGATTCGGACCTTCGCGGGCGGCAGGGTCCGCTGCACCGTCGGGCACGAGGCCCTGGAGCGGGCGGGGGAACTGGCCCGGCAGGAGGGCGCGAGCCCGTTCGACGTTCTCGTCGCCGCCTTCTTCACGCTGCTGCACCGCTACTCCGGCCTGGACGACCTGGTGATCGGTTCGCCCGACGCGAACCGGCGGCACGACGCCGTGTCCTCGGTGATCGGCCTCTTCACCGACATGCGGGTGCTGCGCGCCGACGTCTCCGGCGACCCCACCTTCCGCGAGTTGGTCCAGCGGGTCAGGCGCGTCTCGTCCGAGGCGTCCGAGCGGAGCGGTCTGCCGTTCGACAAGCTGGTCGACGCGGTAAATCCGGTCGTCGACCCGTCGCGCTCACCGATCTTCCAGATCGCGTTCGGTGTGGAGAACGCGGACATCACGACCGGCCTGCCCGGTATCACCACCTCGCACGAGGACGTCCGGACCGGCACCTCCCGGTTCGACATGAGCTGGAACCTGGTGGAGCAGGCGGCTCCCGGAGTCGACGCCCTCCTTGCCATCGAGTTCAACACCAACCTGTTCGACGCCGAGAGCATCGCCCGGTTCGCCCGGCACTACGACGGGCTGCTGCACACCCTGACCGCCGCCCCGGACGCCCCCTTGTCCGCCGCCGAGGTGTTGAGCGCGGCGGACAAGGAGTTCCTGGCCGAGGTCGGCAAGGGCCCGATGCGGCCGATGCGCGAATCGACCGTCGTGGCGGAGTTCGAGGCGCGCGTCCAGGAGTCCCCGGACGGCGTGGCGGTCGTCGTCGCCGGCGTCGAGACCAGCTACGCCGAGCTCAACGCCCGAGCGAACCGGCTCGCCGCACTGCTGCGCGAGCGCGGCGTCGCACCGGGCACGAGGGTCGGCCTGTGTCTGCGCAGGAACGTGGACGTGCCGACCGCGATCCTCGCGGTGCTCAAGACCGGCGCGGCCTATGTACCGCTCGACACGGCGCATCCCTCCGGGCGGGTCGCGGAGATCGCCGCCGACGCGGGCGTGCGGATGGTGATCGCACACGCCGAGGCCGGCAAGACCCTGAGCGAGGTCGACGCGCCCGTCGTGACACTGGACGACGTCCGCGAGGAACTGGCGGCGCTGCCCGACCACAACCCCCCGCTTGCGGCGCGGCCCGGCGACGTCGCGTACGTCATCTACACCTCCGGCAGCACCGGCAAGCCGAAGGGTGTGCTGCTCGAGCACCGAGGTGTGGTCAACTTCATCGACTCCACGCGGGAGTTGTTCGACCTGACACCTGCCGACCGGGTGCTCGGGTTCGCCTCGGTGACCTTCGACGTCTCCGTGTTCGAGACGTTCTCGGCGCTGCTGATCGGAGCCCGCCTCTGCCTCGCGACCGACGACGAACGGCTGTCCGTCGAGCGGCTCCAGTCGCTGATGGAGCAGGCCGGCATCACCGTCATCGACCTGCCTCCGACCGTGATGCCGCTGCTGACGCCCGAGAGGTTCACCGACCTGCGGATCGCGTTCGTCGGCGGCGAGGCGTTCAGCGGTGAGCTGGTGAACCGGTGGAACCCGGGCAGGCGGCTGTTCAACGGATACGGGCCGACCGAGTGCACGGTGACGATGATCGTGGAGGAGTGCCCGGGCAACTGGGACGCCTCACCTCCGATCGGCCTGCCCATGACCAACCATGTGGCGCACGTGCTCGATCGCGACCTGCGCCAGGTGCCGATCGGTGTGCCGGGGGAACTGGTCATCGGCGGTGGCGGGTTGGCGCGCGGCTACCTCAACCGGGAGGAGTTGACCGCGGAGAAGTTCATCGCCGACCCGTTCGGCACCGCGCCCGGCGGACGGCTGTACCGGACCGGAGACCTGGTGAAACGGCTGGCGGACGGACGGCTTGTCTTCCTCGGCCGGATCGACCAGCAGGTCAAGATCCGCGGACTGCGGATCGAACTGGGCGAGGTGGAGTCGGCGTTGACCGGCTTCGACGGAATCGGGCCGGTCAGCGTACGTGCGTGGACCGACGGCAACGGGGACAAGCACCTGGTCGGCCATCTGACCGGGGTCACCGAGCAGCAGGTGCCGGCGGTGCGCGAGCATCTGGGCACGCTCCTGCCGTCGTACATGATCCCGTCGTACTTCGTGGTCCTCGACGAGCTTCCGCTCACCAGCAGCGGCAAAGTCGACTGGCGCAGGCTGCCCGCACCGGACCTGAGCCGTACGGGCGAGGGGGTCAGCGACGAGACGCTCACCGCGACGGAGCGCGGACTGCTGCGCGATGTGCTCGCTCCCCTGCTGCGCGACGACCGGATCGGCGTGCACGACGACTTCTTCCTGGCGGGCGGCAACAGCCTCCAGGCCGTGCAGCTGATGTCGGCGATCAACCGCAGGTTCGGGGTGGAGATCGCGCTCGGCGACTTCTTCGCCTCGCCCACCGTCGCCCACCTGGCCGCCACCATCGACACCGTCCGCGCCGCACGGCGCGATGACGACGGCGATCCGCTCGATGCGCTGGAGAGTCTGTCCGGACGCGAGGCCGCGCCGGGCGACGACCGGGCACCGGTGGTGATGCGTGCGTCGGGTCCGGCGCAGGCGATCCTGCTGCATCCGTCGGGCGGTGAACTGTTCTGCTACATACCGCTGGCCAGGGCACTGCGCGAGGACATCGGGGTGACCGGTTTCGCCGCCGATCCACGCGACGCCCTCATCGCTCCGCAGGACGGACTGGCGGCGACCGCCGCCAGGATCGCGCACTCCCTGATGGAAGCCGGCCTGCCCCCGTCGTGCTGCCTGGCCGGCTGGTCCTACGGCGGTGTGCTCGCCTTCGAGGTCGCCCGGCAGATCGAGCAGAAGACCGGGGAACGACCGCCGTTGGTCCTGCTGGACGCCGCCTACAACGAGGACTCCGTCCCCCTCGACGAGGCGACGGTACGGCAGCGGTTCGTGCACGACGTCGCCAGACTGACGGGACGCGACGGCCCTCAGGTGCGCGCGGTCCTCGACGACCCGGCCGTCGGCGTGGCCGACGTCAGGGAGACACTGATCCGCCTCGGCGTCGAACTGGAGCTCACGAAACAGGAGTTGGCCTCCCGCTTCGAGACGTTCCGGTCCTCCGCCCTGTCCATGCAGGCGTACCGCCCGCCGGGCCCGTACGGCGGACCGGTCACCGTGCTCACCGCCTCACCCCACATCGCCATGGAGGAGCAGTGGCGGACGGTGTGCACGGGCCCGTTCCGGGCCGAAAGCGTACCCGGCGACCACTACACCCTTTTCACGGAACCGGCGTTGAGCCGGGTCGTCGCGGCGATCGAAGAAACGCTCGCCTCTTGAGGAGACGTACATGCGGTTCGGATTCACCGAGGATCAACAACGGTTCCGGGCGGAGGTGCGGAAGGCCCTGCGCTCCGCCGAGGTGCGTGCCGCGGCGGCGGAGGCCACCGGCGCTGACGGTGTCGAGCCGGACGCGCGTCCGCTCTACCGGCTGCTCGGCAAGCTGGGCCTGCTCGCCGTGCACTGGCCCGTCGAGTTCGGCGGAGAGGGCCGCCCGCTGACCGATGCCGCGATCGTCGCCGAGGAACTGGTGCGCGCGGGAGTGCCGGACACCTTCCACGTCAACACCATCCAGATCGTCGGCCAGTTCCTGCTGATGGCGGGCAGCGACGAGCAGAAGCGCCGGTATCTGCCCGCACTGGCGCGCGGTGAGAGTTTCGCCTCGGTGCTCTACACCGAACCGGACGCGGCATCGGATCTCGGTGCGCTGCGGGCCGTGGCCGAACCCGACGGCGACGGCTATCGGATCACCGGCACGAAGGTGTTCAGCCTCAAGACACGCTTCGTCGACCTCGGACTGTGCGCGGCCCGTACGACGCCGGGTGCCGGGAAGTACCAGGGAATCAGCCTGTTCCTGGTCGACATGGGCGCCCCTGGTGTGACGGTGTCGGTGATACCCGGCGTTGGCGACGAGCACTTCCACCGGGTGGACCTCGTCTCGGTTCCGGTGTCGGGCGACGACCTCCTCGGTCCGCGCGACGAGGGATGGCCGCTGCTCAACGAGGCACTGGCCATCGAACGCACCGGTCTCGACTACCACCTCAAGGCGGAGCACTGGCTCCAGGCCGCGCTGGACGCGCTGATCGACGGCGACCCGGGCTCCTCGCACGACGACCGCCTGGAGCAGATCGGCCGCTGGTACGGCGCGCTGACGGCCGACCACGTCCTCGCCTGGGAGGTCCTCACCGGCCTCGCGTCGGACCGGATCGACCAGGTCTCGACGGCCGTCGCCAAGTACCACAGCAGCGAACTCGCCCAGAGCATCGCGGCGTGGGCCGCCGACATCCCCAGCCCCGAGCAGCGCGCGAACCGCATCAGGGCCGCTCTGACCCTGGACTCCGCCTACCGGGAGGCGCCGGGGCTGACGCTGTCGGCAGGGACCTCCGAGGTGATGCTCCAGATCATGGCCGCCGCGTTCGCCTCCATCGGACAGGAAGAGCACTGACATGGACCTCACCCCCGATCCGCTCGTCATCCAGCTGCGCAAGGCATTGCGTACGGGCCTTGCCGGCGTCCCCGCCCGGATGGAGTTGCACGGCGCGCCAGTGACCGACGGAGCCCTCGGCCCCACCCGGACGGTGCTCGACGAACTGGGCGCGGCCGACTTCGAACGGCCGGCCTCCGTCGGCGGCCTCGACCTCGGCCTGACGGCCGGGGTGCTGGTCAGCGAGGAGCTCGGCCGCGCGGCCTGCGGAAACTCCTACCGGGCCGACGCGACGGCAGCCGACATGGGCGGTCCGGCCGGCGCGGCACTGGCGGGTTGGGAAGCGCTGCCGGTCGGCAGTGGGGTCACCGCGACCCCGCGAGCGGGTGGCTGGAAGCTGACCGGCGCCGTCACGGTCGACGACGTGAGCGCCGGGACACTTCTGGTGGCGACCAGGACGGGCGGCGAGCCGGTACTAGTCGCGGTGGAGCGCGGGGCGCCCGGCTGCACCGCGGAGAGCGGGTGCTGGCCGCCGGTCGTCCGGTTCGATGCCACGCCGGTCACCACGGCGGACGTGCTCGGGACTCTGGACGACTCGCCCACCGGTCCGCTCACCCGGGCGCGCCTGCGGCAGGCCGCCTACCTGCTGGGCATCGCCGGCGGCGCGCACCGGGCCGCGGTGGAATACACCGGTTTCCGGCGGCAGTTCGGCACCAGGCTCCGTGATCTCCCCGCGGTCTCGTTCCCGTTGGCGCGAGCCCTGGTGGCGCTGCGCGCGACCAGGGCGGCGGTGTACCGGGGGGCCTGGTCGGTCGGCTCGGAGCCGGACGCCGTCGGCACCGCGCCGGTCATGGCGCTGGCGATGGCCGCCGAGACCGCGCGCGACGTGGTGCGGCTGAGCATGCAGAGCTGCGGGGTGCGCGCGATGACGGCGGAACTGGGCCTGCACCGGTACTTCAGGCTGGCCGCGGCCGAGTCCGTCCGGTATGGCGATCCCGCCGCGCTGTGGCGAACGGTCGGCGCCGACCGCGTCCGAACGGCGCGGAGCGCCGCGGCCGGCATGGAGCCTCCAGTCGCGGCGACAACCCGGCCGTAGGGGATCAACTGGCGCGCAGGCCCCCCGTCGACAGCATCCTCTCGTCGCCGAGGGGCCGGCCGGCCGAGTGGGTGAGTCCGGTCCGGTAGGCCAGTGACACGAGCTCGGCGCGGTCGCGGACGCCGAGCTTGGTCCGCACTCGGTAGAGATGGGTACGGACCGTGGCCTCACCGATGATCAGTTCACGGGCCACCTCCTCGGTGGACATGCCGAGCGCGACCATCCTGGTCACTTCCCGTTCCCGCGGGGTCAGCTCGGTCATCTCCGGCCACGTCGCGGATTCCTGGGGCTCCGGCTGCGCACGGAACCAGGTGACCAGGCGCTCCGCGATGTTGGGCGCGAGCATGGTCTGCCCGGCGGCTGCCGCCTGGATCGCGGTGATCAGCTCCTGCGGGCTCGCGTCCTTGCCGAGCAGACAGCTCGCGCCGGCGTGGAGCACGTCGCTTACCGTCTTGTCGGCGTCGGACGCGGTGAACACGACGACGCTGGGCGGCTCGTCCTCCTTGGCGAGTCTGCGGATCATCTCCAGGCCGGAAATGGTCTGGAGGTCCAGATCCGTGACGACGACATCGGGCCGCATGGTGCGCACAAGCACGATGGCTTCCATGCCGTTGTGGGTCGTGCCGATCACGTCGATGTCCGGCACCGCGTCAAGGAGGGTCTTGAGACCGTCCGCGATCACGGGCAGCTGATCACAGATGAGCACCCGAATAGTCATGATGTTCCCCCTGATGAGGATTAGGTAGAAGCCTCGCTGTCACGAACGGGATCGCGGCGCCCCGATATCGCGAGGCTCGCTCCAGAGCAGTGACTCTTCCGGGTGGCTGGGCCGGTGGGCCGCAACCAGTGGTTGCGGCCCACCCGCTCAGCCGTTGCCGTTGTTGTCCGTCCCGGTGACGGTCAGGTCCGTCGAAGAGGCAAGAGCGACGGTGCGCTGCTGGGCCGTCCCCGGGGCGTCGGCGTCGGAGGAGGCCGTGAATCCCCCCACGAGCGCCCCGAGAGCGATGACGGAGGCGGCGGCGATAGGGGCGAAGCGCATGGGCGAACTCCTTTGGAGAGGAAAGCCGTTTCGACTCCACTGATGTTCGCGATCTGCCTTCCCGGCCCGTTCCCCTCCGGACACCCGCCCGATCCCCCTGTCGTGGACCGCCCGACCTGCGGGGCTCAGCGTGCGCTCTCCGGCACCTTCATGAGGGAGAAGAGGTTGTCCGCCGCCGAGCGGTGCTGCTGGGCCAGCTGCGAGTCTCCCTGGGCCTCGGCGGTACGGCCGAGGCCCCACAGCGCGCAGGCCTCGTCGTAGCGCAACTCCATACGGCAGGCGATCTCGTGGGCCAGCAGCTGCTGAGCCCGCGCCGTGTCCAGGTCCCCCTGCGCGTACCGCACACGCCCCACCGAGAGGTGCACGGTGGCACGGTGGATGTCGTCGGTGCTTCTGGTGGCCTTGGCGAGTGCGTGGTCGGCGCTGTCCGCCGCCTCGTCCAGCTCTCCCATGCCCGCCAGCACATCGGCTCTGCGGGCGAGTACGAGCGGCAGCACCGAGGGCATGCTCATGCGCTGGCACCGCTCCAGCGCCGCGTCGGCCCAGGCAAGCGCCTCCTCGAAGCGACCGAGGCGCTCGATCGCCTGGGAAAGATTGCTCAGCGCGTCCACGGAGAGCTGTATCTCCTTGATCGAGTCGAAGATGGCCACCGCCCTCTCCGCCGATGCCGCCGCCTCGTCGAACAGCCCGAGCCGCACCTGGACCAGGCTGAGCGTGCTCAGCGACGAGCCGTCGAGTCGGGTGAAGCCGAGCTCCTGCGCACGCGCGTTGGCCTCCTGGCACAGCTGCAGCGCGCGTTCTAGCTCTCCCATGCTGTTGCACGCCTGCCCCAGCCGGGCCCGGCACTCCGCCTCGCTGTGCACATCGTCCATCTGCCGGGACAGGTCCACGGCTTCCTCCAGCCGGGCGACGGCCTCGCTCAACTGCCCCAGCCGCCACTTGCCCATGGCCAGATTCATCAGGTTCAGCCGGGTCAACGACCGGTCCCCGAGCTGTCGCGACGCGCTGACCCCCTTCTCCAACGCCGCGTTCGCGCTGGCGTCGTAGGCACGGATGCTGGAGTGGAAGCCCAACTCGCGCGGCAGCCGCGCGGCGTGCCACAGCAGTCCCTCGTGGTACGCGGCGTCCACCGCCGCCAGCAGGCTCTCACGGTGCTGGTCGAGCCACTGGAGCGCCTTGTCCTTGTGGTCGAACTCGTCGCGTTCCTGGCCTTTTTCGTCGACGTCTCCGAAGTGACGCCGCCCGGGGAACAGAGTGTCGCAGGCACGTTCCGCCGCGATCAGGTAGTGGTCCAGCAGCCGCCGCACCGCCTGCCCGTCCTCCGGCGCCTTCTGGCTCTGCGCGACCCGTTGCACGAAGCTGCGCACCAGGTCGTGCAGCGCGTACACCCCCGGCTCCCTGGCCTCCAACAGCCGTACGTCCACCAGTTCTTCCAGCACGTCCTCGGCCGCCAGCACATCAGTGTCCAGCAGTGCGGCGGCCTCCTCGGCGTCCAGATAACGTCCGGGGTGGTGCCCCAGCAGCCGAAAGGCCGTTTGCTGTTCCCGGGGCATGGACTGGTACGACAGCAGCAGCGCGCCCGCCACTCCCCTTCCCTCGCTGATGAGTTCGTCCAGGCGCCGGTCGTGGTCCCGCAGCCGTTCGACGAGTCGCTGGACCGTCCACTGCGGGCGGTTCGCCAGCCGGGCGGCGGCGATCCGGACCGCCAGCGGTAGTCCTCCGCACAGCCGCAGCAGCTCACGGGCCGCGACCGGCTCTCTCTCGACGCGTTCGGCACCGAGAGTGTTGCGCAGGATCTGGTGGCTCTCCGGCTCCGGAAGGGCGCCCAGGGAGAGCCACTCGGCTCCGTCCAGGCCGGTCAGCCGCGGTCGGCTGGTGATCAGGACCAAGCTGTCGGACGAGGCGGGAATCAGCTCCCGCACCTGCTCCGAGGCGGCGGCATTGTCCAGAAGCAGGAGCATGCGACGGCCCCGCATGTACGACTGCCACCGCGCGGCGCGTCCCGCCGGCACCGTGGGCAGCTCCTCGCTGGGGATACCGGCGGCGGCGAGCAGGTCTCCCTGTGCCTGGAACGCGCTGAGCGGCGTCTGGCCCGGTGTGAAGCCGTGCAGGTCGATGAAGAGACTGCCGTCCGGATACTGCTCGGCCAGTTGATGGGCGGCGCGGATGGCCAGTGCCGTCTTGCCGCCGCCGCCCATGCCGTCGAGGGCGAGGACCGTCGGTGCCCCCTCCAGGGCGCGCCTGGCCGCGTCGCAGACCCACTCCAACTCAGAGCTGCGGCCGGAGAAGTCGGGCACGTCGAACGGCAGCGCGTGCGGAGCCTCCGTCACCTGGTGCGGGACACGGGACACGGCGCGTTCCGGGCGGGTGAGCGACGGGTCCTGGCGCAGGATGCGTTCGTGCAGTCCGGTCAGCTCCGCGCCGGGGTCGATGCCCAGTTCGTCCGCAAGGTGCTTTCGGGTACGGGCGAACTCGTCGAGCGCGGCGGCCTGTTGGCCGGAGTGGTAGAGGGCGAGCATCAGCCGGCTGCGCAGCGTCTCGCGCAGCGGATGCTCGTCGACGAGGACACGCAGCTCACCCGTGATCTCGGCGGCCTCGCCCGCCTCGATGCACAGATCGTAGAGCTGCTCGGCGGCGGTCAGCCGCTGCTCCTCGAGAGCCGTCGAGGCGGCGTCGACCACGCGGCCGCCGGAACCGGACAGCACGGGCCCTCGCCACAGCGCCAGCGCCTCACGCAACTGTGCCGCGGCCCGTTCGGTCTCCCCCGCTTCCAGTGCTGCCCTGGCCTGCCTCAACAGCTTCTGGTAGCACAGCAGATCGAGTTGCTCGGTGTCGACGACCGCACGGTATCCGGGTCCGTCGGTGACGATGATGTCGGGGCCGTGCGGAATGCGGCTGCGCAGTTTGGCAACCGTCTTGCGCACCTGGTGCTCGGCGCTGTCCGGCGGTTCGTCGTTCCACGCGGCCGCCACCAGACGGGAGACGGGCACGACGCGCCCCGCCTCCAGGAACAGCATCACGAGAACGCGCCGCTGCAGAGCCCCGTTGACCGATATGAGTTCGCTGCCGCTACGGACTTCCAGAGATCCCAGAACGGCGAATTCTGGTCTGAACCCTGGGTCGTCTTCAATTTGACCCGATGTCGCGGCCCGCACCTGATCCTCCCCCGTCAGCGATGAGATGGGACACACGCCACCGAGGGTAGGTCATCTCGCGCAGCACACGCACCAGGCATGTTGGATCCCGCGTCTCGTCCCCCCGTGCCTTCGCCTCGTGCAGAAGGAAAACATAACTACCCGGCACGCGTCACCGGGCAGTTGGCCGGATATCGGCGACAAGATCCTGTCGCGCCCTGGCGACTCGTTCGCGGGTGACCTCCGGTGTACTGCCCTCCACGACCAGGTAGGCACGCCGGGCGCGCGGATCACCGACTGACGCGATCCAGTCGCCGACTATGTACGGAAAACGCGCTCCACGGACCCATGGGGTCACGGCGATGTCCTCCATGCCGGTGTACGTCTCCAACCGCCCTTCGGGCAGCAGGAAGAAACCCACCTCCGCGTACTGGGAAGCCTTCGGCACGACCGGGCGGCCGCCCAGGAGGCCTGCGAAGACCGCCGCCTCCAGGTCGAACCCGCGCGCAATCTCGACGAGCAGGGGGATACGGTCGGCGCCCAGGTGGGCGCGGCAGGACACGATCCGCGGCCCGTAGGGCAGCAGCGCGACCTGTGTGTGGGCCGGGCCGAAGCGGTATCCGCTCGCCGTCAGCCGCTCCTCGACCGCCGCCGCGATGATCTTTTGTTGGTCGTCGGTCAACGGCGCCGGATGGAGGTAGCCCGTCACGAGGAAGTGCGGTGGCCCCGTGGTGCGTTCTGCCGTCATCCCCACGACGTAATGGGTCCCGTTCACGGTCAGCGTCTCGACGCTCACCCTGGGAGCCTCCGGAGGGGCCCAGCCCTCGCTTTCGCCGGCCTGGAGCCGTTCGTACACCGCCGGGGGGTTCGGCGACAGGCCCAGCTGCCATGCCTCCTTGACTACCGGCAGGAGGGAACTGCCGTGTCCGCAGTGCAGCACGGCGTCGATGCCATGGTGCCGCGCGGTGCGCGCGATGGTCTCGCGCAGTGCGGCCTCGTCGGTGAAATCGGTGAGCAGCAGTTCCTCGGAGACGTCTTCGACGCGCGGCGCGAGGTCGGCCTCCAGTTGCGACGGATCCCATACCGACCAGATACGGAACCCCTGCTCGGTTCCTCTTCGCACGAGCTGGTGACTCGGCATCACCAGGAGCAGCCTGAACTGCGAGCTTCTAGGGGAGTGTGCACACATACGCGCCACTGTGCAGTGCGGTCTTCCCTCCCTGGTCCCCTTTTCTTCCCCCCACCGGGAAACCTCGGCCGCCGGCGGCTCAGCGCCCTTCTCGACTCACGTTCTCACTGGTCAACGATGCATCTTCCGTGATCGGGAGTTACACGGAACGTTTTTGCAGTCCTCGGCCCGGCGAGGACACGGTGACGTGTGACCAAGATGGTTACAGCCGACAACGCAAGTGCGCCGCGATGCCGTGATGCACGACGAACAGGAGCCGTTGGAGGACTGGGCACGGCGGGGCCCTCTCCGCGAGGGGCTCCTACACAAAGCCGCCCCCGTCCGGGACCGCAATGGTGTCATCCGCCGGAAGCCCCGGTCAGATCGATGACCAGCTTGGCCCGATCGATGACCGGCTCGGCCCGATCGACGGAGTGGCCGATATGGGTCGGAACAGCAAGTTGGGGCGGAAAGTGCGCGGTGCACTACCGCGAGAGTAATTGTCAATGACTGTGGGTCGGTTGAGGTTGTTCATACGGCCTGAGGTTCAGATCGTTCGATGAGGTGGCCGCGTTCGCAGCGGCTCCGGCTCTGACGAGGGCGACGAGGTGAGCTGCGTTCACGGCCCGCCAGCGGGTCTGGGCGGACTCGACAAGCATGCTGGTGACTTCAGCCTCCAGCACGGCGGCGAGCATCCTGCGTGCCCCCTCGCGGACGATCTTGTCGATCAGGGAGCCGTTCGGCGTGGAGCCGTGGTCGTTGACTACGTGAGCACGGGCGTGCCTTCCCGACCGGTGCTGCGACACCGGCCTACTCAATGACCATCAGTCGATATTGAGTCGGAACAGTTTGGTTTCCTACGCGGTCGTGTAGCGGACGGCTGGGGCGGCGAAGTAGCCGCAGACGATGCGGGGCTGGCGCTGGCG
>NZ_JBEXHW010000058.1:0-24874 GCF_040608235.1 Streptomyces sp. NPDC005202 | reverse complement strand
CCAGCAGACCCCGCACCGCGGACCCGCGGATTCCGCCCACACCCCACACCATCAGGCGACCACAGAACGGCTCAAATACTCACGAACCGCCCTCTGAGAACTGCAAGATCGTCCAAATAGCGGCTCTTGAGCTCACCTCGGTCGGATCCGGATCCGACCGCAGCATTGCCTTGTCTTCGAGTGCCTCATCCCCACCCCGCACGGCAGCGATCCGGCACTGCGAGGAACGCGCCCGCCCGGCACGGCGCGCTGGGTCTATATCGCGGACCTCGGAGACCCCGTGGCTGTCCCGCCCGGCAACGCGCGCGACCGCGGCCTGCCCGATGGCCACGGCATCAAGCAACTCCTGCACCCCGCGCGGACAGTCGATCTGGGCGATGTCTTCGGCGAGGTCTTGTGCTGCTGGTCCTTGCTGCCGGGGGGAAAGTGGTCGGGCCGGGAGCTCGTGCCTTTGACGCCTTCGCTCACGAAGGCGAGTTGGTCGCCTCAAGTAACCCTGAAATGGCGGCTGTTCCTTCGTAGACTGACGGGCACTGTCCGCCGACGGCCGGGTCCGGCCGTTGGGCAGCCGTCGGCAGGCGCCGCGTACTGCACCGTCTGCCGACCGCGCCACCCCCCTACCGTGCACCACCGCTCGCTCGAAGAGGGCCGTATGCCGACTGCCAGACTTGTCCAGTACCTGACAGGCACGGCATTGGCCGTGCTCCTGCTGACCACGGCACCCGGGGCGGTCGCCGCCGTCCCGGAGCCTTCGGCCCCCACCGCTCGCACCACCGCCCCGGCGGCCGCCACCTGGCAACCGCCGTTGTCGACTCGCGGCCGGTACATCGTCGACGCAGAGGGCAACCGCTTCCGGCTGAAGTCGGCCAACTGGGACGGTGCGCAAGGATCGTGGACGGGCAGCGGCAGCATCGCCGATTCCGCCAACCACCACGCCGGCCAGAACTCGTACGGCATACCCCTCGGCTTGGATCGGGTTCCCCTGTCCAAGTTGCTCGCCGACTTCCACGACCTCGGCATCAACAGCATCCGGCTGCCGTTTGCCAACGAGATGATCCACACCACGGTTCCGGTGCCGGACGTCGCCGTTGCGGCCAACCCGCAGTTGCGCGGCAAGACGCCGCTGCAGATCTTCGACGCCGTAGTGGCCGCTCTCACTCAGGACGGTTTCGCGGTCATCCTCAACAACCATACCAACACCTCCCGTTGGTGCTGCGGCATCGACGGCAACGAGCGGTGGAACAGCCATCAGTCCACCCAGCAGTGGGCGGACGACTGGGTCTTCATGGCCCGCCGTTACGCCGCCGACCCCCGTGTGGTGGGAGCTGATCTCTACAACGAAGTACGCCGCGACGTCCTGGACGATCCCAATTGGGGCCTCGGCGACGACCACGACTGGTACGCCGCCGCCCAACTCGCCGCAGACCGCATCCTTACCGAAGCCAATCCCAACCTCCTCATCGTCATCGAGGGGATCAACTGGACCGGCCTGCCCGTCGACGGTCTGCCGCACGGCCGCCCCACGCTCACCCCCGCGCGCACGCTCTCGCACACCCTCGTGGCCACTCACAAGCTGGTCTACTCCGCCCACTTCTACGGCTACACCGGCCCCCGTCACAGCGGTGCCACCGGCATCGGCGAAACCCACGACCCCCGCTACCAGGACCTCACTCGCGACGAGCTGTACCAAGCCCTCAACGACGAGGCCTTCTTCGTCTCCGAGGAAGGCGGCCGGCACTTCACCGCACCCCTGTGGATCAGCGAGTTCGGCATCGGAGCCAACGAATCGGGCGCCGCCGCCCGCGCGTGGTTCGGCAGTATCACCGACTACTTCGCCGATCAAGACGCAGACTTCGCCTACTGGCCACTGGTCGGATGGGAAGGCCACGACGACTGGTCCCTGCTGCGCTATGACACCGACGGGCACAGATACGGTCTCCTCGATCAGACCGACTGGCGCAGCGCCGCATGGAACCGCCTCATGACCTCGCCGACACGCACCGGGCCCGTCGCCGCGGTTCCCACCTGGCGCATGCTCGCCACCGACCACGGCGACTACGTCGAGTCGCTGCGGGTGCGAGCCGACGGCGACTGGGATCCAGGCGCCTACAAGGCCGCCTGTCCCGACGGACTGCGGCTGATGGGCCTGGGCCACACCGCAGGCCGCGGACTGTGCACCGACATCACCGCCGGTGACCTGCGCGCCGCAGGCAACACCCAGACAGTCGTCACCGACGAACGCTACGTCCCGCAAGGCGGCGACTGGGCCTCGGGTTACACCAAGCTGCAGTGCCCCTCCGGCCACTTCCTGATCGGCTACAGCCGCCGCGGTGGCCGCCTGTCAGCGGCCCTGTGCGCCCCTGCCCGCACCTCCCTGGGTGTCACAGGGCGGACCGTGTGGTTCGATCGGTCCGACAACCGCCCCGCCGATGCGTACGGCGGCGACTTCGCCTACGGCGACCACAAAGGCCAGTGCGCCGACGACGAGTACGCCGCCGGGATCGCCTTCACCACACGGATAGGCAGCACTGCAGGTCCCGCCGCCCTGCTCTGCCGAAGGCTGTCCTGAAGGGGGAGGGATGTCGAAGCCGGGGGGCAGGTCGAAGCCGGCTCCCCCTAGGCCTGGCCCCGGGTGACGGGGAAGCGCAGGTCGCACGCTTGGCCCTGCCGTGCGCGGCCCTGGCGCCCTCAGCCGTGGTGAGTTCGGGCCCGGGCCGCGACGGGGCGTCGTGGCGCAATTGGGTCGCGCGCGGGCTGGAGCGTGTCCGACGGGTCAAACACGTCGCTCGTTCGTACGTCAGCCCCATGGCGTACTCTGCCCTATCGGCAAGTCCCCTACCGTTTCGGGATCTTCTGATGAAGCAGCTACCGGGCAGCACCGGAGCCCTCCGCGCGGGCCCGGGAACGCTGATCGCGACGGCTACGAGCTCTATGGCGGCGAGGTCTGCGCTGCCGAGGATCCCGCCCAGCGGCCCGTCTTCCGCGACATCACGCTGCGCGGGTGTACGGTACGAGACTGCCTCCTGGAAGGGGCGCTCCTGGAGGACGTCCTCGTCGACGGCCCGACCGCTCCCGAGGACGCCCGCCTGAGAGTGCCGGCCTGCGCCTTCCGCCGGGTTGTGCTCCGCGGGCACTTCGCCACCATCAGCATCCTCCCGAACCTGAACCTGTGGCCCACCAACCTGCGGCCGCTGTACCAGCGCGCCAATGGAGAACACCGGGTCGAGCTGATCTCTGAGGGAGACTGGGCCCTCGACATCTCCGGGCTCACCAGCGGACTGGACTTCCGCAGCGCCGTACCGGCCTGCCTGGTGCGACGGGCCCCGGAGACACAGGTGGTGATGACGGCAGAGCAGGCGGCCGGCGGTGACTGGCGGAGCGTGCCAGGCCTCGAGAAGTCAGGCCTGGGTGTGCGTATCAGGCTCCTCCAAGGCTCGGGGCAGCGCGACACTCCGGGCCTGCCAGGCCGGTCGTCGCGTCGCGTTCGCCACCGCCGCCCAGTGGGTCGCCCCGCCTCGCCGAAACCCACCAAGTGGGCAGGCTCAATGACGAGTTGACCCGACTGGGGAGGATCCTGCTGATCGTGGTCGACGAGGTCGGCTACATCCCCTTCGAACCCGAGGCAGCGAACCTGTTCTTCCAGTTCATCTCGGGCCGCTACGAACGCGCCTCCGTGATCGTCACCAGCAGCAAGCCCTTCGGGCGCTGGGGCGAGGTCTTCGGCGACGACACCGTCGCCGCCGCGATGATCGACCGCCTCGTCCACTACGCCGAAGTGATCTCCCTCAAGGGCGACAGCTACCGCATGCGTGGCCGCGACCTCGGCCGGGTTCCCGCGGCCAACACCGGGAAATACCCAACATCAACTGACGGACCGGGGTCAGAGTTCGCAGACCGCCAACGGGTCCAAGTTTCAGAGACCGCCGACACAAGCTGGATGACCGGGGCCGATGTTGGTGCTGCCCGCGACCATGCGGAAGGGCGTCCGTCGGGTTGAGTGTGACGTCGGGCCCGGACGTCCTTCTGGCGGCACTGTGTGTGTTCATCGATGACCATGTGGCCCCTTGGATCGGACGACCCCCGAAGCTCTCGCCGGAGTCAGCGCATGATGTTCACGGCGCGGGCCACCACCAGCACCACCGTGACGATGGAGACGGCCGACTGCATGAGCATCAGCAGCTTGGCCCACCGGGACATGGGCATCGTGTCGGTGGGGCTGAAGGCGGTCGCGTTGGTGCAGGAGACATACAGGTAGTCGAAGAAGGCCGGCTCCCAGTCCCCGCTGACCAACTCCTGCGCCTGCATCTGGGGAAAGAGGAAGTCGGGCTGGGCACGGTGGGCGTGTGCCCGCGCGACGGGACCGCCCCGGTCGAACTCCCAGTACCACAGGGCGAAGACCGCGACGTTGGTGCCCCAGATACCGGCTGCGACGAGGAGCAGCGCGCCTGCGGAGCCTCCCTCGTGGCCCTCGAGCAAAGCGGCGATGAGCAGAGCCAGCGACCAGGCGTTGGCCAGACTGGCGAGCGCCGCGAGGGTCAAGGACGCGGCACGAAGCGCGACGGACTCGCGGTTGATCCTGCCCGGGTTGCTCAGCACAAGCACCGCCAGGAAGGTGCCCTCCACTGCGGGCAGCAGCCAGTGGGGGTGGATGGTGAACCGTCGGGGCTCCGCGAGTTGCGCGGCGATGATGAGCACTATGACGGCGGCGACCTGCCAGCGGTGCTCACCGTCGGTCGGCCGCCGCCACGCGGGAACCTTGGCCTTCTGTGGCGAGTCAGTCATGGGGTAAGTGTCGTACGGCGTCTCCGCGTATGCGTCGCAGGGGGAGTGGATGCCTCCGCCGGCCGCATCGCAGCAGTGGGCCGGCACCAGGACGGCCGTCGGAAAACCGACCACCGGCCCCAGCTGCTCCGCCTCGCCCCGCGCATGGGCCGGCGGGATGGGGCCGGTCGCGATCGCGATCCCGGCGGCCGAAACCGCCATGACCGCCTCCGGCAGCCTGAACGGACGCACCACCGCGCCGGCCGGTACGGCGACGAGCAGGACCACGGAGAGCCTCGGCGAGCGGGGTGTTCAGGGCTCGGTCCTTTCGAAACGGGGTCGGTGGTGCCCTTCCATCACATCAGGCCGGTCCGCGGCACCTCGAGTCGGTCCGTGGCATTTCGGCGCGAGGCGCGGAAACGGATGCGGGCCCCATCCCGCGGCCACCGTCACATGTGCGCACGCAGTGGCCAGCCGTGGTCCACCGGCCCGATACCGGCGCCCAGCGCGAAGCCCGCCGCGATCGCAGCGGTGACGTACTCCTTGGCCCGCCGCACCGCCTCCGGCACCGCGAGGCCCTGTGCGAGCCCGACCGCGACGGCCGAGGCGAGGGTGCAGCCCGTCCCGTGGGTGTGGCGGTTGTCGTGGCGCGGAGCGCGCAGCCAGTGCTCCTCGCGGCCGTCGGTCAGCAGGTCCACGGCCTCGCCGGGCAGATGTCCGCCCTTCACCAGCACCCACCGGGGCCCGTACGACAGCAGCCGCGCGGCCGCGCGGCGCATGCCCGGCTCGTCGGTCACCCGCATGCCGGTCAGCTCCGCGACCTCGTCCAGGTTCGGCGTGGTCACCGTCGCGCGCGGCAGCAGCCGGGTGCGTACGGCGTCCAGCGCGTCGTCAGCGAGCAGCCTGTCCCCGTGTTTGGAGACGCTCACCGGGTCCACGACGACCGGGGCCGCCACGTCCGCGAGCAGGTCGGCCACCGTCTCGACCAGCGCCGGCGAGGCGAGCATGCCCGTCTTCACCGCCTGGACGCCGATGTCGTCGACGACGCTGCGGTACTGGGCCCGCACCGCCTCCACGGGCAGCTCCCAGGCGCCCTGCACGCCGACGGAGTTCTGCGCCGTGACAGCCGTGACCACGCTCATCCCGTGAGCGCCGAGCGCCAGCATCGTCTTCAGGTCGGCCTGGATGCCGGCGCCGCCGCCGGAGTCGGACCCGGCGACCGTCAGGACACGGGGCGGCGCGGTCATGCGCGTCCCTCCTCTCGGACGCGCAGCGGCGCGTACACGGCGAGGGCCACCAGGAACGCCACGTAGTACGACACGTCAGCGCCGTGCAGCGCGTGGGCGACCGGGCCCACGTACAGGCCCGTGTCCATGAACGGCACCGCCGCGGCGAAGGCACCCGTGAACGCCAGGAGCGGGGGCCATACCGACCGGGGCCGGGCCGTCGCGGCGGCGAGATCGGTCACGGAACCGCGACGCACCAGCCAGTCGACGATCACGATCGCCACGAACCCGGGGATCCAGTAGCCCACGAACAGCAGCACGTTCTGGAAGCGGGCGGTGGTGTCGGCCGCGTGCATCCACAGGACCAGCGGGAAGCCGAGCACCGCGGCGAGGGCGGCTGCCGCCGGGCGCGGCACGCGCACCCCGACGGTCTGCAGCGCCAGGGAGCCGCTGTAGTCGTTCATGGCGTTGCTGCACAGCGCCGCCAGAGCCACCGCCAGCAGCCCGAAGGCGCCCGCCGTGCCCCCGCCCAGCAGCTTGTCCACCCCGGCGGCCGTCTGGTCGGTGAGCACCGACGCACCCCACAGACCGAGGACCTGTACGGCCAGGAAGGACACCACGAGTCCGAGCAGCGTGCACCAGAACATCCGGGAGCGGGAGGTGGCGCGCGGCAGATAGCGGCTGAAGTCGCTGGCGTACGGGGCCCAGGACAGGGCCAGGCTGAGTGCGATGGTGCTGGTCAGTACGAAGGCGCCCGCCCGGTCGGCGCCGTGCGCGCTGCCCGTCGCGGCGATGTGGACGCCGGCCGTCATCCGCACGGCGATCAGTGCGAAGGCGGCCGCGAGCACGAAGGTCATAACGGTCTGGAGCCGGTGGATTGCCTCGTACCCGAGAACCCCGAGGGCACCCTGCCCCAGCATCACGACCAGGACACCCAGCCAGAACGGCCAGCCGCACAGCCGCGCCAGCGCGTCCCCGCCGAACAGTCCGATCAGCGCGTCCCAGGCGACCGACGACAGCCACTGCAGCACACCGGGCAGCGCCACTGCACGCCCGAACGCGAGCCGGGCCAGCGGGAGCTGACCGGCGCCGGTGCGGCTGCCCCAGGTGCCGAGGTAGGCGGTGGGCACCGCGCCGAGCACCGTGCCCAGGACGACGGCGGCGAGCGCGGTGGTGAAGTTGAGGCCGAGCGTGATGCCGATGGTCCCGGTGAACACTCCGGTCATGGTCAGATTCGGGGCGAACCAGACGGTGAACAGCCGGCCCGCGCCGCCGTAACGATTGCTCTCGGGGACCGGTTCGATGCCGTGCCCCTCGACCCTGAGGTCGCCGGGAGCGCTGGGCATCCGTCCGTCGAAGACGTCTCGCCGGCCGTCGGCGGGCAGCCCGCCGGAAACATGCGCCAAGGGCATGAAAGACATCCCTCCGCCAGTACGAACTGGTTCAGGTTCAACGGGTGTGATCTCAGCCCGCAGGTGGGGCACCCCGTGTCCGGTACAGCGGCAAGACTAACGCGAGCCTGGGGATGTGCCATACGGAAGGGCCGCCATCGGGCAGCGGCCCTTCCCCTGGCGCCGTGGTGCGTCAGCGCTTGGTGTGGATGAAGCCGGTCTTGTCGACCTCGTCACCGGAGCGCCCGTGGAATCCGGCGAGCTGCCGGCCGGACGGCGCCGTGCGCGTCACCCGGTCGTCCGGGTCCTTCGGCAGCCCGAGCCGCTCCGCCCCGGACAGGGCCTTGGCGTCCAGGTAGGGCGCCACCTCCGGCCGGACCCGTTGCCCTCGCGCAGGAAGATGTCCGCACCGGCCGGACCCGTCCCCGGTATCTCCTGCAGCAGCCGGCGCAGGCGGAGACGTCCCCGTCGGCCTCCTTTCGCATGCGCCGCAGGTCGCCACCCCGATGCTCCATCAGCAACTGCGCGCCGTCGCCGAGCTGAGTCGCCGTCCGTTCGTCGTAACGCCGGTAGCCGTCGGCCCCAGGACGTCGACGCGTTCCTGCCAGTCGGCGCCAGGGCATCAACGCGTTCCTGCCAGTCGGCCCCGGCCGTGCGCCGGGGATCGCGCAGGCCCGCCTCGTGCAGCGCCCGCACCGTCGCGAGGGCGATCGGCAGGCCGAAGGCGTCGGTGCAGGGTTGAACTGCCGCGGTTTCGTGTCTGCGGGACGGGCCTCGTTCCATCTGCGGGAGCTGGTCACTCGTCGGCCTCGGGGATCTGTGTACCGCGCACCAGCTTGTCCTCACCGGCGCTCGCCAGGAACCGGCCGTCCGGATAGAAGGCCACCGCGTTCACCGAGCGTCCGTGCCTGACCTGCAGCAGCTTCTCTCCCGTGTCGACATGCCACCCGCAGATGACACCGTCCTGGGATGACACCGTCCTGGCTCCCCGTGTGACCGTCACGAGCCTTCGAACCTCGGCCTTGGAGGGGAGGCTGCCGGCCGCGCCGAGGGCGTGGAGGCGGGCCGGGCCGCGTGGCTGGAGGAACAGGGCCAGGTGCTGCCCGACGAGCTCGGCCGCGCACAGAAGGAGGTCGAGGCCGAGGGCCGCACGGTGGTCTTCGCCGCCTGGGACGGAGAGGTACGTGGCGCACTGGTCGTCGCCGACACCGTCAAGGCGACCAGCGCCGAGGCGGTGGCCGACCTCAAGCGGCTCGGGCCCACCCCGGTGCTGCTGACCGGCGACAACACGGCGGCGGCCCACGCGGTGGCGGCCGAGGTCGGCATCGACCAGGTCATCGCCGAAGTCCACCCGGAGGACAGGGCCGCCGAGGTCGAACGCCTCCAGCAGCAGGGCCAGGTGGTGGCGATGGTCGGCGACGGCGTCAACGACGCGGCCGCCCTCGCCCAGGCCGACCTGGGACTTGCGATGGGCACCGGCACCGACGCGGCGATCGCCGCCTGCGACCTCACCCTCGTACGGGGTGACCTGCGGGCGGCGGCGGATGCGATCCGGCTGGCGCGCCGCACCCTTCCTACGATCAAGGCCAACCTGTTCTGGGCGTTCGCCTACAACGTCGCCGCGCTGCCGCTGGCCGCGCTCGGCTTGCTCAACCCGATGATCGCCGGCGGCGCGATGGCGTTCTTCTCGGTCTTCGTGCTCTCGAACAGCTTGCGGCTGCGCCGCTTCCAGCCCTTGAACCGCTGACGAGTTCCGCGGCCAGGCCCTCCCTGCTCCAACCGAGGGGGTTGTGGGCGCGCACAGTACGGTGGGCACACCGTCCAGGCCGCCGAGGACACGACGACGCGGTTTTGCAGCACCCACTCTGTGATCTGCTGGAGGAGTCCGGCCGACTTGTCACTCCCCGTGGGCAGGCGCAGTCGACACTGCCGGGACCCCAGGGGTGAAGTGCCTGGTGGTAATCGCAGGGCGGGCCCCTGGGAGGAGTGCCATGCTGCACGTCCGCATCGCCGCCCCCGCGCCGACACAGCCCGGAATCCCCCTGCCGCGGCGTGATCTGGCCGTTGCATGGATCCTGATGGCTGTGCTCGCGGCGCTGGCATGGGTGCTCACCGTCGCCCAGTCCCGTGACATGGGCGTGGAGCCGGGAACGATGGGTCTGGCTCTGCCGCTCTTCCTGCTGTTGTGGGTGACCATGATGGTGGCGATGATGTTCCCGTCGGTGGCGCCGGTGGCCATCATCTGGGCGCGGGCGATCGGCCGGCAGTCGGCCGGTGTGGTCCGCGCCGCGCGTATCGCCCAGTTCGCCGGTGGCCTGCTTGCCTGGACAGCATTCGGTCTGCTCGCCTACGGAGTCCTGGCAGCAGTCGGTCGGCTGGTGGACGGCGCCCCGAGGCAGGCCGCTGGCTTGGCGTGGCTGCGTTCCTGCTCGCGGGGCTGTACCAGTTCGGGCCGCTGAAGCGCGTCTGTCTCCTGCACTGCCGCAACCCGCTGTCTCACCTGATGCGGTACGCGCACTTCCGGCCGTGGGCCCGCGACCTGCGCGTGGGCGCGCACCACGGGCTCTACTGCGTGGGCTGCTGCTGGGGCCTGATGATCGTCCTCGTATCGTTCACCTTCAGCGTGCGCCTCGCCGGCGCGGAAACGAAAGCCCTGCGAAGGGGAGCGGCCCCTCGCCCGACCGAGCTAGGCCTGCCCGTCACCCGTCGGCCGATGCGCGGGGCTTGCGGGCAGCGAGTCTTTCGACGATGCCGAGCTTGAATCGGCCCCGCTGCTCGATCTCCATTTCCGCCTGGACGTGTCGGAGGGGTCGGCGCAGCAGATGCTCGCCGCCGAGCGGAACGGTGACGAGTTCGATGAGCCGCTGGATCGCGCGGACGGGCCAGGCGGAGCTTGGTACGTGGTCCAGCAGGAGGAGCCGGCCACCGGGCTTGAGCACGCGGCTCATCTCGGCGATGGCGCGCTGGTCGTCGGGGATCGCGCACAGCGCCAGGGTGCACACCACGGTGTCGAAGGACGCGTCCGGGAACGGCAGGGCTTGGGCGTCGCCTTCGCGCAGGTCCGCGGGCCGGTCGAGCTCGTCGGCGCGGCGACGGGCGAGGGCCAGCATCTCAGGGCTCCACTCGATGCCGGTCAGCCGCACACCGGGAGGGTAGAGGGGGAGGTTCAGGCCGGTGCCGATGGCGACCTCCAGGACGTCGCCGGTGGCCTGGGAGCACACCCAGGAACGGCTCTCGCCGAACAGGGTGCGGTCGAAGAACCGCATCTGCCGGTCGTAGGAGCGGGCGTGCTTGTCCCAGTAGCGGCGCAGCCGCTCGTTGTTGCTCGGCTCGGGCATGGCGTCATCCTCGCCGTCACCGGTCTCTCCCGCATGTCACGGTTGGCCCGCCGGACGGCCCGGCCGGAGAACCTGCCGGCCGGGCCGCATGGACGGAGCTGCTGCCGCTCTTTGGGGCGTTGTCCTGTCACTCGGCCGGACGGGCCGTGTAATCCCTGCCGCCTCCACCGCCGCGACGAGCACCGCGGTGTCGACGTCGACGCCCTCCTCCATGATGACGACGCTGCGTCCGGTGCGTACGTCGGCGGCAGCCGAGCGGACCCCGGGGATGTCCTCCAGCTCGTCGTCGGTGAGCAGGCCGCAGCTGGTGCAGTGCATGCCCTCGATACGGAGCACCACCTGCGTGCCCTTGGCCTCGGCCTTGTTCCTACGGGTGAACAGCTTCATTTCTGGCCTCTTCAGGTGAAGTCGATGGTGCCGGTCTGCATGCCCATGGCGCAGGAGAACCGGAGCGTGCCGGGTTTGCGGGTGCCCAGGTCGACCTTGGTGTCACCGTCGCGCTTGACGATCTCCTGGACTCCGAGTTCGGGGATGGTGAAGGCCCGGGCGCAGCCGCCCGAGTCCTTGCCGTGAAGGACGAGCGTGGTGGGCACTCCGGGAGCGGAGGAAGTCGCCCAGGTACTGGAGGACCGCTCGGGTGCCGGGTCGAGCTAGCCGACGCCCTCCTCGCCTGCGACGTCTTCGAAACAGTCACCCTCACCAACGCGCGGCTGCACGTACTCGCAGTCATCGAGCACGCCACCCGGCGCATCCGCAGCCTGAGTGTCACCGCGCACCCGACCGCATCCTGGGTCACGCAAACGGCGAGGAACCTGGTCATGGACCTGCAGGACGCCGGAAGCCGGGCGCTGTTCCTGGTCCCGGGACCACGACGGCAAGTTCCCCGAGCTGTTCGACGCCATCCTCAACGGCGCAGGGATCGAGGTCGTCCTCACCGGCATCCAGAAGCCACGGATGAACTGCATCATGGAGAGGTGGGGGCAGACCTGCCGCCACGAGCTCCTCGACCGCGCCCTCATCTGGAACCAGGCCCACCTCCTCCACGCCCTACGCGACTTCGAACTCTTCTACAACACCCACCGCCCCCACCAGGGCCTCGCGAACGTGCGGCCGCTGTACCCACTCGGGGGGTGTCTGTTCAGTCGCCCGCGGCCTCGCTCGGCCCGGGGAAACCGTCAATATCGCGTCCGCGGCCAGCAAAGTCGCCCTTCCACAGGCGGGGCGACATACGCCGCCACCAAGCACGCCGTCCACGGTTGCAGCGCGGCCGAAAGTTCAGGTTATTGAGGTCACCGCACGCCGCCCCGGTGATCCGGCCAGGGTGGTGGCATCGGCGGAAGAAACGTTCGTTGAGGAGCTGGACTGGACTGCCCGGTACGGCGTCGAGGCCATGGTTTCCTCGGCTTGGGCAGGGCGGCGCCAAACGCCACGACTGAGCGTGAGCGGTGGCGGGCACCCGAGGGCCGGGCTCAGGAGGCCCCCCCGCGCTTCATCTCCACCCGATGGCCCTGCGAGCGCGGGGAGCCGGATCCCCTGCCGGCTTCGTCCGTATGGACGACGATCCGTGTCCGGTCGGCCCGGAACAGGTCGTGCGAGAACTCGAACGGCTTGCCGTCGCCGGTGGACGTGGTCCGTTCGATCGACAGCAGCGGCGCGCCCGCTTCCACGCCGAGGATGCGAGCCTGGTCGGCGGAGGCCTCGACCACCTCGATCCGTTCCACCGCCGTATCCGGGACCACACCGAAGCGGTCCTCGAGCAGCTCGTACAGTGAGCCGCCGAGCGGCATCTCCAGCAGTCCGGGGAACTGGTCCGCGGGCAACTGTGCGCGTTCCAGAGAGATCGGGATGCCGTCGGCCAGCCGGATCCGGACGACTTCAAGGACAAGCGCCTCCGATGTCAGCCCCAGGGCGTCCGCGGTTGCCTCGTCGGCAGCCCGGATCGCGGTGCCGAGGATCCTCGTGCCCGCGGTGAAGCCTTGACTGCGCAGATAAGCGGGTACTCCCACGACCGTGGAAAGGTCGCGCTCGACCTTTCCACGGTCGTCGCCGAGGGCGTCGCTGACGAAGGTGCCACCCCCTCGCCCGGGAACCCGCCGGACTACGCCCTCGTTTTCCAGCACACCCAGCGCCTGGCGCAGGGTGGAACGGCTAACCCCCAACTCCGCGGCCAGATGACGTTCCGAGCCGAGGCGCTGACCAGGCGTCAGCTCACCTTGCCGAATCTGTTCGAGCAGCCGGCGCTGGACGTCCTCAGCCACGTTGCCTTCCGATATGGTCACAAGGTCCAGGTTAAACGGTCGGACCGTACAGGGCCCGTACAGGGCCCACTAAACCGCTTGCAGACTGTCGAGGGATTCGGGCAGGACTTGCCCGCCGTCCACCACGATCGTCTGGCCGGTGATGTATCCGGCGCCGTCGCCGGCCAGGAACAACATGGCCTGTGCAATGTCCTCGACGGTACCCAGTCTCCGCATGGGGATGGACGCCTCCATACGCTTCAAGTAGTCCTCGCCCATCTCGTCCAGACCCTCGGTCGCGATGTTGCCGGGCAGCACCGCGTTGACCGTGATACCCAGAGGCGCCAGCTCGATCGCCGCGGTCCGCATGAAACCGAGTTGACCGGCCTTGCTGGCGCCGTAGTGCGCCCAGCCCGGATAGCCCGTGATCGGCCCGGTGATCGAGGAGGTCAGGATGATCCGGCCCCGGCCCGCCTGTTCCATGGCGGGCAGGCATGCCTTCACCGCGAGCATCGTGCCCTTGAGATTGGTCCCCAGCACCTGGTCGATGTCGGATGGGGTCATCTCGTGCAGCGACGCCGACGGGAAGATGCCGGCGTTGCTGCACAGGACGTCGATCCGGCCGTACCGGTCAAGGGCCGTGGCAGCCACGGCCTTTGCACCGGCGGGGTCGGAGATGTCCGCGGCGCAGGAGGTGACCGTACCGTGAGCGGAGAGCTCCTTCGCGGCGGACTCGGCCGCTTCCGCGTTGCGGGAGACGACGAGTACCTGCGCGCCTGCCTGGGCGAAGCACCGGGCGATGCCCTTGCCTATGCCTTTGCTGCCGCCCGTGACGATGACGGACCGGCCGGTCATGGATGTGCACATGGGAGGGTCCCTTCCCCAAGGCTTCCTGAGAGTTGAGTTCGCCGGGCAGCGGGTCCCGGCAACGGCGGGGCGCCGGAGGCGGCACCTGCGAGATCGGTGCGGGGCCGGATCGGCGTCAGGCGAACCGGCTCAGGTACTGCTCGGCAAGATCGCAGGTCACCTTCGTGAACTCGCTGCCTTGCGAGCGGGCGAGTTCGGTGTCGGCATGGGAGCCGATCCACGCGACCAGCAGGAGCCGCCGCAGCATGATGAAGGTCGGTATCTCGGCTTCGTCCTCCGCCGGGACCGGTAGGACACGGCGGTAGCCCCGCAACCAGGAGTCGACGATCGCGGGAACCTGCGGCAGGTGCTCGATGAAGCTCACTGCGGAGGCCAGGTCGTACAGGTACCAGCTGAAGCCGCAGTCGTCGAAGTCGATCACCTTTGTCTGGTCGCCGTCGAGCAGCAGATTGGCCAGGCGCATGTCGGCGTGCACCAGACCGAATCGGTCAGTGGACTGACCGAATCGTGTCAGGCGGCGCTGAAGGGTCTGGGCCAGCGGGTCGAGGACGGCCAGTTCGTCTGGGCCCATACCGATGCCCGCCTGCCAGCGCCCCCAGTGCGGCGCGTCGCCGAGCATCGTGTGGTAGTCCCAGGTGAAGCGCTCGAACCAGGTCGGACGCCGCCAGGAGCGCGAGTGCACGTGCATGCGGGCGGTGACCTCCCCGAGCTGCTGGAAGGACTCTTCCAGCCGGTCTTCGTCCGGCTCACGGCCGGACTCGAAGACGAACAGCACGCAGTGGCGTTCCTCCGTCGATCCGGGCAGCCGGACCGTCACGATGTCGGAACCCTCCCGGCTCGGGATGACGACCGGGGTCCTGATCCCCGCCTCCTCGCGGAGCGCCGCCGACCAGGCCAGCTCGGAGGCGATCGCGGTGCGCGAGTGGTATCCGAGCCGGTGTACCCGGAGCACGGCGCGGGAGCCGTCCGCCGGGTCGTCCACCCGGTAGGTGCCGTTCTCCGACAGGTTGAGCAGGGTGACGGTGGCTTGCGGGGAGAACGCGTAGTGGCTCAGCGCGGCGCGCGCGAACCGTGCCAGCCGGTCCTGCTGGGTTTCAGGCTGCACTGGGCTGCCGTTCATTCCACCTTCTGCCCTTCCCAGTTGATCCGTGGGCCTGCAGTGCTGTGGTCGACCGTCGCGGTCCCTGCTCGCGGCGTCACTGTTCCCGGCCTTCCACGGCGTTCAGGACCCGGGTGATGGCGTCCCTCGCCCGGGCCACGCCCTCGGATTTCCCGCTGATGTAGATCCTGCCTGCGGCTCCGATCATCTGGACGTCCACGAGGGTGTTCTCCGGCGCCGCCTTCTCCGCCTCGTTGGCCGCGACGGTGGCGAACAGCGCCGGCGTCATCTCGTAGACCAGCAGGGTCTCGCCCGGCATGACCATGGACGCCTGCCGGTTGCGGTTGACGATGACCGCGTGCTGGTCGGTGATGTCCTCGATGATGTCCGAGTACAGGATGCGTGGCCTGAGCTGGTCGGTGGGCGCGCACCCGATGCCTTCGAGGATCGCCTTCCCGGCCTGCTTGACCTCTTCCAGGTTGTAGCTGTGCAACTCCAGCACGCCGAACTGCCGCTCAACGAAGAGGATCCCAGGCTCAACAGCGGGGACGGACTTCAGAGCCAGGTCGATGACCCGCTCGATCGCCAGCCCCGGAGCCACCTCGACGATGAGTGCGTGACTGCCTTCCAGCGGCGGGTAGCCGCGCGCCCGGGTGGGGGTACCGAGGTAGGCCGCGAACTGCCGCTTCAGGTCCTCGATGAGCAGGTAGACGCGCAGCTCCGTGCGTGGTCCGGCCGTCTGGGAGGCGCTGTCCGAGCCGGGCCGGGCCTTGGTGGCGGGTGGTTGGTCCGCGCGGGGCCTGGTGGCACGGCCCTGCGTGCCCTCGCGTCGCGCCGCCACGGCACTAGCCCTGCACGGCGGCGCCGAAGTGCTTGGACACCTCGGCGTGCGGGCGCGGGATGACGTGCACGGACACCAGCTCGCCGACCTGGGAGGCGGTCTCGGCGCCGGCCTCCGTTGCGGCCTTCACGGCGCCGACGTCGCCGTTGATGATGACCGCCACCAGGCCGTCGCCTACCTCCTCCCGGCCGACAATGGTCACGTTGGCGGCCTTCACCATGGCGTCAGCGGCGGCCAGCGCACCGACGTAGCCCTTGGTCTCGATCATTCCGATGGCGTTGGACATCGTGTCTCTCCCTGTTGTTGGTGGTTGGTTGTTGGTGGTTGCGGTTCACTTGTTCGCCGCGGACGGGGTCGCCCGGGCTTCGGTCGGCTCGTCGATCGAGCCGATGATCAGTGCATCGATCGGCGGGGCCGGCCCTTCGAACCAGGCCGCCGCCACTGAGCCCTGGGCCACCAGGACCCGTTCTCCGGTGCCGCTGCCGAGGACGTCGAAGGCGACGATGTGTTGCCCGCCGTCGATCTCGACCTCCAGGAAGGCCCCGCTCGGCAGCCCGTCCAGCCGCTTGGTGGACCACACCGATCCTGTGACGGTCCCGCGCAGCATCAGTCCTCCCTTTCGATCCGCACGCCCAGCGCGCGTGCCCTGTCCCGGGCCAAGGGCGTCAGGACAGCCCGGCGCCCGAGGACGAGCACCCCGCCGGCCTTGGCGACGCGGGTGATCACGCTCTCGGTGACGGCTCCGCGCTCGATCCGCTCGGCGGCCGACTCCGGCGTGACCGGGCCGCCGTCCGGCACCAGAGCCTGCGTGGCGGGGCGCTCGTCCCTCGCCGTCTCGGAGGCCGATGGGGCGGTGCGGAGCCGGAACCGGTGGCGTCCGGACCGCAGGGCCTCCCGCGCCTGCGGCTCCTCGAACCGGCGCATCAGGTCGGCGACGAACGCGGCCAGTTGGCCGTCATCGGCGATCGACACCTCCTCAACTCTCGCTTCCGGCACCGCAGCAGGCGCATACGCAGTGCCGGCCGGCGCTTGAGCGGGAACCGGGGAGCGGGAGCCTTTCCGCCCGTCCACGGCGGAGGCCGCCGGGCAGTTGGGCGTACGGGCGGCAGCCGCCGCAGAGCTTGCGGACGAGGGCCGAGGTGTCGCGTCCGCGACCGGCAGCAGCTCCCGGAGCACCTCCCGGACCAGGTCCCGCAGGACCTGCCGGTCCAGTTGCGGGCGGCTCATGCCAGGCTCCTGAGCGTCGTCTCGGCGGCCTCCGCCGCCATCCGGACGTCCGATTCGGGGCCGCTGAGGTAGACACGGCCGGTCGCGCCCATCATGCGGTAGTCGACGACCTTCACTTGCGCCGCCTTCTCCGCCTCGTTGGTGGCGAGGATCGCGTACGAGGCCGGCTGCATCTCCAACACGAACAGCGACTCACCGGGCAGGATCATCGAACCGGACTTGTTCCGGTTGATCAGGAACGCGTGGAGGTGGTCCACGCTGGTGACGATCTTCGAGGCGAGGATCTTGGGGCGTACCGCGTCCGACTCGCTGGCGCCGAGCGCGTCCAGCACTGCCGAGGCAGCCGCGCGGACCGCGGACGTGGACCGCGAGTGGATCTCGAGGTAGCCGAACTGCCGCTCGACGACAAGGATGCCGGCCTGGACTTCGGCGTGCTTGAGCGCCACGTCGGTCAGCGGCTCGATGTCCAGACCCGGGGCGACCTCGATCACCTGCGCGGCCATGTTCGTCCGGGGCAGGCTTCCCCGGATGAACGTGCCGAGGTAGCACATCGTCTGGGGTTGCAGCTGGTCGATGAAGATGAAGGAACGCAGTTCGGCCACGACCTACCTCCGGTTCAGCTGCTGCAGCTCTTCGAGGACGAGCCGGCGGATCTCCTCGCGCAGCTCGGCCATGAGGGTCTCCTCCGCCGCGCCTCCCGCCGCGGGCGACTGCGCCGGGGCGGCTGCGCGGCCGGGCAACGCCGTCCAGGGTTGGAGGCCGGTGAAGTCACCGAACGGCTCGGCCGGATCGGAGTTGTACGCGACGCGCATGACGTCGACGAGGTGATGCGGTCGCAGGTTCTCGCCTACGGAACTGCGTCCGAGATACCCGGTGCCGATGGTCATGGACGGTGCGAGGTTGGTGTCGAATCCCGCACTGCCGGTGCTGCTGCCCGCGTTCACGCTGACGCGCAGCACGTTCACCGCCGCGGCGAAGGCCATGATCGTGGCCGGGTCGTTGCTGTGGATGGCCGCCGAGTGACCTGCGCCGGTGATACGCAGGACGGCGCGGCTGACGTCGATTCCCCGCTTCGCGTCCGGAACCTGTACCAGCCCGAGCACCGGGCAGAGCTTCTCGTGCGCCAGCGGTTCTTCCGGGACGGCCAGGTCGAAGGGTGCGAGCAGGACCCGCGTGCCAGTGGGCACCGTGATGCCGCATTCGCGCGCGATCCATGCCGCGTCCTTGCCGACCGCGGCGACCCGGAAGTGGCCCTCCGGGAACAGGTAGTTGCGCAGCCGGTCGCGTTCCTCCGGGGTGCACAGGTGCGCACCCTGCCGGCGCATCTGCTCCAGCAGCGGGTCCGCCACCCCCGTCTCGGCGATGAGGACGGACTCGTTGGTGCACAGCACCGAGTTGTCGAAGCTCTTGCTGTCGACGATGCGCTGTGCGGCCTTGGCCGGGTCGGCCGTCGCGTCCACCAGCACCGGCCCGTTGCCGGGGCCGACGCCGAGGGCGGGGTTGCCGGAGCGGTATGCGGCGCGTACCACCGCGGTGCCGCCGGTTGCGAGGATGACGTTGGTGCGTTCGTCCGCCATCAGCGCCTCGATCAGCGGGATGGACGGCTGTTCGACGACTTGGACGGCCCCGTCGGGCGCTCCGGCTCTCTCGGCTGCGTCGGCGAGCCACCGCGCGGCGTCGGTACAGCATTCACGCGCCATCGGATGGGGGCTGATCACAATGGCATTGCGGGTGAGCAGTGCCAGGATCACCTTGAAGTACACCGTCGACACGGGGTTCGTGGAGGGCGTCAGCGCGAAAATGACGCCCGCTGGGCGGGGGATCTCCACGATCTTGCGCTCCGGGTCGAGGCGCGCGCTGACGAGGTCCTCGTCGCGGTAGTGCTCGAAGATGCCGCGTGAACAGAGCTCGTTTTTCAGGCGCTTGTGCTCCACCACGCCGAATCCGGTCTCGCGCACGGCCCACTCGGCGTAGTGGGCGGCTCTGGCCGACGCGGCCTCGGTGACAGCGCTCGCGATGCGCAGGACCCGTTCCCGGTCGTAGCCGGCGAAGGCTGAGGCGGCCCAGCGGGCGCGCTGCAGCATCATCCGTGCGCGGGCCACGCCGGCCGGCTCCTGGGTCGTCGTGGCCATCACGCGACCTGCCGTTCCAGCCGCAGGCTCTCCTGCCGGGCCTCGGCCACCGAGACCTCGACCCGGTCGAGTACCTCGTCCACGAGCTCGGGTTCCATCAGGATCCCGGGTTTGAATTGGAGCACTCTGGGGTCGAGCGTGGAGAAGATCGCCCAGACGCCGTTGCGGTACAAGCTCTTCATGACGTGGTTGGCTCCGCGTGGGTGGTTGAACTCAAGGCCCATCACCAGTCCGTCCTGCCGGATGCCGACGAAGTAGTCCGGGTGGAGCGACTGGATCTCGCGCAATCCTTTGGCGAAGCGGTCGGCGATGAAGCCGACCATGGAGCGGACTTCGGGGCGCTGGGTGATCTCCAGCACCTTCAGGGCGACGATGCAGCCCAGCTCGGCACCGCCCATGGTGGACATGTGGGCGAACCCGTCCTCGGACAGCCAGCCTGCGCACTCGCCGCTGACGACGACACAGGCGATCGGGTACAGGCCTCCGCAAATGCCCTTGCCGGTGACCAGGATGTCGGGTTCTACGCCGTGCTTGCTGATCCCCCACAGCTCGCCCGTGCGCATGAGGCCCGTCTGGACCTCGTCGGCGATGTACAGGGCGTCGTACTGCTCGCACAGTCGCTTCACGCCCGCCAGGTAGCCGGGCTCCGGCATCGGGAAGCCGTAGGTGGCGGGGATCGTCTCCATGATCACCGCTGCGACGTCCCGGTTCCGGAGGGCGTCCTCCATGGCGTCCAGGTCGTTGAACGGGACCTGCGGGAACTCCTCCGGGCGGTCGGCCAGGAAGATCTTGGAGAACCGCTCGTCCCCGACCCCGACGGCCAGCCCGGTGTGGCCGTGGTAGGCCTTGATCACCGAGACGATCTTGCGTCGCTTCTTGGTGTGCCGCGCTGTCTTGATGGCGATGTCGATCGCCTCGCCGCCGCCGCTTGCATAGATGACGTTGCGCATGTTCGGCGGGCAGGCCTTCACCAGGGCCTCGGCGAGCGCGGTACGGGCCAGCGAGGGGAAGTGGTGGTTGCCCAGGTCGAACCGCTGCATGCCCTCTTCCAGGGCCTGAACCAGCTCGGGATTGCGGTGGCCGAGGTTGTAGGTGCCGCCGTTGAGGTGCACGTCGATCAGCCGCTTGCCGCTCATGTCGTAGAGGAAGTAGCCCTCGCGACGGTCGATCACGAGGTCCACACCCGAGTCGATCCAGTGCTGGGTCTTGCCCGGGTTCCAGAACCTCTTCGACTTCTCGAGGAACTCGTCCTTCGACTCGTACGAGACGAAGCCGTAGTCGTACATCGCGTGCTGTCCACCCTCCGAGCGACGACCGGACGACCGGAACGCTAGACCGAAAGCCGTTTCGGTTCAACCGTTTCTTCATACGGTTTTATTCGGTCGAGAGATTGGGTGGCTGATCAAGAAAAACCTCGACCGAGGCCCTTGTTTGGCCTGACCGTCAGTGTCAGCATGCGGCTCTACGTCCTGTGACGCACCTCGCACACTCGTCTGTGCGCACCGGTGAGCACGGAGAACGCAGCAGACCGCAGTGGCGCAGCGCTGTACTGACCTGCGAAGCGCTGTACCGAGCTGCGCAGCGCTGCCCTGCGACCGCGCGTCGAACCACCGGGGCGGCCAGGGACGTAGCACCTCGAAGCTCTCGTCGCTCCGGAGGAAGGTCCGAACCGATGAGCATCAAACAATCCATCACGCCCGCCGAGAGACCCGGGACCGCAGGGGTACAGCGCCTCAAGCCGAACGCCGTCGGCCTGATAGGCGTCATCTTCATGGCCGTGGCGACGGCCGCTCCGATCACCGCCATGACCGGGAATGTGCCCGTGGCCGTGGGGTCTGGCAACGGGGCGGGAGCCCCGGCAGGCTACCTGGTCGCGATGGTCGTGCTGGCGATCTTCTCGGTCGGCTTCACCGCCATGGCCCGCCACATCACGGCAACCGGAGCCTTCTACGGGTTCATCTCCTTCGGTCTCGGCCGGGCGGTGGGGATGGCCTCCGGATTCCTTGCCACGCTCGCGTACGTGATCTTCGAGCCGGCACTGATCGGGATCTTCTCCGTGTTCGCGGAGAGCACGGTCAAGGACCAGGCGGGACTGTCCGTCCCGTGGTGGGCATTCGCCCTCGCCATGCTGGTCGTCAACGCTCTGCTCACCTACTTCGACCTGACGCTCGCCGAGAAGCTGCTGGTCGTGCTGCTGCTGACCGAGATCTCCACACTCACGATCATGTCGGTCTCCGTCGCGCTGCACGGTGGCGGCCCGCAGGGCATCCCCCTGGAATCGGTCAACCCGGTGAACGCCTTCAAGGGCGTCTCGCCCGGGCTCGGGCTCTTCTTCGCCTTCTGGTCGTGGGTCGGTTTTGAATCGACCGCCATGTACGGGGAGGAGTCCCGCAACCCGAAGAAGATCATCCCGCGTGCCACCATGATCAGTGTGATCGGCATCGGGCTGTTCTACGTCTTCGTCTCGTGGATGGCCATCGCCGCCAACGGCCCGGCCCAGTCGGTCAAGCTGGCCCAGACCTCGGCGTTCGGCCTGTTCTTCAACCCCACCGAGCGCTTCGTCGGGCACTGGGCCGTGGTCCTGATGCAGTGGCTGATGATCAGCGGTTCGTTCGCCTGCGGCATGGCCTTCCACAACTGCGCGGCGCGCTACCTGTACGCGATCGGCCGGGAAGGCGTCTTCCCCCGGCTGCAGCGGACGCTCGGCCGGACACACCCCGTCCATGGCTCGCCCTACGTGGCCGGCTTCGTCCAGACGGGCATCTCGGCCCTGATCATCGGGCTGTTCTGGGCAGCGGGCAAAGACCCTTACACCGGGATGTACGTGCTGCTGGCGATCCTTGGGACCATGGCGATCCTCGTCGTCCAGGCCACCTGCTCGTTCGCTGTCGTCGCCTACTTCCGGTCCCACCACGTCGAGCACGGCCACTGGTTCCGCACCCTGGTGGCGCCGCTGTTCGGCGGCGTGGCAATGATCGCCGTGGTGTTCCTGCTCGTGTCCAACCTAGACACAGCGGCGGGCGTGGAGTCCCACTCGCTTCTGCTGCGGATGACTCCCTGGATCGTCCTCGGCGTCTTCGCTCTCGGCGTCGGCCTCGCCCTGTACCTGCAGCGACGCGATCCGAACCGGTACGCGCTGATCGGTCGGACCGTGCTGGAGGAGACACACGAGCGCGAATGACAAGCGAGGCTCCGGCGCCGGAGCATCCGGCACCCTGCCGACCCGCGCGACCGCCTCGTGGCGGACCACAGTCCTCTCCTGTCCGACGAGGCGGTCGGCGCGCCGGCGAACACTACGTCGTCACCGAAGGTGGGAACCACTCCATGCCGCAGCTCCGTGTCCTCGTCGTACAGCACGAACCGGCGGCCGGCCCGGGGTTCTTGACACAGTGGTTGCGCGGCGCCGGCCTCCGTCTCGACGTCGTCCACCCCTACAGGGGCCGCTCACTGCCCGAACAGGCAACGGCAGACGGGCTCGTGGTGCTCGGCGGCTCGATGGGCGCCTCCGACGACGACAAGGCACCGTGGCTGCCCGAGGTCCGCAGACTGCTGGCCCAGGCCGTCGACAGCGGCATCCCCACCTTCGGCATCTGCCTCGGGGGGCAGCTGCTCGCAATGGCCTGCGGAGGCGTGGTCGCCCAGGGTGGGAACGGGCCCGAGATCGGTATCACGCCCCTGACCATCCACCCCCAGGCCCATGCGGACCCGCTCTTCAGAGGTCTCGCCACTGGCGCGCCGGCCCTGCAATGGCACCAGGACGAGATCCGTGAGCTGCCACCGGGCGCCACGCTGCTCGCCGGAACCGCGGCCTACCCGCACCAGGCCTATCGGCTGGGGGACCGTGCCTGGGGCGTGCAGTTCCACCCCGAGGCGACATCCGGCATCGTCCGTGCCTGGGCAGCGGAGCACAAGCCCGCGCTGGCCGCCGCAGGCATCGACCCGGCAGCCGTCGTGGCCGCCATCGCGGAACACGAACGCCTCCTCGCCACGACCTGGCAGCCACTCGCCCACCGATTCGCGGCCGTCGTCAGGGAGTCCGCGTCGGGACCCTCTCGAAGGAGCCGCTCAAAGGGGCTGCCTCATGTCGGACAACCATGACTTGGCCGACCGAGGCTCTTCCCCGTCCGGGGTGGGCCGCCTCAACAATCTCGTCCGCTTCCTGTTGCCTCCGAACGTGAAACGGGAGACAGCTATCGCCTTGTTCGTTTCGACGGCGGCACCGTACTGGACGAGTTGCGACCGCTACTTCTCCGCGATCACGGCCTGGACCTGCCCGAACCGCTTCTCCCAGCACGCGGCCCAGACGGACCGCATCCACAACTCCACCCGGCCTGCACGCTGCCCACGATCTGGGACCGCCTCCGGGACGCCGGTCTGCGCGGGCGTTACTACTACTACGACGTGCCCTTCACCGCGCTGTGGGGCTCGAAGTACAAGGTCTCCTTCGTCGACCCGAAGTTCCTCGACGAGGGCACCGGCAGCTCGGCGGACGACCACCCGCACGCGGACATTCGGGCCGGGCAGTCGTTCCTCAACCAGGTCTACAACGCCGTCACCTCCGGCCCGGCCTGGGAACGGACGATGCTGGTGATCAACTACGACGAGTGGTGCGGGTTCCTCGACCACGTCGCCCCCTCGGTCGCCCCCGATGCCCACCCCGACTGCGGCCTGCGCGGCTTCCGGACACCGTGCCTGGTCAGCGCCGCGCGCCCGCCGCAACCACGTTGCCCACAACGTCTATGACTACACGTCCGTCCTGAAGGCCGTGGAGACGATCGCCGCTGGCGCAGCCCACATCCGGACAGTCACCTCCAGGGCCGAGGATGTGCACGCCGGACCAGACAGTTTCGAGCTGATCGTCATCGGCAATGCCTTCCACCGGCTACACCGTGATCTGGTCGCCCAGCGCGCCTACGCTTGGCTCAAGCCCGGCGGCAGCCTCGCGCTGTGCTGGTCGACCTCCCCGTGGGGAGGCCCCCAGGACTGGCAGCGGGCGCTCGACAGCATGCTGCGCACATGGCAGAACGCCCTCGGCGCATCCGGCCGCGTTCCGCCAGGCTGGGAGCAGCCAAGGCAGCAGGACCCTGACCACGAAGTACTGTCCCGTGCTGGGTTCGAGCCCGCCGCACGCCACGAGTTCACCGTCGAGCACCACTGGAGGATCGGTGAACTCGCCGGACACATCCGGTCGACATCGTTCCTGCCGCCCCCAGTGCTCGCGGACCACGCCGCCGAGTTCGACGCCGACCTCACCGCCCGCCTCAGCCGCCACACAACCGACGGCCACCTCACCGAAACGGTCAGCTTCGCCTACGAACTGGTCCGCATACCAGCTCTCGCGTGACCGCCAGGAATGAGGTTGCACCCCGGGCGTGGACACCGGGTTTCATGCGGCGAGGTCGAGGCTACCTGAGTTGATCAGACGTTGTTCGAACTCGACGGGTGTGAGGTACTTCAACGCCGAGTGGCGTCGTCGGCGGTTGTAGTAGGACAGCCAGCGGAACAGTTCCAGTCGGGCCTCGTGCTTGCTGTCCCATTTGCGCTGATGCATCAACTCCCGCTTCAAGCCCTGGAAGAACGACTCGGCCAGCGCGTTGACGCTCCTATAGTTCGTCAAGCCGCTGAGGCGGGTTGTGTCCTTGCCTTGATCATCTGGTAGGTCTCTCGGGCCAGGTAGCGCTTGAGGCAGCGGATGATCTCCTGTTTCGTCTTGCCTTCGGCCGTGCGACGTGCGACGTAGTCGATCGTGGGCTGG